>JBKOZH010000160.1:0-18753 GCA_046725765.1 Candidatus Methylomirabilota bacterium | reverse complement strand
CAGACCTCGGGGGGACGTCGACGGCGACCAGCGTCCGGGCGAGCCAGGCGCGCACGCGCGCGCGCAGCATCGGCGGGCTGTAGGGCTTGGCCAGATAGTCGGTCGCGCCGCTCTCGGCGCGGTCGGTCGCGCCGTCGGGCCGGTCGGCGAGCAGCAGGATCGGGAACTTCGGACGGTCCAGGCGCGACCGGAACTGACGGATGAGGTCGATGCCATCGGCGTGCGGCAGGTCGGCGTCGATGATCGCGAGATCCGGCATGTGCTCGGCGCCGCGCGTCAGCGCGGCGTGCATGTCGGGCACCGGCAGGGCGACCATGCCGTCTTCCGCCAGCACGTCCTCGATCGCCATCACCTGCGTGTCGTCGGCGCTCACGACGAGCACGCGCGCGCCCGCGACGAGGCGGCGGCGAAGCGCCGAGACATCGGACACCGGCGCCGCGTGCCCGTTGCCGGTCACCGTCAGCTCCATGCCCTCGCGTGCCGCGAAGACCTCCATGCGCGAGCCGGCGTCGCGCGCGCGCGCCTTGGCGCCGACCTCCAGTCGCTCCAGCGTCGCGTCGTCATGCGTCGGATCGTGGTGGAAGAGCGCCACGCGGCGCGCGCCGGCCTCCATCGCGACGTCGACCGCGTATTCCACCGTGGAGTGACCCCACCCCACGCGCTGGCGATACTCTTCCTCGCTGTACTGCGCGTCGTGGATGACGAGGTCCGCGTCCTTCATGAACACGACGTGCCGCTGGTCGCCGGGATGGTGCAGGATGCCGTCCTCCGGCTTCCAGAACGGCTCATGGTCCGTGACGTAGGCGAGGGTGGCGCCGTCGCTGGTGATCCGGTACGCGATCGTCGGCGCGGTGTGATTCAGGTACTGCGTCTCGACCAGCACGTCGCCGACGCGGAAGAAGCCTTCCTCGAGCTCGGTAAAGTGGATGCGCGAGCGCAGATCGCGCAGCTTGACGGGGAAGTACGAGTACTCCATCTGCCCGGCCATCGCTTCCTCGAGGCTCTGCTGAAAGCCGAGCGGCGCGTAGACGTTGAGCTCGACGCCGGGAATGAATGCCGGAACGAAGAACGGAAAGCCCTGGATGTGATCCCAATGGGTATGGCCGATGAAGAGGTGCAGAAGTATCGGTGGCTTCAGGGTCTGTGTGAGGTGCAGCCCGAGCTCACGCGCGCCGGTGCCACAGTCGAGCACGATGATGGTCCCGTCCGCCGTGCGAACTTCTGTGCACGAGGTGTTGCCGCCATAGCGCGCCGTGCGATCGCCCGGCGCGGCGATGGAGCCACGGGTACCCCAGAACCTGACGTACACAGTGCCCCCCAGGCTTTCGCGTGACGTGAGACGCCGCGAATATAGCATCCTTGCTTGCACGCGGGCTACAATGGCCGCCCGCCGGCGCCGCCGTCGGACCACCAAGGAGGACCGCATGCGCTTGACTCGTCGACGCTTTCTCACGCTTTCGGGTGCCGGCGGCCTCGCAGCCGCGCTGCCGCTGGACGCCGCACCCGCGTTCGGGCAGAGCGGTCCTGTCCGCGTCGGCGTGCTGGCCGCGAAGGCCGGTGTGACGGCGCCTGTCGGCGAGTCCGGCCTGCGCGGTGTGCAGTTCGCGACGGACCGCATCAACGCCGCGGGCGGCATTCTGGGCCGCAAGGTCGAGCTGATCGTCGAGGAGGAGTCGAGCCCAAAGGACACCGTCGAGCGCTTCCGCAAGCTGGCGCTGTCCGACAAGGTCGACGTCGTGAGCGGCGCAATCTCCACCGGCGTGGGATTGGCGCTCGGGCCCGCGGCCGAGGAGATGAAGACGATCTGGCTGGCGTGGGACGCCACCACGCAGAAGGGCGTCGAGGAGACGATGCCCAAGCCGAAATACTCGTTCCGCTCCACGGACAACGAGTGCGAAGCGGTGATGGCGTCGATCATCACGGCGCGACAGTGGAAGGGCAAGTTCAAGACCGTCGCCGGCATCAATCCGGATTACTCGTACGGTCGGGACAACTGGGCGGCGTTTCTCGCGATCATGAAGAAGTACGGCATCGAGATCCAGGTCGTCAGCGAGCTGTGGCCCAAGCTCGGCGCCACCGACTTCACGTCCCACGTGGCGACGCTGGTGCAGGCCAAGCCCGACCTGATCTTCTCGTGCTTCTGGGCGGGCGACACGCCGATCTTCCTCAAGCAGGCGCACGCGGCCGGGCTGACGAAGTCGACGAAGCTCGTGCTCACCACCGGCGGCGGCGTGCACGAGTCGCTCAAGAAGGACTTCACGCCGGAGGGCGCCATCCTCGGCTACAACTGCTTCTACTTCGAGAACCCGAAGGCGAGTGCCCTCGCGAAGGAGTTCACGCGCTGGCACTCGGAAAAGTTCAAGGAGTGGCCGAACTACGAGTCTGACCACGGCTACTTCACGATCGTCGCCTACAAGGCGGCCGTCGAGCGCGCGGCGAAGGCGGCCGGCGGCAAGTGGCCGGCGCAGGACGCCATCATCCAGGCCCTCGAGGGCGTGGAGGCGGAATCGCTCTCCGGGCCTCGGCGGTATCGCGAAGACCACATCATGGAGGCCGCGTTCTTTCAGGGCCTCACGACGCACAAGAACCGGCACGACTTCGTGACCATCGATCCGGTGGAGTCGATGACGACGAAGCAGATTCAGAAGCCCTCCGGCGTCGGCCTCTACGACTGGATCAACGGCTGGAAGGTCTGACGCTCCTCGGGATCCTGCTCGGCGGCGTCTTCCACGCCGCCGTGCTCTTCCTCGTCGCGGCGGGACTGCAGCTCGTCTTCGGCGTCCAGAAGATCCTCAACCTCGCGTGCGGGTCGTTCTATGCGCTCGGCGCCTATGCCGGCGTCTCGGCCGTGCGCTGGGCGCTCGGCGCCGGGCTGCCCGCGCCGTTGTTCCTGCCCGTCCTGCTCGGCGCCGGGCTGGCGCTCGCCGCCATCGGACCGGTCATCGAGCGGCTGCTGCGCCCGATCTACGACCGCGACGAGTCGTTCCAGCTGCTGCTCACGTTCGCGCTGGTGCTGATGTTCGAGGACGTGATCCGGTTCTTCTGGGGCACGGCACCGCACCAGCTCGGCAACGTCTATCTCGCGTTCGGCCAGCTGCGCATCGGCGCGCTCACCGTGCCGACCTACAATCTCGTCGTCATCGCCGCGGGCGCGGGCATCGCCGCGGGCATGGGATGGTTTCTGGCGCGGACGCGCTTTGGACGCATCGTGCGCGCCACCGCCGAGAACCGCGAGATGGCCGAGGCGATGGGCGTCGACATGACGCGCGTGTACACGCGCGTGTTCACGCTGGGTGTCGCGCTCGGCACGGTGGGCGGCGCCCTCGTGATTCCCGCCACCGCCGCCGTCAACGAGATGGGGATCGACCTGATCGTCGAGGCGTTCGCGGTCGTCGTGATCGGCGGCCTCGGCAGCATGCGCGGCGCCTTCGCGGGCGCGCTCATCGTCGGCGTGGTCAAGGCCGTGGCCATCGCGACCTGGCCCGAGGTCGAGATGCTCGCGATCTACGTGATCGTCATCGCCGTGCTGGTGCTGCGGCCGGCGGGTCTTTTCGCGCGGGCCACCGCGTGATCGTACGCGCACTCGGCGTGCTCGCGGCCGCCGCGCTGCTGCTGGTGCCGGTGGCGGGCATACCATACACGACGACGCTGCTGCTGCCCGCGTTCGGCTACGCGATCGCGCTGCTCGGGCTGAATTTGCTCTTCGGCTCGACCGGCCTGCTGTCGTTCGGCCACGCGCTCTTCGTCGCACTCGGCGGCTACACCGCCGCCGCGCTCACGAGCCGGGCCGGCGTGCGCAGCCTGGAGGTCCTGCTCCTCGCCGCGGCCGTGACGGCGGCGCTCGTCGCGGTGCCCGTCGGGCTCTTGTGCGTGCGCTACGTGAAGATCTACTTCGGCATGCTGACGCTGGCGTTCGGCATGCTCTTCTACTCGTTCCTCTACAAGTTCTACACGCTGACCGGTGGCGACGAGGGCATGCGCGTGCTGCGTCCCGTGCTGCTTGGTCAGCCGCTCCAGCACCTCGACAAGGTCGCCTTTCTCACGGGCCCCTTCTACTATTACGCGCTGGGCGTGCTCGTTCTGGCCGCGATCGCGATGCGCCGCCTGGTGCGCTCGCCGTTCGGGCTGGCGCTGCGCGCGATCCGCGAGAACGCCGCCAAGGCCGAGTCGCTCGGCGTCAGCGTCCGTCGCTATCGGCTGGCGGCGTTCGTCGTCGCCGCCGTCTTCGGCGCCGTCGGCGGGGTGCTGCTCGTCGTGCCGACGGGTCTGGCCGATCCCCTGCTCGCCTACTGGACCCACTCGGGCAATCTCGTGTTCATGCTGCTCCTCGGCGGCTTCGACCACTTTCTCGGTCCCGTCCTCGGCGCGGTGGTGTTCATCCTGCTGCAGGACGCGGTCATGTCGCTCACACCGTACTGGCGCTTCGTCTTCGGCGCGATCCTGGCCATCGTCGTCATCTTCTTTCCGCGCGGTCTCATGGGCCTGCTCGACGCGCGCCGGGCGCCGGCGGCGTGACGGCGCTGCTCGAGGCCGACGACGTGCGGAAGTTCTATGGCGATACCTGTGCGCTCGACGGCGTGAGCCTGCGTGTCGACGCCGGCGAGTTCGTCTCGATCATCGGTCCCAACGGCGCCGGGAAGACGACGCTCGTCAACGTGCTGACCGGTCTGACGCCTCCGTCGTCGGGGCGCGTGCGCTTCAAGGGCGTCGACGTCGCGGGCGCCGGGCCCGTGCGACTGGCGCGCCTGGGGATGGCGCGCTCGTTCCAGCTGGTGACGATCTTCCCCGCGCTCAGCGTGGCTGACACGCTCGCGGTCGCCGAGCTGGCGCGGCGCGGACGCAGCGCGCGCCCGTTCAGCGCGGTGTCGCGCGACCGGGAGGTGCGCGCCGCGGTCGAGGATGTCGCCGCGCTGTTCGGCCTGGGCGACAAGCTCGAGCGGTCTGCGCGCACGCTGCCGCAGGGCGACAAGAAGCTGCTCGACGTCGCGAGCGCCTTCGCCCTGCGCCCCGAGGTCATCCTCATGGACGAGCCGACGAGCGGCGTCAGCACGGCCGACAAGACGGTCATGATGGAGACGCTGGTGCGCGCCGCACGGCGCATGGGAATTCGCGCGATCGTGCAGGTCGAGCACGACATGGACATCGTCTTCGCGTACTCCCATCGCATCGTGGCGCTGCACCAGGGCCGCGTGCTCGCCGACGCGACGCCGGACGCGATCCGCGCCGACGCCGACGTCGTCGCCACCGTCGTCGGCCGCCCGCTCTAGCGATGCTGGCGCTGCGCGACGTCGACGTCTACATCCAGGCCAGCCACATCCTCCGCAAGGTCTCGCTCGAAGCCGCGGCCGGCGAGCTCGTCTGTCTGATCGGACGCAACGGCGCCGGCAAGACCACCACGCTGCGCACGGTGATGGGCTACACGCGCCCGTCGGCGGGGACCATCATGCTGGCGGGCTCGTCGATCGCCGGTCTGCCCACGCACGCGATCGCCGCGCGCGGCGTTGGCTACGCACCCGAGGAGAGCGCGGTGTTCGGCGACCTCACGGTCGCTGAAAACATCGAGCTCGCGACGTGGACGCGGCCTGGCGGCCGGCCCGCAGCCGAGCGCCTCGCGCGCGCGTGGGAGGTGTTTCCGCGGCTGCGGGCGTTCGCCGCGCGCGGCGGCACGCAGCTGTCGGGCGGCGAGCGCAAGATGCTGTCGATCGCGCGGGCGCTCGCGCTCGATCCGGCGCTGCTCTTGCTCGACGAGCCGTTCGAAGGGCTGTCGCCGGCCATCATTCCCCAGCTTGCGGAGTCCATCGCCGCCATCGCGCGGCTGGGGCCGGCGATTCTCGTCGCGGAATCCAACATCCACCACGTGCCCGCGGCCACGACGCGGCTCTACGTCATCGAGCGCGGCGAGATCGTTTTTGGCGGTCGCCCCGAGGATCTGCGGGGACGGGACGATCTGGCGCGCATCGTCGGGGCCGGCTTATGATCACGCCCATGACTCAGGTCCCCCTGCTCCCCACATCGGTCATCGGTTCGCACGGCAAGCCCGGCTGGTGGTTCACCGCGGTCAAAGCCTGGGAGGCCGACGAGATGGGCCCCGGCGACATGGACGAGATGTTCGACGACGCCGTACGCACGGCGATCCGCGACATGGAGACCGCGGGCATCGACATCATCACCGATGGCGAGGTGCGCCGCACCGACGGCTACGTCGACACCTACTATCGGATCATCAAGAACATCGCGCCTCTGCCGGTGCGCCGGAAGGCGGGACCCTGGGGTTACGACCAGCAGCAGCGCTACGAGGCCGTCGGTCGCATCGAAGTCCCGTCGACCGGATTCGGTCTCGTGAAGGACTTCGAGTTCCTGCGGGCCAACACGACGCGCGCGCTCAAGGCGACGTGCGCGGGGCCACTGACCTTCGGCTCACGCATCCATCCCGGCAGCGCGTACAAGGGCGTGGTCGACGTCGCCGAGCGCTTCGCCGAAGTCATCAACGCCGAGCTCAAGGCGCTCGTCGGGGCGGGCGCGACGCTCATCCAGCTCGACGAGCCCGCACGCGGCAACGTCTCGGGCGAGGAGATGGCGCGGCTGTTCAATCTCGCCACCGACGGCGTGCGGGCCAAGCTCGGCTTCCACATCTGCTTCGGTAACCGCTTCGGACGCTCGCGCTTCTCGCGCTCGTACGAGCCGTATTTCCCCGGCGTGCTGAAGGCGCGCGCGGATCAGTTCGTGCTCGAGTTCGCGAGCCGTGAGCTGTCGGAGCTCGAGGTCTGGCAGAAGTACGGCGATGGTCGCGAGCTCGGCGCGGGCGTGGTAGACGTCAAAGGCTTTCAGGAGGAGACGGCCGAGTCCGTCGCCAAGCGCATCCGCCGCGTTTTGAAAGTCTGCCCCGCCGAGAAGCTGACGCTCAATCCCGACTGCGGCTTCGGCTGGTCACCGCGCTACATGTGCAACCAGAAGCTGACCGGCCTCGCCGCCGGTGCGGCGCTGGTGCGGAGCGAGCTGACCGGGAAGAAGTGACCGGGAACCGGGGAGTAGGCCGCGCCGTTTGGGGCCTGTACACTTCTCTATCGGATGGAGGAGATCCCATGTCAGGACGACGTTCGCTGGTCGCAGGTGTCCTTCTCGGCGCGCTCACGCTGCTGCTGACCAGTAGCACGGCGCAGGCGCTGGCCGTCGGCGACAAGGCGCCGGATTTCGCGCTTCCGAAGGTGGCCGCGCGCGACGCGCCGCCCGTGAAGCTTGCCGATCTCACGGCGAAGGGCCCGGTGGTGGTCTACACGTTCATTCAGGCATTCACCGCCACCTGAGCGAAGGAAATCGCGAGCTTCGACGCGGCCCTGCCGCAGTTCGAAGCCGCGGGCGCCCAGGTCGTGGGCATCAGTGCCGATCACGCCGCCACGCTCGAGGCATTCGCCAAGCAGAACAACGTCAAGCATCTGCTGCTCTCGGACTTCCGCCGAAGCATGCTCGACAAGTATGACGCGCTCGAAAAGAACGAGGCGAGCCCGATCTACCGGTACGCCAAGCGCGCGTACTTCGTGATCGACCGCGAGGGCGTCGTTCGCTACAAGAAGGTCATGGACAATCCGCTCGAGCTGCTCAACCCGGAGGAGGTTCTCCAGGCGATGAAGTCGGCGGGGGTGAAGTGAGATCCTCGCTCGTCGCACTCGTCGCGGCCGCCGCACTGGCGGCCGCGGCGGTTGCGGCCGCGGCGCCGGACTTCGCCAGCTTACAAATCCAGCCCTACGATCCGCCGAAGGCGGCGCCCGCCTTCTCGCTGCCTGCGCTGGACGGCGCGCCCCAGACGCTCGAGGCGCTGCGCGGCAAGGTCGTCATGCTCTTTTTCTGGACCACGTGGTGACCGGATTGCCGGAAGGAGTTGCCTTCCGTCAACGCGCTCTATAACGAATACAAGTCCCGCGGGCTCGAAGTGCGGCTCATCGCCTTTCGCGAGGGCGCCGAGGTCGTCCGCAAAGCCGCCGCCGAGCGCGGCTATACCGCGCCCGTGTTGCTCGACGAGAGCGGCGATACGACCGGACGCGTGTACGGCGTGTGGGGTCCGCCGACCGTGTACCTGATCGATCGGCAGGGCCGGCTCGTCGGCCGGGCGGCCGGACCCCGCGCGTGGGACTCGCCGGCCGCGCGCGCGCTGCTGGACTCCTTGCTCGCCGCGCGCTGACGCTCTGCGCGCGGCGCCCTGACGCGGATGCTGCGCGCGCAGAGCCGCCCAGGGTGGCTCGCCGCGCACGACCGCCGCTGCTACACTCCCGTCCGTGGCGCTCCCGCTCGACGGAATCGTCGTCGTCGATCTCACGCAAAACGTCGCGGGCCCATTCTGCACGCAGACGCTCGGCGACATGGGCGCGGACGTCATCAAGGTCGAGCGCCCGGGTCGTGGCGACGACGCGCGCGCGTGGGGCCCGCCGTTCTGGGGCCGCGAGAGCGCGGTGTTCGTCGCGCTGAATCGCAACAAGAAGAGTCTCGCGCTGGACCTCAAGCGCGAGGGCGGTCTGGAGATCCTCAAGCGGCTCGTGCAGCGCGCCGACGTCTTCGTGCAGAGCCTGCGCGCCGGCGTCATCGACGAGCTCGGTCTCGACTTCACGGGCGCCACGCGCCTCAATCCGCGCCTCGTCTACTGCTCGATCACGGCGTTCGGCACGGAAGGTCCGCTCGCCGAGCTGCCGGGCTACGACCCGCTGATGCAGGCGTATGCCGGGCTGATGTCGATCAACGGGCATCCGGGCCAGGAGCCGGCGCGTGTCGGCACCTCCATCGTCGATATGGCGACCGGCATGTGGGCGGCGCTCGGCATCGTGGCCGGCCTGCGCGAGCGCGAGCGGACGGGCCGCGCCGTCGAAGTCACCACCGCGTTGTTCGAGACCGCGCTGACGTGGGTTAGCTACCACGCCGCCGGCTTCTTCGGCGACGGCGAGGTGCCTCAGCCGCAGGGCTCGGGCACCGCGATGATCGCGCCCTACCAGGCGTTCCCGACGGCGGACGGCTACGCGATGATCGCCGCGGCCTCCGACGCGCTCTTTCGGCGTCTCGCCGACGCGCTCGGTGACGGCTCGCTCGCCGCGGACCCGCGCTTCGCCGACAATCCCTCGCGCGTCCGTCACCGCGACGTGCTGGTGCGCGCGATCGCCGCGCTCACACGGCCGCTCAAGACCGCCGACCTGCTGGATCGCCTGCGCGCCGCCGGCGTCCCCGCGGCGCCGATCCTCACTGTTGACCGCGTCCTGGAGGAGCCGCAGACGGCGGCGAGCGGAATGCTGCTGCCGGCGCCCCACCCGCGCCTGTCGAACTATCGCGCCGTGGGCCTACCGATCCGCTGGGGTCGGCAGCGTCCGGGCGTGCGCCGCGTCCCCCCGCTGCTCGGCGAGCATTCGGCGGACGTGCTCACGTGGCTCGGCTACACGCTCGACGACGTGCGCAATCTGCAGACGCAAGGCGTGGTGCAGTGATCGCGAGGGCGCGACGGTTGAACGCGGAGCGGAGCCACTTTCCATCTAGAACAGCCCACCCGCGGCTAAAGCCGGGCTTGCGGCCCCCGCCACAATCAGCCCCGCTACAATAAGCCATGTACCGGCATCTGCTCGTGACCCGCTCCGACGACCGCCACGTCGTGACCGTCACGCTGAATCGGCCAGAGCAACACAACGCGATGAACACGGCGATGGGCGAGGACCTCCTCGCGTGCTTCGACGCGCTCGCGCGCGACCCGGACGCGCGCGCCGTGGTGCTGACGGGCGCCGGCGACCGCGCGTTCTGCGCGGGCGGCGATCTCAAGGAGCGCAACGGCATGACCGACGAGGCGTGGCGCGCGCAGCACGTCATCTTCGAGCAGGGCGCGATGCGGCTGCTGCGCTGCCCTATTCCGGTGATCGCCGCCGTAGAAGGCTTCGCGCTCGCCGGCGGCTGTGAGTTGGCGATCCTGTCCGATTTCATCGTGGCGAGCGAGACAGCCGTGTTCGGCGTGCCGGAGACGACGCTGGGGATTTTCCCGGGCATCGGCGGCACGCAGCTGCTCCCGCGCATCGTCGGCGCGCCGCTCGCCAAGGAGCTGATCTTCACCGGGCGCCGAATGAAAGCGGACGAGGCGAAGACCGCCGGCCTCGTCAATCATCTGGTCCCCGCGGGGCAGGCCAAGACCAAAGCGACGGAGATCGCGACGACGATCGCGCGCAACGGACCGATCGCCGTGCGGCAGGCGAAAAAGGCGATCGCGTACGGCAGCGAGACGGATCTCGAGACGGCGATGGTGCTGGCCATCGAGGCCTACAACGCCACCGTCGTGACCGAGGACCGGCTCGAGGGCGTGCGGGCATTCAACGAGAAGCGCAAGCCCGAGTTCAAAGGGCGGTAGAGGAACGCGATGGCGACGATATCCCTGCGCTTGACCGACGAGCAGCGCGCGCTCGAGAAAGGCGTCACCGAGATCTGCAAGCGGTATCCGGGCGAGTACTGGCGCGAGCTCGACGCGCGGCGCGAGTATCCCGAGAAGTTCGTGAACGAACTGACCGAAGCCGGCTATCTCGCCGCGCTGATCCCCCAAGAATACGGCGGCGCCGGGCTGCCGATCCGCGACGGCGCCTTGGTCCTCGAGACGATCCACGCCAACGGCGGCAGCGCTTCGGCGGTTCACGCGCAGATGTACATCATGGGGACCGTGCTGCGCCACGGCAGCGAGGCGCAGAAGCGCCAGTATCTGCCGAAGATCGCCACCGGCGAGCTGCGGCTCCAGGCGTTCGGGGTCACCGAGCCCGATGCCGGCTCCGACACGACGAAGCTCAAGACCACGGCCGTCCGCAAGGGCGATCGCTACGTCGTGAACGGCCGCAAGATGTTCATCTCGCGCGCGCAGCAGTCGGACCTGATGCTGCTGCTCGCGCGCACCACACCCGTCGAGCAGGTCAAGCGCCGCACCGACGGGCTCAGCGTGTTCCTGATCGACATCCGCGGCCTCAAGGGCCTGGAGATCCGTCCGCTCCGCATGATGATGAACCACTCGACCAACGCGCTGTTCTTCGACGACATGGAGATCCCGGCCGAAGGTCTGATCGGCGAGGAGGGCAAGGGCTTCTCGTACATCCTCGGCGGCATGAACGCCGAGCGCATCCTCGTCGCATCCGAGTCGATCGGCGACGGCCGCTGGTTCACCGAAAAGGCGGTCGCCTACTCCGGCGGGCGGGTGATCTTCGGCAAGCCCATCGGCGCCAACCAGGGCGTGCAGTTCCCGATCGCGCGCGCGTACATGAACGTGGAGGCCGCCGCGCTCATGCGTGACAAGGCCGCCGCGCTATTCGATGCGGGGGAGCCCTGCGGGGCCGAGGCCAACATGGCGAAGTACCTGGCGGCCGAGGCGGCGTGGGAGGCGGGCAACGCGTGCATCGACTGTCACGGCGGCTACGGCTACGCCGAGGAGTACGACATCGAGCGGAAGTTCCGCGAGGCGCGCCTGTACAAGACCGCGCCCGTGAACCAGAACCTCGTCATGGCGTACGTCGGCGAGCACGTGCTCGGCATGCCGCGCTCGTACTGATCCACGCCGCGTGCCCCTCTATCTCGAAGACTTCGCGCCTGGGCAGGTGCGCGAGTCGCCGCTGCGGGCTCTGACGAAGGACGAGATCGTCGCCTTCGCGCGCGTCTACGATCCGCAGCCCTTCCACATCGACGAGGACGCGGCTCGGCACTCGGTGTTCGGCGGTCTCATCGCGAGCGGCTGGCAGACGGTCGGCGTCATGATGCGGCTCATGTGGGACACGTTTTTGTCCGAGACGGTGTCGCTCGGCTCGCCCGGCTGCGACGAGATTCGCTGGCTCAAGCCCGTGCGCCCCGGCGACTCGCTGCGCGCGCGCTTCACGATCACCGAGGTCGTCCCGTCACGCAGCAAGCCCGATCGCGGCATCGTCCGCACGTTCACCGAGATGCTGAACCAGCACGGCGACGTCGTGATGACCGTGCGCGGGCTCGGGATGTTTGGCCGGCGCCCTCAGCGCTGAGCCGACCGGCGCGCTACACCGCGACGTAGGCGCGAAGCATCCACGCCATCTTTTCGTGCTTCTCCAGCAGCCCGGTCAGGAAGTCGCTCGTGCCGACGTCACCGTGCTTCTCCGCCACCGGCCCGATGGCGGCTCGCAGCGCGCGAATGATCGCCTCGTGATCGGCCAGGAGCGTACGAATCATCTCGGCGGCCTGGGGTGATACACCAGGCTGCTCGACCAACGTCGAGGACTTCGTGAACTCGGCCAGCGTGCCGAAGGCACGGCCGCCCAACTGGCGCGCCCGCTCGGCCACCTCGTCGACGAGGTCGTTGAGCTCGTCGTACTGCGCCTCGAAGAACTTGTGCAGGTCGTTGAACTGCGGACCGGTCACATTCCAGTGGTAGTTGCGCGTTTTCGTGAGCAGGACGTATTCGTCGGACAGCAGGCGGTTCAGGATATCGGTCACGGCGGAGCGAGCGGCGTCGGCGAGGTCGATGTTGGGTTTCATACCGTTGAGATGCCCGCGGTCGGCGCGGGGTTTCGAATTGCGCGTGGTACAGTTTTGACCACTTCCAGCGAGGAGGCGACGCCATGCGGCTGCCCGAGCGCGTGACGATCTGCGAGGTGGGGACCCGCGACGGGTTTCAGATCGAGCCGGACTTCATTCCGACCCAGCAGAAGGTCGAGGTTGTCGACCTCCTCTCGGCGGCGGGCGTCCCGCGCATCGAGGTGACCTCGTTCGTGCATCCCAAGGTCGTGCCCCAGTTGCGCGACGCCGAAGAGGTCATGGCGCGCATCACCCGCCGGCCGGGCACCCGCTACGCCGCGCTCGTCCCCAACGACAAGGGCGCCGTGCGCGCGATCGAGGCCGGTGTGGACGCCATCCACACCGTCGTCTCCGCGAGCGAGAGCCACAACCTCGCCAACGTCAACATGACGATCGCCGAGTCGCTCGACAAGCTCGGCGCGGTGATGCAGGTCGCCGCGCGCGCCAAGCTCCACGTGGGCTGCGGGATCTCGACCTCGTTCGGGTGTCCATTCGAGGGTGACGTGCCGATGGCGCAGCTCGAGCGCGTGGTCGCCCGCCTGGTCGACATGGGAGCGCGCGCCATCGGCCTCGCCGACACGACCGGCATGGCGAACCCGCGCCAGGTGTCACAGGTGCTCGAGCACCTGATGCCGCGCTTTCCCGGTGTCGAGTGGACGCTGCACACGCACGACACGCGCGCGATGGCGATCCCGAACATCCTTGCCGCGCTGGAGCACGGCGTGACGAACATCGACGCGTCGATCGGCGGGCTCGGCGGCTGTCCGTTCGCGCCCGGCGCCTCCGGCAACGTGTGCTCGGAAGATCTCGTGCACTGTCTGCACGCGATGGGCGTGCAGACCGGCATCGACCTCGACCGTCTGCTCGGCGTCAGCCGGCGCGTGCAGGAGATCGTCGGCCGCACTCTGCCCGGCCAGATCGTCAAGGCCGGACCCTCCACGCGCAAATATCCGGTGCCGGACACGGTCGCCGGACGGATGAAAGCAAGCGGAGCCCCGCGTGCCTAGCTTCGCGCCGTTGAGCGGAGCCACCCGTGCCTAGCTCAGGCCACCCACGGCTCGAGCCGGCCTCGCGGACCCCGCTACAATGACCAAAAAAGCGCAGCGCATGCTGTCGCTGATGGACCGCACCACGCGGCTCTGGCACATCCCCAACGTCGGGCGCGCCAAGGGCCGCGTCATTCGCCGCCTGATCGACCGGCACCGTCCCACGCGTGCGATCGAGATCGGCTCGCTGCTCGGCTACTCCGCCATTCTTATCGCGGGCTCGCTGCCACCGCGCGGCCGGCTCACGTGTCTCGAGACGAGCGACTATCTGGCGCGCATGACCAAGCACAACGCCGAGGCCGCGGGGCTCGGGCGCAAAGTGAAGGTCATCCAGGGCGACGCCCTGCGCCTCCTGCCGCTCGTGCCCGGCCGATTCGACTTCGTCTTCATCGACGCGGCGAAAGAAGACTACCTTGACTACCTGCGCTCGCTCGAGCCCAAGCTCGTCGCCGGCGCCGTCGTGGTCGCCGACAACACCGGCGTCTTCCGGAAAGAGGTCGCGCCGTATCTCGACCACGTGCGGCACGCCCCGGACTACACGAGCCGCGAGTACGAGTTCGACGAGGACGCGATGGAGGTGAGCCTATACCGCTCGCCACGTTCCTGAATCCCGGCGCCGACCTCGGTGCGGCCGTGGAACTGGTGCGCGCTGCCGAGCGGCTCGGCTACGACAGCGTCTGGGTGACGCACGGGCTCGGCCGCGACTCGTTCGTCCTGCTCGCCACCTACGCGGCCGCCACGAGTCGCATCGGCCTCGCCAACGGCGTCGTGCCGATCTATCCGCGTCATCCCGCGACGATGGCTCAGGCGGCGTCCACGCTCAACGAGATGAGCGGCGGCCGCTTCCGCCTCGGCATCGGCGTCAGCCACAAGAGCTCGATGGAGGCGATGCTCGGGCTGCGTCTGGCCGAGCCGCTCGCGGTCATGCGCGAGTACGTCGCGGTGCTGCGCGGCGCGCTGGGCGACGGAACCAACTTCGAGGGACGCCACTATCGCGTGCGCTGGTCACTCGCGCTGCCGAAGCGGCCGCCGGCGCCGCCGATCTACCTCGCGGCGCTGTCGGTGAAGATGCTCGAGCTGGCGGGCGAGGTCGCGGACGGCGCGGTGCTCTGGCTGTGCCCGCCGGCGTACGTGCGCGACGTCGCCGTGCCCGCGCTCGAGCGCGGACGACGCCGCGCGGGCAAGCCGCTCGCCGGCTTCGACGTCGTGGCGGCCGTGCCGCTCGCCGTCTGCGACGAGCGTGCCGCCGCGCTCAGCGCGTTTTGCAACGAGCTCAAGCGCTACCTCGAGCAGCCGTTCTACCGCGCGATGCTCCAGGCGGCCGGCCTCGGCGACGGCGTGGCCGCTTTCGACCGTCAGGGCGAAGTGCCGCAGTCGCTCGCGGAAGCGCTCGGCGGCATCGGCGACGAGCGCGCCGCAAGCGCCTACGTCGAGGCCTATCGAAAGGCCGGCGTCACGCTGCCGGCCGTGCGACCGATCACCTTTCCGGACGCCTCATGGTATCGGCGCACGCTCGAGGCGGCCGCCGCCTGGTGAGACGCGTCGTCGTGGCGCTGATGGCGGCGATGCTTGTCACGGGCTGCTCGTGGACCCGCGGCACGGCGGCGCGGACGCTCCCCGCGAATCGCGGCGCCGACGTTCTCTACGTCGCCCTCGGCGACAGCACGGTCGAGGGGATTGGCGCCAGTCGCCCCGAGCTGAACTATGTCAGCCGGCTGCACGCGCGACTGCGCGAGATCTATCCGAACGCGCGCGCGGTAAACCTCGGCGTCGGCGGCGCGACGTCATTCGAGGTCCTCACGCAGCAGCTCGACCGCGCCATCGATCTGAAACCGGACCTCGTCACAATTTCCGTTGGCCCGAACGACATCACGGAGCAGATGCCCATCGCCGACTACACGCGTCACATGGACAAGATCCTCGGTCGCCTCGCGTCCGAGACGCGTGCGGTGGTCGTCGTGAACCTGTTGCCCGATCTCGCGATCACGCCTCGCTTCCGCGGCCACGAGGCGCAGGCGGTCGTCGGCCGACGGTCGGTGGAGTTCAACGCCGTGGTGGAGAAGCTTGCCAAGCGTCACGGTGCGCAGGTCGTCGATCTGTACGCGCCCAGCCGGCGGGAGGTGCCCGCGCGGCCCGAGCTGATGGCGCGCGACGGCTACCATCCCTCGGACCTGGGCTACGCACGCTGGGCGGAGCTGATGTGGGAAGCGGTCAGGAGCCGCATCCGCTCGTGAGCGTGAATAGGCGCCGCGGTCGGCCTGTCGAACGAATCGTCATGATCTCGCGCGGCCTGCTCGTCATCGTCACGGTGCTGACGCTCGCCACACCCGCCTGGGCTGGCGAACGCAGTTTTGTGCGACAGTCCAGCGTCACGCCGGCAACCACGCAGCCGCTGCCCGCCAGCTCGCCGTTCGTCGCGGCCACGCAGCCGTTCACGGCCTCGCGCTCCGTCTCGGACCCGTTGCCCGACAGCGTCAAGGCGGTGCCGGACCGCGACGTCAAGGCGGTGCCGGACCGCCGTTTCCGCCGCCACCCGACCACGACCGTCGTCGGGGTGACGCCGGCGCCACAGCCGGTGATCGTGGTGCCGCAGCCCGTCTACTACCCCGTCGTCGTCGCCGCCCCGCCCAGCGCGTGCGTGACACCTGGCTACTGGTCGTATCGCTGGATTCTGTACACGACCACGGAGAACGTCTGGGTGCCGGGCTCGTGGGCCGCCGACGGCACGTGGACCGACAGTCGATGGGAGGCGCGGCCGTACTCCTCGGGCTACTACGAGCCGTTCTGGACGCCCGAGCAGACGTACGCCTGTTAGCCGACCTCCTCCAGGCCTCGAAGTATCAGCCCTCGCGGTAAAAGAGCAGCACCGTCGCCATCGCCGTCAGAAACGTCGGCCACGCCCAGACGAGCCAGGGCCGCACGCGCGCCGTCCGGGTCCCGAGCAGCAGCGCAACGCCCACGCCGACGGCCGTCGTTCCCATCAGCGCGTGCTGCAGATAGATGGCATCGAAGTGGATCCGACCGTCATGAAAGTGAAAGAAGAGCGTGGCGCCTCCGGCCAGCGCCAGGACGCCGAGGACGCGCGCCAGCCCACGGCCCGGCAGCACGGCGGCGCCGCGCAGCGCGGTGATGACGCCGATGGCAATCGGCAGGAGCGCGAGCAGCTTGTGCTGGAGGACCAGCGGGTCGGAAAAGATCTCGACGAATCGCTGTGGCCCGTACGGCCACGACTCGGGGTCGCTGCTCGGGATCAGATAGACGCCGAAGGCCACCCATAGCGGCGCCGAGACGGCGTTCCACGGAAAGCGTCGCGGCCGCCACGACTCCCACACGGTGAGCGCGGCCAACACCATCAAGATCACGCCCGCGACCCGATGGGTCAGCTGCGAGTAGAACGTCTCAGCGGGATTGCGCTCGTGGTGATCCGGGGCGCTGAGACCGCCATACGGCGCGAGCCATGCGTTGGTCTCGGCGAAGGGCCCGTCGGGATTCGGGTGCCACGCCCAGACGTGCGCGACCGCCAGCGTCGGATGCCACCCGACGAACAGCTCGCCGCTCGTCGGATGACGCGCGGGACACGCGCGCGCGCTCGCCGCAGGCAGCTCGCGGAAATCGCGGTAGTGGCACGACGCCTCGTGCTTGTGCCAGACGGCGCCGGGCAGCGGATTGTCGGTCGGCACCGACGACAGCGCGTACTCCACGCCGACGAGCTGCCAGGCTCCGTCGCGCTCGACGTAGAGCAGCACCGGCGGCGCGGCCAGATCGAGCGTGCCGGTGGCCAGCGCGCGCGCTTGAGCGGCCGGCTGCACGAAGTGATAGCCGTGGTGGCGCTCCATGCCGCTGGCCTGCAGATAGCCGTCGGCGCGCGCGTTGGCGATGTCGACGTAGCGTGCGGTCGCGCGGCGCACCTCGGCGAGGACGTCCTCCGGTCCGCCAGCGCTCGCCGCGGACGGCGCGGCGAGCAGCATGAACAGCGCGAGCGTGAGCCGACGCACGGCTCACCAGTATACGAGCGCGCGCTGCGGTAGTATGCCGCGACGATGGACGCCTTCCTGACCGCCAACGGCCTCATTGCGCTCACGACGCTGTCTGTCCTCGAGATCGTGCTCGGCATCGACAACGTCGTGTTCATCGCGATCCTCGCCGGACGCTTGCTCGCGCACCAGCAGGCGTTCGCGCGGCGGCTTGGCGTCACGCTGGCCCTCGGCATGCGCATCGGCCTGCTGTTCGCAATCTCGTGGATGATGAGTCTCACGCGCCCGCTGTTCTCGATCGACCTGCTCGACCACGCGTTCAGCGGGCGCGACCTGATCCTGATCGGCGGCGGCCTCTTCCTCGTCGGCAAGGCGACGTGGGAGATCTACGACAAGCTCGAGGTCGAGCACGCCGAGCAGGAGCGCGGCGGCCGCGGCCAGTTCGCGGCGGTGCTCGTACAGATTCTGCTTCTCGATATCGTCTTCTCGCTCGACTCCGTGATCACGGCCGTCGGCATGGCCAACCAGATCTCGATCATGGTGGCGGCCATGGTGATCGCGATGGTGGTGATGCTGCTCTCGATGGGTGCCGTCGCCGGCTTCGTCGAGCGCCATCCGAGCGTCAAGCTCCTCGCCCTGGCATTTCTGCTCCTCATCGGCGTGATGCTGATCGCCGACGGGATGGGCCAGCACGTCCCCAAGGGCTACATCTACGTCGCGATGGCGTTCTCACTGTTCGTCGAGCTGCTGAACATGCGCTATCGCAAGCGCCGGCAGCCCGTGCGCTTGCACGGCCGCTTCGAGCGGCACTGAATGCGGGGCTGGATCGCCGCGCGGCTGGCGCAAACGGTGCTGGTCGTGTTCCTGTCCCTCACCGCCGTGTTCGGGATGGTGCGTCTGTCGGGCGATCCCGTGCTGCTGTTCATGCCGATGGACATCCAGGCCAAGGACGTCAACGAGTACCGCCAGCGTCTGGGCTTCAACGATCCGCTACTCGTGCAGTACGCACGCTTCATGAAAGGCGCGGTGCGCGGGGATTTTGGCGAGTCGCTGCGGTACCGTCGTGATGCGCTCGGTCTCGTTCTCGAGCGCCTGCCCGCGACGCTGCTGTTGGCGGGCACGGCGATGCTGCTGACGCTGGTGGTCGCGGTGCCGCTCGGCGTCGCGACCGCCGTCCGCCGCGACGGCGCCGTCGATCACGCCGG
>JBKOZH010000009.1:0-3612 GCA_046725765.1 Candidatus Methylomirabilota bacterium | reverse complement strand
CTTGCCGCTTTGCGGATCGATCAGCAGATTGTCGACCTCACCGATGTCCTTGCCCTGGTCGTTCTTCACGCGCATGCCGACGAAGTGCTTCGACTCCGCAAGGTTCTGATCGTTGCGGAAGGCCGCCCGCGTGTCGGCCTTCGACTTGTCGGCGCTCGGCGCCTTGTCGTACGTCGGCGCCTTGTCACGCGTCGGTGTCTGCGTCTGCTGCGCCGACGCGATCAGCGGTGTAACCACGAACATCGGCAGAACCACGCCAATGAGTAACTTTTTCATTGCTGCCCCTCCTTCGGGAGCTCCGAAGAACTCCGCCTGCCTGAGGAGGTGCAACGCGGATGCCGCTTAGCGGGCGCGCGACTCCACCAGTCGCCAGCCGGCCTCGGCAAGTGGGCGCGCTCGCTCACCGCGCTCGCGGGCGTTGGGATCGTTCGCGGTGCCCGCGATGACTCGGCCCATGATCCCCTGCGCGATCGCGGCGAGGCGAAACTCGGCGAACGCGATGTAGAAGGCCCAATGCTCGATGCTGGCCCGATTCGTGCGCCGACAGTAGGCGGCGAGGTATTCGCCCTCGGTGGGAATGCCGAGCTCGGACAACGGTGCGTCGCGCAGGCCTTCCCACTCGTTGCCGAGGTGATACGGCATGCAGTTGTAGGCCAGATCGGCCAGCGGATGGCCGAGCGTCGACAGCTCCCAGTCGAGCACGGCGACGACGCGCGGCTCGCTCGGATGCACGATCATGTTGCCGGGACGGTAGTCGCCGTGCACGAGCGTCGTGTCCGCGCTGGGCGGGATGTTCTTCGGCAGCCACTCCATCAGCCGCTCCATCGCCTCGATCTTCTCGGTCTCGGACGCGCGGTACTGCTGGCTCCAGCGGTGGATCTGGCGCGCGTAGTAATCGCCGGGCCGGCCGAAGTCCGCGAGCCCGACCGCCTTCCAGTCCACGAGATGCAGACGCGCGAGCACGTCGTTCATCGAGTCGTAGATGGCGCGGCGCCCCTGGGGCGCGGCGCCCGCGAGGTTGGCGTCGCGGAAGATGCGGCCGTGCACGCAGTCCATCACGTAGAAGATCGTGCCGATGACGCTCTCGTCCTCGCAGAGGAGGTAGGGGCGGGGCACCGGCACATCGGTGTGCGCGGCCAGCGCGGCCAGCACGCGGTACTCTCGGTCGACCGCGTGCGCGGAGGGCAGTAGCTTGCCCGGCGGCTTGCGGCGCAGCACGTACTCGCGCCCGCCGGCGGTCAGATAGTAGGTGGGATTGGACTGGCCGCCGCGGAACTGTCGCACGCTGAGCGGGCCGCGAAATCCGTCGATGTGGGCCGTCAGATAGCGCTCGAGCGCGCCGACGTCGAAGCGGTGAACGTCGCGGACCTCCGCGGTGCCCTCGATCATCGGGCGTCGAGCATACCATCGGGCCTGCCGCGGTATACTCCGGGGCCGTGACTCCTGAGATCGGCGCAGAGCTCGGCGGGCGCGTCGCCATCGTCACCGGGGCGGGGCAAGGCATCGGACGCGCCACCGCGCTGGAGCTGGCGCGCCTCGGCGCCGACCTCGTCGTGGCGGAGCTCAACGCGGAGGCTGCGGAGCGTACGGCCAAAGAAGTGCGCGGGCTGGGACGCAAGGCGCTGGCGCTGCCGACCGACGTCACCAAGCGCGCCGATCTCACGCGCATGGTCGACCGCACGCGCGCCGAGCTCGGCCGCATCGACGTGCTCGTCAACAACGCCGGCATCTATCGCGCCGCCGCGACGCTCCACGTGACCGAGGAGCACTGGGACGCGATCATGACGATCAACGCCAAGGCCGTGTTCTTCGCCAGCGCGGCCGTGCTGCCGACGATGATCGCGCAAAAGCGCGGCAGCATCGTGAACCTCGCCTCGATGGCCGGCAAGGTCGGCAGCAAGACGAACCTGCCCTACAACGCGAGCAAAGCCGCGGTGGTCAGCATGACGAAGAGCCTGGCCCTCGCCCACGCCGCCGACGGCGTGCGCGTGAACTGCGTCTGCCCCGGCTTCGTCGAGACGGACATGTGGACGACGGTCGCGCGCGAGCAAGGCGCGCTGCTCGGCATGTCCGCGGAGGAGTTCACGCGGCAGCGTGAGAAGGCGGTGCCGCTGGGGCGCATGGAGCGGCCGGAGGACGTCGCCGCGGTCATCGGCTTCCTCGCCTCCGACCGGGCGGGCTACATGACGGGCCAGGCGCTCAGCGTCGACGGCGGCCTCGTCATGCACGGCTGAGTCGCGCGGTGGAGTTCGATCCCACCGCGCTGCCGCCGAACGGCATGTACAAGCTGCTCATCAGCTCCGTCGTGCCGCGACCGATCGCCTGGGTTTCGACCGTGGACGGCGCCGGCGTGCGCAATCTCGCGCCGTTCTCGTACTTCATGGCCATCACCGACGACCCGCCGACCATCGCCTTCTCGTCGTCCTTTCGCGGCGCCGGCGTCGACGGCAAGAAAGACACGCTGCGCAACGTCGAGGCCACGCGCGAGTTCGTCGTCAACGTCGTCGACGACGACCGGGCGGCGCAGATGAACGTCACCTCCGGCGAGTACCCGCCGGAGATCGACGAGTTCGAGCTGGCCGGGCTGACCCCCATGACCGGCACGCGCGTCGGCGCGCCGCGCGTGGCCGAGGCGCCCATCGCCATGGAGTGCCGGCTCGATCGGATCGTGCCGGTGGGCCGCGCCAACCTCGTACTGGGGCGCATCGTGTACCTGCACGTGCGCGACGGCCTCTACGACGCCGGCACGGGGCGCATCGACATGCATCGGCTGCGGCCGGTGGGACGCCTGGCCGGCAACCTCTATACGCACGTCCACGACATCTTCGAGATGAAGCGTCCGAATCCGGACTACCGCGGCTGACCGCGGCGGGAGCGCTCGTGCACGATCTGGTGATCGACAACGCGTCCGTGATCGATGGGCTGGGAGGCCCGGCGCGCCCGGGTGGTGTCGCCGTGGTCAACGGCCGCATCGCCGCCGTCGGCGAGGATCTGGGTCCCGCGCGCCAGCGCATCGACGCGCGTGGTCTGACGCTGACGCCGGGCATCGTCGACCTGCACACGCACTACGACGCGCAGCTCACGTGGGATTCGTTCGCGACGCCGTCCGTCGCGCTCGGTGTGACGACGGTCGTCATCGGCAATTGCGGCTTCACGATCGCGCCGTGCCGGCCGGGCGACCGCGATCTGACGCTGCGCGCGCTCACGCACGTCGAGGGCATGTCGCTGGAGGCGCTCCGCGGAGGCGTGCGCTGGGACTTCGAGACGTACCCGGAGTACCTCGACGCGATGGAGGGCCGCGGCGTCGTGCCGAACGTCGGCTCGTTCGTCGGGCACTCGTCGGTGCGGACGTTCGTGCTCGGCCCCGAGGCCACCAAGCGCGCGGCGACCGACGCCGAGATCGCCGAGATGCGGCGCATCGTGCTCGAGGCGGTGCGCGCGGGCGCCATCGGCTTCGCCACCTCCACGCTCGAGCAGCACAACGGCGAGAACGGCGTGCCGATGCCGTCGCGGCTGGCCGACGAGCGCGAGCTGCTGGCGCTGACCGGCGCGCTCGGCGAAGCGGGCCGCGGCGTCTTCATGCTCACCAAGGGCAGCACGACCACCGTGCCG
>JBKOZH010000339.1:0-7010 GCA_046725765.1 Candidatus Methylomirabilota bacterium | reverse complement strand
CAGGAAATCAACCCACATCACCGGCGGCATCCAGCGCAGATAAATCGACAAGAAGAGGATCAGCATCGTGCCCTGCCAGAACACGGGCACCGAGAGGCCGAGCAGGGTGCCGACGCGGGTGACGTTGTCCACCGCACGATCGCGCCGCGTGGCGGACACGATGCCGGCCGGGATGCCGAGCACCAGCGCAAAGATCACGGCAAACGCGGTGAGCTCGAGCGTCACCGGCAGCCGCTCGAGGATCAGCGCGATGACAGGCTTGCCCGTGCGCCACGACGTCCCGAGGTCGCCGTGCGCGAGGCTGCCGAGCCAGCTCGCGTACTGACGCCACCACGGCTGATCCAGACCGAAGAAGCGCTTGAGCTCGGCGGCCATGGCCGCGTTGACGACGGCGTCGGCGCCGATCAGCTGCTCGACCACGGTACCGGGCACCAGACGCAGCATCAAGAAGACCAGCACTGACAACCCCAACAGCGTGAGGGCCATCGAGTACAGGCGAACGACGACGTAGCGTCCCACGCGGGTACCGGTCAGGCCTTTTCGATCGACGCTCCTTCGAGCCCGTACAGGAGCGCCGTCGGATGCTGGCGGAACCCCTTCACGCTGGCCTGCGTGAAGTCGATGAGATCAGCGGAGTACAGCCACAGGTGCGGCACGTTTTCGAGGATCGCGATCTGTAGCTTGTCGTAGATCTCTTTCCGCTTCTTGGTGTCCATCGTCCGGCGCCCTTCTTCCAGGAGCGCATCGACGGCGGGCACGTTCCACGAGTTCCAGTTCTGCCCCTTCGTCGAGTGCAGCGCGCGGAAGAACGCGACGTCCGGATCGGCGTAGCCTGGCGTGCTGTTCATCGTCATGTCGAAGTCGTGCGCCTGCCAGCGCTTGATCCACACGGCGTACTCGACATTCTCGATCTCCATGGTGATGCCGATGCGCTTGAGCTGCTGGGCGATGACCGGTGCGCCGGAGACCATCGTCGGGAACGTTGGAATGACCATGCACTTGACGGTGAAGCCCGAGGCGACGCCGGCCTCGGCCATGAGCTTTTTCGCCTTCTCCACGTCGGGCTTGTAGTACTTCATCCACTGCTCTTCCGGCAGCTGCCACTGCTTCATCGGCGCGGTGGCCGGCGCGGTGAGACGGCCAAAGCCCGCGGTCGCGACGCGCATGACCTGCGAGCGGTCCACCGCCCACGAAATCGCCTGCCGCACGCGCACGTCCTTGAGCGGGCCGCGATTCGCGCTCATGTTCAGGTAGTCGTAGCCCAGGCGCGACGAGCGATAGCCCGTGAGCGACTTCTCCTCCTTGAGCAGGTTGAAGTTCTTGTTGTCCTCAATGAACGCGTGGTGGATTTGCCCCGTACGCAGGGCGGCGACGATGTTCGCTTCGTCGGGGATCACGCGCACGATGAGCTCGTCGGCGTGCGGCAGGCCCTTCTTCCAGTAGTTCGGGTTGCGCTTGAACACCATCTGCTGCTCGACCTTCCAGTCCTCGAGGATGAACGGCCCGGTGCCCAGCGCGTTCTTGTTGAGATCGCCGTACTTCTTCACGCCCGCCTCGCTGACGATGAAGCCCCAGAAGCCGCCGAGGGCCGCCACCAGCGCGGCGAACGGCTCCTTGGTGACGAACTTCACCGCGTACTTACCGACGGGTTCCACCTTGTCGACGGCGTTGAAATCGGACTTGCCGGACTGCGACTTCTCGAGCAGGCGATCGAAGGTGAACTTCACGTCGGCCGAGGTGAACTCCTGGCCGTCGTGGAACTTCACGCCCTGCCGCAGCTTGAACGTCCACGTGAGACCGTCGGGGCTGGTCTGCCACGACTCGGCCAGCTCGGGCTGCGGCGTCATGTCGGGGTCGAAGCGCACGAGCTGGTTATAGGTCAGCGGCGAGCGGCGGCTGCGCGACAGCGCCGGCACTAGCTGCGGATCGAGGCCCGTGGCCTCGGTGGTCTGGGCGCTGATCAGCGTGCCGCCGGCCTTGGCCGGTGCTTGCGCGTGGGCGGCGCGCCCGGCGACGCCGAGTGCGCCGAGGGCGAGGCCGGTGGTGCGGAGGAACTGTCGGCGATTCAGCTCGCGGGACATGGCGGTCTCCTTGTCACTGGCTTGGGTCGAGGACGTCGCGCAGGCCGTCGCCGATCAGGTTGAACGCGAGCACCGTCACCATGATGGCGAGGCCGGGAAATACGGAGATCCACGGGGCGGTCTCGAGGTACGTGCGGCCTTCGTTGAGCATGTTGCCCCACGACGGCGTCGGCGGCTGCGCCGAGAGGCCGAGATAGGACAGCGAGGCTTCGATGAGGATCGCCTGCGACAGCGCGACGGTGCCCTGCACGACGAACGGCGAGATCACGTTCGGCAGGATGTGCTTGAGGGCGACCGCCACGCGCGTCGCGCCGAGCGCGCGAACGGCCTCCACGTAGTCCTTGGCGCGCTCGGCCAGCACCGGGCCACGCATGACGCGCGCGAAGATCGGCGTGTAGACGATGGCGATCGCGAGCACCGCGCTGTTGACGCCCGGGCCGCGCATGGCGGCGATGCCGACCGCGAGGAGCAGCCCAGGGATGCTGAAGAACACGTCGAGCACCCGGTTGATGGTGTTGTCCGTGGGCCCGCCGACATACCCCGCAGTGAGCCCCAGCGCGCCGCCGACGACCATCGACGCGACGATCGATGTGACGGCGACGTAGAGCGAGATCCGCGCGCCGTAGATCACGCGGCTGAGCACATCGCGCCCGAACCGGTCGGTGCCAAAGACGGCCGCAGTGCTCGGTCGTGACTCGATCAGGTCGAAGTTCTGCTCGTCCGGCGGATGCGGGGCGAGTCGATCGGCGAACACCGCCATGCTGACGACGAGGATCGCGCCGAGGAGGCCCAGCACGACGAGCACGTTGCGGGTGGCCCGCCGCAGCGAGCGGCCCCACCGCGTCCCCGATGGCGCCGCGCGCCGCACGTCGAGGCCACTGTTCGTGGCCGTATCGGCGAGCAGCCCTGGCGGCGCCGCGCCCATCACGGCAGGTTCGGTGGCCGACGCGCGGCCCACGGTCGGGCCGTCTCGAACGCGGCGGATGCTTGGAGCACCGTGAGATCGTCGAAGCGGCGGCCGACGATCTGTAGACCGACCGGCATGCCGGCCGACGTGAAGCCGGCCGGCAGCGTCGCGGCCGGCTGGCCCGTGAAGTTGAACGGGTACGAGAACGAGGCCCACGGGAACCAGTCCCAGGCGTGCTGCGGGAAGTGCGCGGGGTTCAGCCGTTCGACTTCGAGCGCTGTCACCGACACGCTCGGCGTGAGCAGGATCGGGTAATCCTCGAACAGCGGACGCACCGTGTCCCAGAACGCCATCTTGCGATCGCGCATCTGGATGTAGTCGACGAGGCCCACGCGCAAGCCGTCCTCGATGCACGCCACCAGCCCCGGATCCATCCGCGCGCCCCACTGCGCGAGGTACGGGCCGTAATTGCCGGCCATGTGTGCGCTCCACATCACGCGGATCATCTCGTGCGTGTCCGCGAAACCCGGCTTCACCTCCTCGATGCTGCAGCCGAGCTCCTCGAACGCGCGCACGGCCTGGCGCACGAGTGTCGCCACCTCGGGATCGACGCGCAGCCCGCCGAGGTCCGGACTGAACGCCACGCGCATTCCGCGCAGGTCGCGGCGCAGCTTGCCGACGTAGTCGTCGGGCGGCGCCTCGAGCGACGTCCGATCGCGATCGTCCGGGCCCGCCATGACCGACAGCATCAGCGCCGCATCGGCCACGGTCCGGGTCATCGGGCCGTTGTGCGAGGTGTAGTCGTTATTGGAGACGGGCCACATGGGCACGCGGCCGTAGGACGGCTTGAAGCCGCAGATGCCGCAGAAGCTCGACGGAATGCGGATCGAGCCGGCTCCATCGGAGCCCTGGTGCAGCGGGCCGAGGCCCGCGGCCACGGCGGCGGCCGCGCCCGCGCTGGAACCGCCGCTCGTCGTCGCCGTGTTCCACGGATTGCGCGTGATGCCGGTGAGCGGGCTGTCGCCGAGCGCCTTCCAGCCGAACTCGGGACTCGTCGTCTTGCCGAGAAAGATGCCGCCGGCGCGCTGCAGCCGCGGGATGAAGGCCGCGTCGGCCGTCGGCACGCGATGCTCGAAGATGAACGAGCCGCCCATCGTGCGGACGCCCTTGGTGAAGTTCAGGTCCTTGATCGAGTAGGGGATGCCGTGCAGCGGGCCGAGCGCGGCGCCGGCCACCACCGCGCGCTCCGCCTCGCGCGCGGCGACGAGCGCGGCGTCGGCGGTGAGCGTGCAGAATGCGTTGACGACGGGGTTCACGCGCTCGATGCGCTCGAGCACCGCGCGCGTGAGCTCGACCGGCGACAGCGCTTTGGTGCGAATCAGGCGAGCCAGCTCGGTGGCGGGCGTGAAGCCGAGCTCGGTGGAGCTCATGCGGATCCTCCGGGTCGAGAGTGCGGCGCCCACGTTAACATAGCGGAGCGCGCGGGGGGAACCGCGGGAGGGAACGCCATGGAGTCGCGACGATGATCGGTCAGTCGCCCAAGAGCAAAGACGCCATCCGCTTGCTGCGGGGTCAGGGACGCTTCGTCGACGACCTCCGGCGCCGCGACGCCGTGCACCTCGGCGTCGTCCGCAGCGCTCACGCGCACGCGCGCATCACGCGCGTCGACGGCAACGCCGCGCGTGCGATCCCCGGCGTGCTGGCCGTGTGGACGGCGGCGGACGTGCCCCAGCTCGCACAGCCGCTCAGCACCGGCGGTTCCGGCGACCGGCAGTACGCGGTGCCGCTGCTCGCCGGTGAGCGTGCGCGCTACGTTGGCGAGCCGGTCGCCGTCGTCGTCGCGGAGAGCGCGGCCCTCGTCGGCGACGCGCTGGAGGCGGTGCGTGTGGAGTACGTGCCGCTGCCGTCACTCGTCGGGGCCGAGGCGGCGCGCGGGGCGACGACGCGCGTGCACACGGAGTGGACGGAGAACGTGGCACTGCAGGTGCGCGCCGCCGTTGGCGAGGTGGATTTCGCGCGCCCGGGTCTGACGGTCGTTCGCGAGCGGTTCCGCCACGCGCGGCTGGCCGCGATGCCGATCGAGTGCCGCGGCGCGCTCGCGCACTATGACGCCGAGACCGGCGTACTCACGCTCTGGGCGTCGATCCAGAGTCCCTACAGCCAGCGCGACGTCATCGCGCGCGTGCTCGCGCTGCCGGCCGAGCGCGTCCGCGTCATCGTGCCCGACGTCGGCGGCGCGTTCGGTCCCAAGGGCCAGGTGTATGCCGACGAGGTGCTCGTCGCGGTGGCAGCGTTTGTCCTGCAGCGCCCGGTGAAGTGGATCGAGAGCCGGCGCGAGCACGCGCAGTCGGTCGGCCACGACCGGGAGCAGCAGCACGAGGCGGCAATCGCCTTCGCGCCTGACGGCGCGATCGCCGCGCTGGAGACCAGCTTTCTCGCCGACGTGGGTGCCTATCCCGTGATGGGCAACGGCCTCACGGCCAACACCGTCAATCACCTGCCGGGCCCCTACCGCGTGCCGCACTACCGCGGGCGCGGCGAGAGCGTGGTGACGACGACGATGTTCAACGCCGCGTACCGCGCCGCCGGCCGGCCCGAGGCGAATTTCGTGATGGAGCGGCTCATGGACATCGGCGCGCGGCGGCTGGGCCTGGACCCGGCCGACGTGCGGCGGCGCAACCTGGTCCGCGCCGCGGACATGCCCTACCGTCCGGGGCTCACCTACAAGGACGGCGTCGGCGTGACCTACGATCCCGGCGACTATCCCGCGGCGTTCGAGCGCATGCTCGGCGCGTTCGGTTACGACGAGTGGCGCAAACGGCAGATGGCCACCGCGGGGACGGCGCGTCCGATCGGTGTCGGCATCGCCTGCTACGCGCAGGGCACCGGGCTCGGCCCGTTCGAGGGCGCGACCGTGCGCATCGATCCTCGCGGCAAAGTCTATGTGTTGATCGGCGTGGCCGCGCAGGGCCAGGCGCACTCGACGACGCTCGCCCAGGTTGCGGCGGGAGAGCTCGGCGCGGATCTCGACGACGTGATCGTGCTCGGTGGCGACACGACCCTCATGCCGTACGGCATGGGCACGGGCGGCAGCCGCGTCATGGCCAACGCGGGCCCGGCGGTGGCGCGCACCGCCGCGCAGGTGCGCGAGCGCGCCGCGATCGTCGCGGCCGAGATCTTCGAGTGCGCGCCGGCCGACGTGCGGTTCGAGGCGAGCCGCGCATTCGTGGCAGGCGTGCCGGATCGCTCGGTGCCGCTGAGCCGACTGGCCCAGGCCGCCGTGCGCTCGAAGACGCTCGCGGCGAAGAGCGGCGAGCCGGGACTCAACGCGTGCACGTGGTTTTATCCCGACACGGTGACGTGGGCATTCGGCGGCCAGGTCTGCGCCGTCGAGGTCGACGTCGAAACGTGCCGCGTGCGGCTGCTGCGCAACGTCGTCTTGCACGATCCCGGCCGCGCCATCAATCCCGCGATCGTCGAGGGTCAGCTGCACGGCGGCGCGGCCCAGGCGCTTGGGGCCGGGCTCATGGAAGAGGTCGTCTACGACGCGCAGGGCCAGCTGCTGAGCGGCAGCTTCATGGACTACGCAATTCCGAGAGCCGACGACCTGCCGGGCCTCGAGGTGGTGCTCGACGAGCATCCGTCGATCGTGAATCCGCTCGGCGTGAAGGGTGTTGGCGAGAGCGGCTGCATCGCGGGCGCCAGCGCGGTCGCCAACGCGGTGGAGGACGCGCTGGCCGACCGCGGCGTGATCGTGCGCGAGGTCCCGGTCACGGCGGCGCGGCTCTACGCGCTACTGAACCGGCGCGGCTGAGCGCGCGCCGCGCTCGGACGCCGAGGGCGTCGTCCCCAGCGCGACGCCGCCGAGGATCAGCAGCACAGCGAGCAGCAGTGACACGCCCGGCCGCTCGCCGAGCCAGAGCGTTGCGACCGCGACGCTCACGACCGGCGTCGCGAGCAACCCCAGCGACATCGTCACCGCGGGGAGGCGACGGCCTGCCATCGCGCTGGCCCAGTACGCG
>JBKOZH010000036.1:0-3949 GCA_046725765.1 Candidatus Methylomirabilota bacterium | reverse complement strand
CGGCGCGGCAGCTCGGCCGCGCGCGGCGCGCGCGTGAAGCGACGGCGGCCGCGGAGCGCGCGCTCGATGGCCAGGAGCGCGAGCACGAGCAGCAGCAGCAGGCTCGCGACCTGCGTGGCGGCGGTGCGGTCGAACATGCCGGTCCAGACGCGGTACACGGCCTCGGTCAGTGTGCGATAGCCGAAAGCCGACACGGTGCCGAAGTCGGCGAGCGCCTCCATCATCGCGAGGGCGACGCCGGCGACGAGCGCCGGACGCGCGAGCGGCAGGATGACCGTGACGAACGCGCGCTGCGGCGAGTGGCCGAGACTGCGGGCGACCTCCAGCGCCGTGCGGCCGTGCTCGCGAAACGCCACGCGCGCGAGCACGTACACGTACGGGTAGAACACGAGCGTCATCATCAGGACGACGCCCCACCCCGCTTGGAGGTCAGGAAGGCGGACGCCGGGCCCAAGCAGCGCGCGCAGCGCGGTCTGCACCGGCCCGGCGAAGTCGAACATCGCGAGAAACGCGAACCCGATGACGTAAGCCGGCATGGCCAGCGGCAGGACGAGCGCCCACTCGAACACGCGGCGCCCGGGAAAGTCGTACGCCACCACGAGCCACGCGAGCGCGGCCCCGACGAGCAGCGTCCCGGCGCCGACGCCCGCGGCGAGCAGCAGCGTGTTGGCGAGCAGCTCGCCGAGCTGCGTCTGCCAAAGATGGCGCCAGACGTCGGCGGCCGGCTCGTGCCACGAGCCGAGGACGACGAGCACCGGCAGCGCCACGATCGTCGCGATCGTGGCTGCGGCCAGCGTCCACGCCGACGGGCGCGCGCCGATTGCTACTTGTACCCGGCCCGGTCGGCCAGTCGCGTCGCGGCCGCCTGGAACTCGCCCGCGGCCGCGATGTTGACGTCGTCCTGCTTGAACGGCCCCCACGCCTTCACGATCGCGTTGACCTCGGCCTTCGGGTTCGCCGGATACTCGAGGCTCGTGTCGGCGAACAGCTGCTGCGCCTGCAGACCGCTCAGATACTCGAGGAGACGGACGGCATTCGCGCGGTTCTTGGCGTGCGCGGTCACGCCGGCGCCGGAGACGTTGACGTGGGTCCCGGTCGTCTGCTGGTTCGCCCAGAAGAGCGCGACGGGCGTGGACGGATCCTTCTTGAGCGCGCGCGCGAGATAGTAGCTGTTCACGACGCCGACGTCGCACTGACCCGCGGCGATCGCCTCGATGATTTTGGTGTCGCCCGCGATGAGCGTGGGCTGGTTTGCCACCCAGCCGCGCACGATCTCCTCCGCACGCGGCTCGCCGTGTCGGCGGATCATGGTCGCCAGCAGCGACTGGTTGTAGATATAGCCGGACGTCCGCAGGCACAGCCGGCCCTTCCACTTCGGATCGCCCAGCGCTTCGTAGGTCGATAGCTCCCCGGCGTTGACCCGCCGCGGGTTGTAGACGATCGTGCGCGCGCGCATCGTGAGGCCGACCCAGCGTGCCTCCGGGTCGCGCAGGTGCGCGGGGATGTTGCGGCTGAGCTCCGCCGATGTGACGGGCGACAGCAGGCCGGCGCGCGCGGCGTTCCAAAGGTTGCCGGCGTCCACGGTGAGCAGCACGTCGGCGGGTGTGCGGTCGCCCTCGGCGCGCAACCGCTCGAAGATCTGGCCCGCCTCGCCGTTGAGTGTCTTGATCTGAATGCCCGTCTGCCGGCTGAACTCCTCGAAGGCGGGCTCCTGTCCGTAGTGCCGCGCGGAGTAGATGACAACCTCGCCGCCCGCGCCGAGCGTCGCCGCGGGCGCCGCGACGGTCAGGGCGGCGAGGAGCAGCAGTAGTCGCGGTCGCATCGCCGATCTCCTTTCGTGTGGCCGTTAGGCTTGCCTAAAACGAGATCGGCGTCAACCCTCACACCACGGCGATCGCCTCGACCTCGATGAGCCAGTCTGGATGCGCCAGCGCGGCCACCTGCACCAGCGTGGACGCCGGGCCCTTCTTGCCGAAGAACTCCTCGCGCACCGGCACCAGATCCGCGCGGTAGCGGATGTCGGTCAGGTACGTGTTGATCTTCACGATGTTGTCCATGCGGCCGCCTCCCGCCTCGACCAGCGACTTGAGGCAGCGAAACGCCTCCCGCGCCTGCGCCTTGAAGTCGCCGCGGTGGGCAACCGCGCCGTCCTTGTCATAGGCGACCTGGCCGGCAAGGAACAGCACGGTGTTGACCTCGCTCACTTTGATCCCCTGGCTGTAGGTCGGCGGGTCGAAGACGCCGTGCGCGGAGTACTTCTCGATCTTGGGCATGACAGACCTCCGAAGGTGGAATGGCGCGGATTGTAGACGATGCGAGCGCGCGGTGCGCTAGGCGGCCTGACCGAGCACGTCGCGGGGGCCATCCTCCGCGATCCCGGCCGTCCAGATGGCGGCCTCGCGCTCGGTGAGGTTGCCCTCGGGCGCTAGCCGTGGATCCGTGTAGCCCCAGCGCTCGACGTCGACGAGATACTGCGCGCGCGACAGGATCGTGCCGCGGCACACCGGCGTCCCCGCCGCCGGCGTCGCCAGCTCGCGCTGCAGTCTCGCGGACAGCTCGCTGAGCACACCGGGCGGAATACGATGGCGCTCGCCCGGATAGATGAAGCCGAAGAGCACGAGGTGCGTGAACAGCACACGCCAGGCGTCGCCGAAGCGCGCGACGAGCCGCGTCCAGTCGAGCCTCTCGGCGGAGGAGCGCAGGATGTGCGCGACGTCGGCGCCGTCGAAGCGCTCGCGCTCCATGATGAAGGCCTTCGACCAGATCATCTCCTCGGCGGGGATCAACCGGACCCGCCGGCCGAACACCTCTTCCTCGACGGCGTGCTCGAACCAGCCGTCGTCGACGACGGCCACGCCGTTGCCGGAGCTGAAGATCACGTCGACGAAGTCGTCGCCACACCGCGCCTTGCCGAGCCAGTGCGGAAACGGCAGCTCCGTCTCGCAGCCGGCAGCCCCCAGCGTCGCGAGCACCCGCTCGACGTCGCGCGGATGCACGAAGATGTCGAAGTCCTTCGTGTGACGCGCGATGCCCGTGTACCGCTCGAAGGCGTACGCGCCGCCGACGAGGAACTCGATGCCGGCCTCGTCGAGCAGTCGCATGGCGCGCACGTAGAAATCGCGCGTGGCGGGCGGCAGGACGTCGTTCACGGGATGGTCGCTCCGATCCCCGCCCCGGCGTGCACGGGCGGTGGCGGCGCCGGTGCGCCGCCGTTGTTGCCGCGGTCCACCTGCACCTCGATCACGCGGAACGGTGGGTCATTGGGAAAGCGCCGCCGGAGCAGCGGCAGCGCCACGTTGTACACCGGCACGCCGGAGGAGGTGCGGCCCTCGGGCGAGCCGCGGTGCGCATGCCCGTGGAACGCGGCGGTCACCGGATAGCGGTTCAACGGGTCCTCCAGCCGGCTCGAGCCAAGGAACGCGGCGATCTCGGACGGCTCGTCGGTGACCGTGGCGCGCACGGGTGAGTAGTGCAGCAGCGCGATGCGATGCGTGGTGCGCAGCCGCGCGAGCGCGCCTTCGAGCTTGAGCGCCTCCTCGACCGCCTCACGCACGAACTGCTTGAGGATCGGCTCGCCCCACGACTGCAGGGCCCGCTCGCCGAAGCCGCCCGCGAAACCCTTCACGCCCGCGAATCCGACGCCGCGGAGCTCGACGGAATCGCCGTCCAGCACCGCGATGCCGCCATCGGTGAGGATGCGCTTGACCTCGTCGGCTTTCTCCGACTCGTAGTCGTGATTGCCGAGGACGGCCACCATCGGCACCTTGATGACGGCGAGCTCACGGACGAGGCTCTTCGCCTCGTCCGCGGTCCCGGTGTCGGTCAGGTCGCCGCAGAGCGCGAGCACATCCGCGCGCTCCGAGACCTGGCCGAACATCGCCGAGAGCGTTCCCGGCGTCATCGCCTTGGCGCAGTGCAGGTCGCCGACGGCGGCGACCCGGATCCGGTC
>JBKOZH010000007.1:0-16272 GCA_046725765.1 Candidatus Methylomirabilota bacterium | reverse complement strand
CGCGCCGAGGCAACACGCGGCGCAACGGCGGCCGCGACGCGAACAAGCAAGGAGACTGATCGATGGCAGTCGAACGCACAAGTGGCGGCACCAGCCTCATCGACGTTCTCGATCGGGTGCTGGACAAGGGCATCGTCATCGACGCGTGGGTCCGCGTCTCACTCGTCGGCATCGACCTCATCACGGTCGAAGCACGCGTGGTCGTGGCCTCGATCGATACTTATCTGAAGTACTCGGAGGCGGTCGGGTCCGTCACTCCTGCGTCCCGGCCCGCGATCGATGGACGAGGCAGTGAGGCGGTGATCGCCGAGAACGCGTCGCTGCGGGCTCAGATCGCCGGCACGCGCCGGGAGACCACGGCGGCGCGGAGACTGCGCCGGCCGTGAAGCGCGACGCCGCGACGCGCACGTCGGCGCGGCGCCGGGAGAAGGTCGACGCTTCAGAGCGGCTGAAGCTGGCCGAGGCGCTGCTCGGCTCCGACGATCTCGCAACCTGCGCCCAGCACGCGCTGGACTGGCTGGGCCGAACGCTCGGCGTCACGCGCGCCGTCTGCCTGGTCGGCGGCGCCGACACCGTCACCGTGCTGCGACCGGTGGCGACGCTCGGCATCCGCGAGCGCGCCGTCAACGGCTTCGCCCTCGATCTGGAAGCCCACAACGACCCGCTCGTGGCCGCCACGATCGGCCTTGGTGCGAGCGTGTTCGGGCGCAACGGCCGCGCGGTGCCGACCACGCCGCTCGGGTCGGAGCGCCTCATCGCGGTGCCGCTGCAGGGCCGTCACACGCTCGAGGAGTATCCGGTCGGCCTGCTGCTGATCGCCTCGACCGACGCCGATGTCGAGGCGGAGGCGCGGCGCGTGGCGAGCCTCTTGGGTCCGCGCCTGACGTCGCTGCGAAGCGCGCACCGGCGCGAGGCCAACGAGCGCCGCATCCTGCGTGAGCGCACGCTGCTCTACAACATCATCAACGCGGTGACAGACCCGATCTTGTTGACCGACACCGAGGGGCGCATCACCGTCGCCAACGCGCGCGCCGAGGCGCTGCTGTCGGCCGGTGAGGACGAGAGCGAGGGCCGGCGGCGCGCCATCGCGCTCAACAACATGCTGTTCTCCTCCGCGCTGACCCGGCGGGCCATCGAGGGCGCCGAGCCCTGGCGTCACGAGCTCTTGCTGGTCGATCCGGTGGACGGCTCGGACCTGCTCTTCGAGCTGCTCAGCACCGTCACCGTGGACCCGCGCGAGGGCACGGGCATCGTGTCGATTTTGAGAAACGTGACGGACCTGCGCCGCGCGACGCAAGAGATCGAGGAGAACTACCGCAAGCTGCGCCTGGCCGAGGCCGACGCCCGCGCCGAGCGCGACCGGCTCGACCTCATCATCGACTCGGTGGCCGATCCGATCCTCGTGACCGACTCCAACGCCAACATCGTGATGATGAACGCGCCGGCCGAGCGGCTGTTCACCGCCGACCTCGAGGCGGGCGCGGAGGCACGCCGCACGGTGCAGGCCAACGACGCGCACTTCTCGTCGTTCGTCTCCAACCTGTTCTTCGAGCCCGGCGCCATGCGCCGCAGCGGCTCGATCGCGCTCGTCGACCCGCGCACGGGCGCCCCCCTGCCCGTGGAGGCCATCTCCGGCAAGATCGTCTCGGAGCACGGCGAGGTGACGGCGATCGTCACGATCCTGCACGACAAGACGCAGGAGCTCGAGCGCGACCGACTCTACGAGCAGCTGAAGGAAGCGTCCAGCGAGCTCGAGCGGAAGGTCCGCGAGGCGACGGCCGAGCTGACGCGGCAGAACGAGCTGCTGCGGCGCTCGCACTTCGAGATCGAGCAGGCCTCGGCGGCGAAGTCGCAGTTCCTCGCGAACATGTCGCACGAGTTCCGCACGCCGCTCAACGCCATCCTCGGCTACACGAGCATGCTGCTCAAGGGCGTGACGGGCGAGCTCACGTCGCACCAGCGGCGCAACCTCGAGCGCGTGGACAGCAACGCCCACCACCTGCTGGCCATCATCAACGACATCCTGGACATCTCCCGCATCGAGGCGGGAAAGATGCCTCTGACGCTGACGAAGTTCGATCTGAAAGATCTGGTGGCCGAGGTGCTGGCCGAGGTCGAGCCGATCATCTCGCGCTCGCGACTGGCCGTGACGAGCCACCTGGCCGCCGACGTGCCGCCGCTCAAGACGGACCGGCAGAAGGTCAAGCAGATCGTCATCAACTTTCTGACCAACGCCATCAAGTTCACGCCGCAGGGATCGGTGGAGGTGCGCACGGAGTACGTCGCCGCGCGCGATCAGATCGTTATCGCCGTCGCCGACACCGGCATCGGCGTGTCTGCCGAGGATCGCGAGCGGATCTTCGAGGACTTCCGCCAGGCCGACAACTCACCGACGCGGGAGTACACGGGCGCGGGGCTCGGGCTCGCCATCTGCCGCCGCCTGGCGGGCATGCTCGACGGCAACATCACGCTCGAGAGCGAGACCGGCCGGGGCTCGACCTTCGCACTGTTCGTGCCCCGTGAGGTCCGGCGCGCGTGAGCCCGCGTCGCGCGGCGGGGGGAAAGGACGGCCAGCCGGCGGCCGAGAAGCCGCCGCTGATTCTGATCGTCGACGACTTCGCCGACAACCGCGAGATGTACACGCAGTTTCTCGAGTTTTCTGGCTTTCGGGTGGCGGAGGCGCAGAACGGCCACGAGGCGCTCGACAAAGCGTTCGACCTGCAGCCGGATCTCATCGTCATGGACCTGTCGCTGCCCGGACTCGACGGCTGGGAAGCGACCCGAAGGCTCAAGGCCGACGGTCGCACGCGCACCATTCCGGTGATCGCGCTGACGGGCCACGCCCTGGCCGGCCACTCCAAAGGCGCGATGGACGCCGGCTGCGACGCGTTCATCACGAAACCGTGTCTACCCGAGCGACTGATGGAAGAGATCAAGTCGATGCTGAAGGCCTAACCGCCCGTTCCGGAGAGAGGACGCTGACGATGTCGCCCAAGCCGAAGCCCTCCCGCCGCACCGCCCGTCCCGCCCGGACGGCCGACAAGAAGGCTGCGCCGAGCAACGGCGGCGGCTCGCGGGTGATTCGCGAGATGCCCGCGCGCGCGGCCGCGCCGGCTCCGGCGAAGTCCGGCGCCAAGGCCGTGGAGAGCCGCGGCAAGTACGTGTACTGCGTCATCCGCTCCGAAGAGCCGCTGCGCTTCGGGGCCGTCGGCCTGGGTACCGTGCCGGCCGAGGTCTCGACCGTGCACTACAAGGACATCGCGGCCGTCGTGTCGGACACGCCGCTCGAGGTGCTCGACGCGACGCGCGAGAACGTGCTGGCCCACGAGCGCGTGAACGAAGCCGTCATGCGCGACCACACCGTCATCCCGATGTCATTCGGCACCGTATTCAAGACGCGCGACGACATCATCGAGCTGCTGCGCGGCGCCTACAGCGCATTCATCGACGTGCTGCTGAAGATGGAGGACAAGGTCGAGTTCGGCCTCAAGGTCCTCTGGGAGCGCGACGAGGTCATCAAGCAGATCGAGCGCGAGGACGACGACGTGCGCCATCTCAAGGGTGAGATCGCCTCGCAGAGCGGCCCCACGTACTTCGCGCGGGTGCAGTACGGCCGGCTGGTGGAGAGCGCACTGCAGGCGCGCTCGGAGCGCTACGTCAGCGAGATCTTCGAGTCGCTGCGTGACGTGGCCGTCGCCTCCCGGGCCAACAAGCCGATCGGCGACAAGATGATCATGAATGCGGCGTTCCTCGTCTCGCGCGACCGCGAGCAGGCCTTCGACGCCAAGGTCAAGGCCGTGGGCGCGAAGTACGCGCATCTTACGTTCCGGTACACCGGCCCGTGGCCGCCCTACAACTTCGTCAACATTCGCCTCAAGCTCGAGCGCGCCACGCCCGGGGGGTAGCGTCGTGAGCGTCGGCGGCCGGCCGTGATCATTCTCGACACGCTGCTCATCGGCGGCATCAAGTTCGTGCTCGGCAAGATCGCCGCCGCGGTCGACAGCCAGCTCAACGACGACAGCGTGCTGCGCGAGGAGCTGCTGGCCGCGCAGATGCGGCTGGAGCTCGGTGAGATCACGAACGAAGAGTTCGCCACGATCGAAGGCGACGTCCTCGCCCGACTGCGCGAGATCCGCGAGCGCCAGCGCGGGCCCGACGCGGCACCTGGCGAATTCCGCATCACCGGGATCGAGGCGCGGTTCGACGACGGCTCGGGCGACGCCGACGCCGAGGACTCCGCCGCCGAGCGGTGACGCCGGCGGCCGAATTCCGGTTCTTCGGCGGCAAGGGCGGCGTCGGCAAAACCACGACCGCGGCGACGACGGCGCTGGCCGCCGCCGAGCGTGGGCGCCGCGTGCTGCTGGTTTCGACCGACCCCGCACACTCGCTGGGTGATGCCCTCGAGCGCCGGCTGTCGGCGCGGCCGGCGCGGATCGCGACCCGCCGCGGCACGCTGGCGGCGGTCGAGCTGGACGCGGACCGCGCGCTCGAGCGCTGGCTCGCCGCGCGCCGGCGGCCGCTGCGCACCATCGCGGCCCGCGGCACCTATCTGGACGAGGACGACGTCGACCGGCTGCTCGCGCTGTCCTTGCCCGGCGTCGACGAGCTCATCGGCCTCGTCGAGCTGCACCGGCTGGCCACCAGCGCGCCCCGGGATGACGTGTTCGTCGACACCGCGCCCACCGGCCACACGCTGCGGCTGCTCGCCATGCCCGAGACACTGGCGCGTATCGCCGGCGTCCTCGCCGACATGCTCGCGAAGCATCGGTTTCTCGGCGAGAGCCTGGCCGGCTCTCACCGGCGTGACGCCGCCGACGCCCTCGTCGCCGAGCTGGAAGGGCAAGCGCGCGCCCTGCACGCGCTGTTGCGTGATCCCGCGCGGTGCCGGTTCACGTGGGTGCTGCTGCCCGAGCCGCTCGCGCTCGAGGAGGCGCGCGACGGTGTTCGTGCGCTCGAGGAGGCAGGCATCACGATTGACGAGATCGTCGTCAATCGCATGACGCAGCCGGCGGGCGCCTGTGCTCTGTGCACGGCGCGTGCGACCGCGGAGGCGGTGATCGTCGAGCAGCTGCCGGCATTGTTTCCGCGGCGCCGGCTCTCGGTGCTGCCGGCGCTCGATCGCGAGCCGCGCGGCGCGGCGACGCTGCGCCGGATCGGCGCGATGCTGCGCCGCGCACGGCGGCCGGCTCGTAGCATGCCGATACACGACACCGACGGTGCGGTGGCAGCGCGGCGACGTTCTGTGGCGCGGGTCGCTCATACGGCGCCCAGCGACGGCGTCCGCGCGCCGGACTGGCTCGACACGCTCGCGCCGCCCGGCTTGCGTGTGCTCGCATTCGCCGGAAAAGGCGGTGTCGGCAAGACGTCGGCCGCGGTGGCTGTCGCGATCGCGCTGACCGAGCACCGGCCGGGCGCTCGCGTGCTCGCGCTGTCCACCGACCCGGCGCACTCGCTCGGTGACGCCCTCGGTCTCACGCTCGGCGATGACGAGCGGCCGGTGCCCGGCGCATCGGGACTCTCCGCGCGCGAGCTCGACGCGGAGGCGGCCTTCGCCGTGCGACGCGAGCGCTATCGCGCCTCCGTCGACGAGGTGTTCGACGCGCTGCTGCGCGGCTCGCGCTTCGACGTCGCCTACGATCGCGACGTCGTCCGCGAGCTCATCGATCTGGCGCCGCCGGGACTCGACGAGCTGTTCGGCATCCTGAGTCTCGTCGACGCCGTGCTCGGGCGCCAGCGTCCGGCGTACGACCTCGTCGTCCTCGACACGGCGCCAACCGGCCATGCGTTGCGCCTGCTCGCGATGCCCGACGCGGCGTTGGAGTGGGTGCACGCGCTCCTGGCGATCTTGTTGAAGTACCGCGCCGTGGTCGGTCTGGGCGAGCTCGCCGCGGACCTGCTCGACATCGCGCGGGATCTGCGCGAGCTGCGGGCGCTGCTGCGCGACCCGGCGCGCATGCGGGTGGTCGCGGTCACGCGCCCGGCCGCCCTGCCCCGGCTGGAGACGAGGCGCTTGCTGCGTGGGCTCCGGCGTCTGCAGATCACGGTGGGCGCGGTGCTCATCAATACGGTCACGCCGCCGGGCTGTGCGCGCTGCCGGCGCGCCGCGGCCGGCGAGGCGCGCGAGATCGCCGCCCTGGGCGCCGCCGTTCGCGGGGCCGCCGGTCGGCGGTACGCTATGATCTCGGCTCCGATCGAGGCTCCCCCGCCGCGCGGGGTGACCGGCCTCGCACAATGGCTTCGGAGGTGGCGGTGGCAGGAACGCCCGCAGGGCGAGTGAGCGACAAGGACGGGGCGGCGACCTACGTGTACTGCCTCGTGCAGCGGGGCTCGGCGGACGGCGGACCGAAGCGTTCGCCGCTGCCGGCGCGCGCGCCACGCGGCCTGCCGGGGACCGGGCGCGTTCGCGCGCTGCACGCCGGCGACGGGCTGGCGCTGATCGTCGCCGATGCGCCGCTGTCGCGCTACGGCAGCGAGCCGCTGGAGGCGCGGCTGCGGGATCTCGACTGGGTGGCCGCCTGCGCCGCCGCGCACGAGGCGGTCGTCGAGTTCGCCGCGCGAACGGCGACCACCATTCCGCTCAAGCTCTTCACGCTCTTCAACAACGACGCGCGCGCCATCGAGCACATCCAGCGGATGCGCGGGACGATCGACCGGGTGATCGGCCAGATTTCCGGGCGTCAGGAGTGGGGCGTGCGCGTTCGGCTGGACGAAGCCAAGGCGCGGCGCCGCCGCCTCGAGAGCGCGCGAAAAGCCACCGCCGGCGTGAGCACGGGGACGCGCTTCCTCGTCCTGAAGAAGGAGCAGCAGCAGGCAGTACGCGAGGCGCTCGCGCGCGGCCGGGAGGACGTGGAGGCGGCGTTCGAGTCGCTCGCGAGCGTCGCGGACGACGCGCGCCGCCGTCCGCCGGATGCGATCGAGGGCGCCGCACGGCTGGTCCTGGATGCCGCGTTCTTGCTCACACCGACACGCCTGGCACGGTTCAAGAAAGTCGCGCAGGCGACGGCCACGCGACTGGCGCGCCACGGTTACGAGCTGACACTGTCGGGCCCCTGGCCGCCATACAACTTCGTGGCAGGCGTGCGATGAGAGATCGACCGCTGAGCCGTGAGGAGACTCGTGCCATCCTCTCCACCAGCGACAGCTCGCTGCTCGACGTCGTCGACAATTTGCTGACGAAGGGCGTGGTCCTCAGCGGCGACGTCGTACTGGGGATCGCGGGAATCGACCTGATCTATGCTCGGCTGTCCGTGCTCCTGTGCGCTGCGGACCGAGTGCTCGATAGGCGCGACGATGCGGCCGGAGCGCCGAGACCATGAGCGACGTCTATGTGTATGCCGTGCTCGGGGAGGCGCCGCGGCCCGACGTGGGGGCCGGGCTCTCCGACGAGCCGCTACGGGTGCTGCGCAGCGGTGATGTGCTCGCCGCCGTCGGCGAGATGAGCGCGCGGCCGGCGGTGACCGAGGCCGCGCTGCGCGCCCACGATGCCGTGATCCGCCGGCTCGCCGGCGCCGTGGACGCGATTCTTCCCGTGCGCTTCGGCTCGCTGTTACCGGAATCGAGCCTCGCCGACCTGCTCCGCGTGCGCGCACGGGAGTTGATCGAAGCGCTGGCCCTCGTGGCGGGACGCGAACAGATGACGCTGCGTGTGCTCGGCGAGGCGCCGGCTGAACGTGACCGCGCGTCGCCAGAGCCGGACAGCGCCGACCTCGGACCCGGCGCGCGCTATCTCGCCGCGCGGCGAGACGAGTGGCGCCGCGCGCGCGAGGCGCCGGAGCTGGCGCCGCTGCGGCCGATGCTGGACCCGTTGGTCCGCGCCGAGCACGTGACGCGGCATGACACGCCGCCGCTGCTGGCCAGCGTCTACCACCTCATCGACCGCGGCGCCGCCGACGCGTACCGAGCCGTCATCGGGGGTGCGCCGCCGGGAGCCGTGCGGCTCGCCGCGACCGGCCCGTGGCCGCCGTACGCCTTCGCCCCCGAGGGCCTCGGATGACCCGCGAGCCGTCGCTGCACGTGCGCGAGCTCGAGTCGCTGCGCGCGGAGCTCGAGCGACGCGTCGGTGAGTTCTCACCACCGCGCTGGAACGCCGATCCCGAGGACGTGCAGCGCTCGGTCGCGCGGCTCGTGCTGACGCTCGTCGAGTTCTTGCGCCAGCTCATGGAGCGCCAGGCCATCCGCCGCATGGAGGCCGGGACGCTCACACCCGAAGAGACGGAGGACGTCGGCCGCGCGCTGATGCGCCTGGAGGACACGATCCGCGACATCGGCGCCCGCTTCGGCCTTGCCCCCGAAGACCTCAATCTCGACCTCGGTCCGCTCGGTCGCCTGCTCTGATCCGAGCCAAAGGAGCCCGCCCGTGGCCATGAAGACGCTCAAGGACAAGTACTGCATCGTCGGTGTCGGCGAGACGGAGTACTCGCGAGGCTCCGGCCGGACGACGCGCGCGATGGCCGTCGAGGCCATGCGCAAGGCGATCCTCGACGCCGGCCTGCGCGCCTCCGACGTGGATGGGGTGCTCGACTATCAGGGCGGCGACTCGACGTTCGCCAATCACGTCGCGCCCGATCTCGGCATTCGCCTCAACTTCTATATGGACGTCATGGGCGGCGGCTCATCCACCGAGGCGCTCAACGGTCTCGCCATGGGCGCCATCGAAGCCGGCATGTGCAACACGGTGGCGATCTACCGCTCGATGAACGGCTACTCCGAGTTCCGCATCGGCGGCACGGGCGCGCGCGCGGCGCAGCCGGTGCGCGGGATGGATCTGGCCCAAGTGCCGTTCGGCATGCGCAGCGCCGGCCAGACCTTCGCCTTCACGTTCATGCGGCACATGTACGAGTACGGGACGACGTCCGAGCAGGTCGCCCACGTCAAGGTCGCGCACAGCAAGCACGCGTCGAACAACCCCAAGGCCATCCAGAAGGAGCGCGTGACGGTCCAGGACGTCGTCGGCTCGCGCTGGATCTGCAAACCGCTGCACCTGCTCGACTGTTGTCTCGAGACCGACAACGCGACGTGCGTCATCGTGACGTCGGCCGAGCGCGCGCGCGATCTCAAGGCCCGGCCCGTGCACATCATGGGCGTGGCCGGACGCGTGTCCAAGCCGCGCGTGGACTATCACTGGGTGCACGGGCCGATCTCCCGCGTGGCCGGGTATTACGCGAAGGACATCGTGTTCGGCCAGGCCGGCATCGGCCCCGAGGACGTGGATGTCACCGGCTCCTACGACGCGTTCACGTTCACGACGATGCTGCAGCTCGAGGAATACGGCTTCTGCAAGAAGGGCGAGGGCGGCGCTTACGTGTCGAGCGGGATCATCGAGCTCGGCGGCAAGCGGCCGAACAACACGTCCGGCGGCCATCTGTGCGAGGGCTACACGCACGGCATGTCGATGGTGATCGAGAACGTCCGCCAGCTGCGCGGCACCGTGGACGACACGTGCCCGGGCGCCGCCGATGGCAAGCACAGCTACGACTATTCGGTGGCCAAGTGCCGTCAGGTGCGCGACCCCGAGATCACGATGAATCTCGGCTGGGCGATGCCGGCCACGGGCTCGGCCCTGATCATGAGGAGGTAGCGATGCCCCAGCCCGTCACCTACCGCGGCATGTCGCTGATCGTTCCCGACAACGACACGGAGTGGAAGGAGTATTACGCGCACGCCCGCCAGCATCGGCTGATGCTTCGCGCATGCAAGGCGTGCGGCCTGATGCGCTATCCCGCGATGCACGCGTGTCCCTGGTGCATGGACCTCGGCTGGACGTGGAAGGAAGTCAGCGGGCGCGGAACGATCTATTCGTACGAGACGGTCGTGCACGCGATCCAGCCCGGCTTCAAGGACGCGACGCCGTATGCGGTCGTGCTCGTGGAGCTCGACGAGCAGCGCGGGAAGCCGACCGCGGACGAGGCGCTGCGCATCATCGCCAACCTCGTGAAGCCGGATGCCGTCACGTTCGAGGACACCAAGGAAGTCGCCATCGGCCGCCGCGTGCGCGTCGTCTTCCAGGATGTTGGCGAGTCGATGGCGCTGCCGCAGTTCACGCTCACCGACGAGCCGCCGCAAGGACGCGTCTGGCGGCTGCCGGAGTAGCGAGTTCAAAAATACTCGAATGTGCCCGTCCCGCGCGCCATGCGAACGCGCAGATCGGCCATGAACACCAGATAGGGATGCGCGCCGCGCGAGACCAGCGCGTCGCGATCGGCCGCGAGCAGTGCAGCCTGCGTCTCCGCATCGAGCCCGTGCTCGGCCATGGCAGCCTTGGCATCGGCCAGAAACCGGGCGCGGAAGGCGTCGTCGGACTTCAGCGCGTACAGACACCGGTTGAGCGGATAAGCCGAGGCGGGCGGAAAGCGATAGTGCGCCTCGCTCATCGCGCGAGCGTCCATTCGACCACGGCGTTGCCGTGGTGCCACGACGGCTCGTAGCAGTAGATCTCGGCCTTCACGCGTCCGACCGCGCCCAGCACGGTGATCCAGGTGCGGAGCTCGACGTTGCCTGCCTTGTCCAGCTCCTCGCCGGTGACCGCCGCCAGCTGCTCGCCACGCCCGTCCCGCAGCGCGTCGAGCACGCCCCGATCCCAGTCGTAATCCGGCGACGCGTAGCGATCCGTCCCCGGGTAGTGCGACATGCCGCCCGAAGCCATCAGCACGACCCGCTCCGGCCGTGCGCCGAGGATCTCGCCGAGCGCCTTACCCCACGCGTAACAGCGCCGCGGGGTCGGCTGCGGCGGCAAGTAGACGTTGACGTGGAGCGGCACGATGGGCACGACGGGCGCCGGCATCGTGAAGTGCAGCGGCACGAAGAACGCGTAGTCGAGCGGCGCGTGCTGCGTGTAGAGCAGGTCGAAGCCGCGCTCGATGCCCTGCTCGACGACGGCGCGCGCGAGCGCCTCGTGAATGGGAAAGCGGTACTGGTACGGGCCGAACGTGCCCGCCGCCTCCTTGCCCGCGTACACGGCCAGCGCGGGCACGCTGTCGAGGAAGAACGCTTCGACGTGATCGCCGGCGACGATCGCGATCGCATCGGGCTGCAGCATGGCCAACCGCCGCTGGAGCCGCTTGAACGCGGAGTGCACGCGCAGCACCAGCTCGCGATCCTCGGTTTCGGGCCGCGCGATCAGCTGCGGGGTATGGGCACACGCGAACGCGCCGACGAGCATCAGCCGCTCAGCCGGTCACCCGCGCGAGCACCTCGTCGAACACCTTGTCGGCCAGCGCACGCACCTCGTCGCGCGTCAGCGGCTGGATGGGATGCTGCACCATCACCGTGCGGTAGCTCGTCGCCCCGAGCGCCTCCGCCTGCGCCTTCGCGGCGCGGGCGAACTCCGTGGAGATGATCGTCGCCGTCGGAATACCGTGGTCCTCGAAGAACACGCCGTCGTGCACACTGCACGTTGTGCAGGACCCTCAGTCGGCGAGCGCTTCGATCAGCACGTCGCTGCCGCGCACGATCTCGTCGCGCAGCGGATCCGGCGCGGGCCGCGCGAACGTCGGCTTCTTCTTGCGCACGATCGCCTTCGGCGAGGTCCGCTCGCGCAGCAGCTCCTCGAGACGGTCGAGCAGATGGTCGCCCTTCGCCTTCGAGATATCGAGCAGCGTGACGATTTTCCCGTCGAGGCTCGACGGGCGTGGCGCCGTCTTGCGCGGGACGGCGACGGAATCGGTCGGGTCGAGATACTCCGTCATTGGATCCTCCTCATGACGAGATTGCTGCCCTTCGAGAACGTCCAGCCGGGCACCACCGCCGAGAATCGCCCGGCCGTACCGCCCGCCACGACGATCTTGATGTGCTCCGGCGCGCGGAACTTCGGGATCAACGTCGCGTCGTGCTCGGGGTCGGCGAATTTTCGGAGCACGTGCTCCGGCAGCCCGTCGCCGCCGTTCTTGCCGGGCACGAGCTCGTGGACCGGACGCTGCAGCCGCTCGAAGAGAAACCGGCGGACGTCGGCCTTCGACCAGCCGTCGCCGGCGATGATGGCGGCGTGCTCCGGCGAGAACACGAGCAGGGTGTCGCCCCAATGGGTCATCTTGTGGTGCTCGATGACCGCCATGCTGGCGGCGATGGTCGCCAGCACGTCCGCTGCTCCGCGGCTCCGCTGGTCGTACACGGTGATCGGCGCGTCGGCGGCGAGCACCGCCACCGTGTCGTCCGTCGAAGCGAACCCGTGCTCGACGGCGAGCGAGTCCCACGGGTTCATCTCTTCGTGCTCGCCGATGCAGTAGGTGTAGCGGCCGGGATGCGCGAACGTCGACATACTGACGACGCCCGGGCGCGCGCCGCCGAGGTTGACGCAGACGAGCCGCAGCGCGCGACCGATCGTCGCGTTGGCGCGCCAGCCGGGGCCGAAGACGCCCGCGCCGCAGTTGATGTCGAGCGTCTTGCGAACGGGCCCGTTGATCACGATGAGCGGCGCCGGCGCGTTCGTCGTGCACGACACGCCGTGCAGATCGAACGCCTCGTCGCACACGGCATCGACGGCCGCGATGACGACAGGTAGATATTCCGGCCGGCAGCCGGCCATGACGGCATTGACGGCGATCTTTTCGACGGTCCCGCGGCCGTAATTCGGCGGCACCAGCGCGATCAGCTCGTCGCCCGCGCGGCCGCTCGCGGCGACGGCGCGCTCGACGAGCTCGCGCGTCGGCGGCACCACGGGCAGGCCGTCGGTCACGCCGCGCGCGTAGAGATCTTCGATGGCGCCGTCCGTCATACCGGCGAGGCTATCACGGGCTCGGTATGCTGGACGGGTGATCGCCCGGCTCGCCGCGCTCCTCATGATGTTCGTGCTAACGTCCGTGGCCTCGGCGATCGAGCCGCCGAAGGGCGACCTCGGCTCCGACCATCCGCTGACCGGCCGCATGTGGGATGTCGCGCAGGGCAGCTTCGTGACGATGGATGCGTTGGCGGCCGCTGTCGGCGCCGCGCGCTTCGCGCTGCTCGGCGAGCGCCACGATCACCCTGAGCATCACCAGTTCCAGGCGTTGCTGCTGCGCCGGATGCTCGATGCTGGCCGCCGGCCGGCCGTGGCGTTCGAGATGCTCGACACGACCCAGGCGGCGGCTCTCACGCGTCACCTCGCCGCCTCCCCACGCGACGCCGCGGGGCTGGGCGAGGCCGTCGGCTGGGGCGCCTCCGGCTGGCCGCCGTGGCGGCTCTATCAGCCGATCGCCGACGCGGCGCTCTCTGCGGGTGTCCCGATCGTCGCGGCGAATCTTTCCACGAGCACGGCGCGCGCGGTCGCTCGCGGCGAGCTCGGCGTGCTCGATCCCGCGTTGGTCCGTCGCCATGAGCTCGATCGACCGGCGCCGGCCCAGGGCGCGCTCGAAGACCAGATCCGCGCCGCCCACTGCGGCGCGCTGCCAGACGGGCTGATCCCCGGAATGGTCACGGCCCAGCGCGCGCGCGACGCCGAGATGGCCGAGCGTCTGGTCGCCGGCCAGCGAGACGGCGCGGTGTTGATCGCAGGGGTCGGTCACGTGCGCACGGACTATGGTGTCCCCAGCGGGCTCCGGCTACTGGCGCCCGAGGCACGCGTGGTCAGCGTCGCGTTCCTGGAGGTCGCCGACGGCTGGGCGGCACCGGCCGACTACGCGGCGCGCTTCGGTGCTACGCGCCTGCCCTTCGACTACGTCTGGTTCACCGCGCGCGCGGACAACGTCGACCACTGCGCGCGTCTGCGCGAGCGAGTCCCGGGCCGCTCGAACTAGCCGTCCCGGCGCCCGCCGCCCGCGCATCATAACTGGCGGTCGCGGCCGTACCGTCACCTACAATGGAAAAAGTATGAATTCCGGCCGGATCGGCAGCATCGGCCTGCGCGAAGCGGCGTCGATCGTGTTCGCGCTCGCGGCGCTCCTGCCGCTGATGCTCGCCGTGTTCGTTCTGCACCGCGGCGGCGGACTGTGGACGCTCGAGGCGCAGGTCGCGGTCCTGCTCGCGCTGACCGTCGCGGTCCTCGGCTTCGTGGTGTTCCGCTCGCTCGTCGACCGCGTCGCCGGTCTGGCGGGTGCGCTCACCGTCCGGGGTCAAACGCCGCGTGTGGCCGACGCTGCGCCCATCCCGGGAATCGGTCGTGTCACGGAGATCGGCCAGATCGGCGACGCGTTCGCGCGAATGCTCGGCGATCTCCGGACCTCGACGGAGCGGCTCGAGGACCTCGTCTTCAAGCTCGGCGCGCTCAACGAGGTTGTCGAGCTCGCCGCCCGCGTGCCCGACATGCAGCAATTACTGGCGCTCGTGCTCGAGCGCACGATGCGCACGGTCCGCGCGGCGACCGGGTCGATCATGCTCCTCGACCGCCAACGCGGCGTGCTCCGCGTGGTGGCCGCGCGCGGCGACACGGATCAAAGCCGCGTCGGCGCCGAGCTGCCGCTGGGCGAAGGCCTTGCCGGCAGGGTCGCGCAGCTCGGCGAGCTACAGCTCGGACAGCACGGAACGGTCGCGTGCCTGCCGATTCGCGTGGAGGAGCGGATCATCGGCGTGATCCAGCTCGCCAAGGGAGCGGCCACGGCCCTCGATCCGCACGGCTTCGCCCCGCTGGATCTGCAGTTCCTCAGCACGCTGATCGCGCACGTCGCGTATGCGCTCGAGAACGCTCGGCTGCTCGATGAGTCGCGGCTGACGACCACGCGGCTCCAGACGCTCGTGGAGGACCTGCGCACCGCCCAGACGCGGCTGGTCGAGGGCGAGACCGGTCGCGCGCTGGGGCAGATGGCGTCGGGCATGGCGCATCATCTCAACAATCTCCTCGCCGTGGTCTCCGGCCGGCTCCAGCTGTTGCTCATGCGCGCGCCGGACGCCACCGACACCACGCTGCGCAAACCGCTCGAGACGGCGGATCGTGCGGTGCGCGATGCCGCCGAGGTCGTGCGCCGCGTCCTGGAATTCTCCGCCGCGCAGCCGGTTCCCGAGACGAGACGCGTCGATCTCAACGAGATCGCCGCCGACGTGATCGAGCTCACGCGCCCGCGGTGGCAGGACGCCGCCCAGCTGCAGAACGCGACGGTCGACATCCGCTTCGAGCCGGGCGAGGACGTCGTCGTGGCGGGCGAGCCGGCGGCGCTGCGCGAAGTCGTCATGAATCTCGTGCTCAACGCGCTGGACGCGATGCCCAACGGGGGATGCCTCACCGTCCGCACGTGGGTCGACGATGGCTGGGTGTACTGCTCGGTCGGTGACACCGGCGCCGGCATGAGCGCCGAGACGCGCCAGCGCGCGCTCGAGCCGTTCTTCACGACGAAAGGTCCGAAGGGCGTCGGTCTCGGCCTGAGTGTCAGCCTGGGGATCGTCCAGCGCCACCGCGGTGAGATGGACATCGACAGTGGCGAGGGTCGCGGCACCGTCGTGAAGCTGCGCATCCCGCAGCCGGGCGTCACGCCGCCCGCCGACACGGTACCGCTGACGCCGTCACCGGTGACTCCGCTGAAGATTCTCGCGGTTGACGATGAACCGACGGTGCTGGAAGCCCTCGCCGACACGCTGGCCGAGGACGGGCACAGCGTGGTCACCGCGGGCAGCGGTCGCGAGGCGCTGGCGCTGCTCGACGGCGGCGCGCGCGTGGATCTCGTGATCACCGATCTCGGCATGCCGGGCATGACCGGCTGGGAGCTGGCGCGTGCGCTCCGTACACGGCAGCCCGATTTGCCCGTCGGCTTGATCAGCGGCTGGACGTCGTCGGCGGACTTCAGCGCCGAGGAAGCGAGCCACGTTGCCTTCGTCATCGCCAAGCCGTACACGCTCGGTGCCGTGCGCACCGCGCTCGCCCCGTTCAGGCCGCGGCGCTGACGGTTACTTCCGGCAGATCTTGAACTCGGCGTAGTCGCCGATCGCGGACGACTTCGTCTCGTCGGCGTCGGTGAGGATTGCGATGCCGATCGGCTTCGGCGTCTCGCCGCCGGCGAAGTACTTGCGATAGTCTTCGAGGACGTTGACCTTTTCCTGTTGCCACTCGCCGCGGCCGGCGGTGCCGCTGCGAAGAACCCGCACCTGGGTCAGGCCCTTGTTCGACTCCAGGTGCGTCCCCACCGGGACCTGCTCGCTCCAGATGTACTTCAGCGCCTTCGGTCCCGCCACGCGTGAGTGCGGGACGAGCATGTAGACCGCGAGCACGCTGTCATTGGTGCTCGAGCGCCGTTCGTCGGCGGCCTTGGGGAACTCGCGCGGGCGCCAGGACCACGCCAGGATCGGATAGGCGCTCAGATCCCACCCCTGCACCTCCCGCGCGGCCTGGATACCGAGGCTCTTGGCCGTCGCGCGCAGGAAGCGTTTACCGCCCTC
>JBKOZH010000103.1:0-8809 GCA_046725765.1 Candidatus Methylomirabilota bacterium | reverse complement strand
CGCGGGCAAGCTCCGGGTGACGACGAAGCGTCAGGGCTTCGCCGATTTCTACGGCTTCGGCGAGTGTTTGCGCGCCGAGGACGAGCGGCGTGCGCCAAATCATGCCGGCCAGCTCGCCGCGACCTCTCCCGCGCAGGCGATTATCCCCGTCGCAGTCGAGCGCGGGACGATGCTCGTGCCGATCGTCGTCAACGGAAAGGTCAACGGGCGACTTATCGTCGACACCGGCGCGTCGCTCACCGTGCTGGGACCGGATATCGTCAAAGCGCTGGGGCTCTCGATTCCCGGCAATGCGCCGCGGATCAGCGTTCGGGTCGCCGACGGGCGTGTTCTCGAGCGCCCGATCGTTCGCCTGGACTCACTGCGCGTCGGCGAGATGACCGTCGAGAATCTCCACGTCGTGATCGGCGATCGTGTCGGCGCCGGCGATGGCCTGCTGGGCCAGAACTTTCTGCGTCACTTCCGCGTCTCGATCGAGCCCGAGCGGAGCCGCATCGTCCTGGACACCGGACGACCGGCGGCGCCGCCGCGCATCGTCGGGAAGCCGAATCGGCTGTGGGCGGCGCCGCTCGCCGGGTGGTCCGTCGGCGATTCCTGGCGGTACCGCTGGCATACGCCCACCGGCGACGGCACCTACGACGCGCGCGTCGTCCGCGACGAGACGATCGGCGGCGCGCGGCATTTCATCCTCGATGCCGGCGGGCGATACCACGCGCTCGCCGCGGCGACGGCGGGACTTTCGTCCGAGCACACCGTCGACGGCCGGTTGATCGTGCGCTATCTACGTCCGGTCGGGCATCCGTGGCCGCTGCGTGTCGGCGCCACGTGGGACATCGACGCGGAGTACGAGGACGCCGCCGGCCGCTCGGGCCGCAGCTTCTTGCGGTGCGCGGCGACCGACGAGGTCAGGCTCACGGTGCCCGCCGGAACGTTCGACACGCTGCTCGTCGTGTGTCAGAACCAGGCCGGCGCCGTCGTTCGCGAGACGTGGTGGGCGAGCGAGCCGCGCACCTGGGTGCGCGAGCGGCGGCTTCAGCGCGAGGGCGAGCGCATCGAGGAGCTGGTCTCCTATACGCTGCGCTGACGCGATGCTCGCGCGTTACGCGCGCGGGTGGAACCGGTCGTACATCCGGCGCAGCGCTGCCGACGGCAAGTGCGTGTAGATCTGTGTGGTGGAGATGTCGGCGTGCCCGAGCATCATCTGCACGGCGCGCAGGTCGGCCCCGCCCTCCAGGAGGTGGCTCGCGAAGCAGTGCCGCAGCGTGTGCGGTGAGACGTGCTGGCGGAGCCCGGCACGGCGCGCGGCGCGCAGGACGATCTGCCAGAGGGATTGCCGCGTCAGCGGCCGGCCGCGCGGCCCCACGAAGAGCAGCGGCGACGAGGGCGCACCGCGCGCGGCGGCCAGCCGCGGTCGCGAGTCGGTCAGGTAGCGCTCGATCCACGCCAGCGCCTCGGCGCCGACGGGGACGAGCCGCTCTTTGCGCCCCTTGCCGCTGCACTGCACGTAGCCGGCGCGGCGGTTGACGTCGGCGATCCGCAGGGCGAGCGCCTCCGTGGCACGCAGGCCGCACGCGTAGAGCAGCTCGAGCAGGGCGCGGTCCCGGAGACCGAGGGGTGTGGCGCCGTCGGGCGCTTCTAGCAGCGCGACCACCGCCTCGCGCGACAAGGTCCGCGGCAACGGGCGCGCGCGGCGCGGCTGCTCGAGATGCTCGGTGGGATTGTCGGAGACCGCGCCCTCGCGAAGCAGGTGCGCATACAACCCGCGGAGCGCGGCCAGCCGCCGCGCGATCGTCGCAGGCTTGCGGCCCGCGCGGCGCTGGCGCTCCATCCACGCCAGGACGTCGTCCGGGCCTGCGGCGTCCAGCCGCCGTCGTCGCGGCGCCAGCACGCGCAGGAAGTCGCGCACGTCGCGACGGTAGGCGTCGAGGGTGTGCCGTGAGGCGTTACGCTCGGCGCTCAGCGCCGCGAGGAAGTCGTCGAGCGCGCGATCGGCGTCCACATGGGGATGCTAGCAGGGCAACGGCGCGGAGCCGAAGCTCCGCGCCGTCCCAATCCGGTGCCCGGGACTTACTGCCGGCCGCCGTGACTGCCGGCGTCGGCGCGGTCCAGGCCGCCCTTCTTGTCGAGCTGCTCGCTCCGCTTCATCTTCTGCCGGTCGAGATCGTCCGGCTTCGCCTTGTCGTCACCCATCGGCGGGCTGGCCGACGGCGACGAATCGTTGCTGTGCATGCTGCTGTCCTTGGCGTCCTTGTTGATGTCGCCGGAGACCTTCCCGCTGATGGCGTCGGTCGATGTGTCCGTCGACGCGCTGCCGCTGGCTTCAGTCTTCACGTCCGTGCGGTCGTTCCCAACGTTGCCGCCGACGCTGACGAACGACTCCACCTTGCTGCCGCTCGAGTCGTTCTGCGTCTGGGCGAGTGCCGGCACGGCTGCCGCCAGCAGCGCGGCCATCGCCGCAAGCGCGGTCCGATTTCGATGCGCCATAATTGCCCTCCCCTGGGCGGCCTGGAGTTGCGCCGCAGACGAGGAGATTGCAGCGGCGGTGCCAGCAGCCGTGAGCACGTTCATGGACGTGCTACAGCGCGCGGCCTTAGGAGAGGGTGGAGCTTCTACAATGCGCGCGGGGCGCCGAGTTCGCGCGCGATGACCGTCCGCTGGATCTGGTTGGTGCCCTCGTAGATCTGCGTGATCTTTGCGTCGCGCATGAAGCGCTCCACGGGATACTCGCGCGTATAGCCGTACCCGCCGAAAACCTGCACGGCGTCCGTGGCGACTTTCATGGCCGTATCGCTGGCGAAGCATTTCGCCATCGACGACGCCATCGAGGTGCTGCCCGCGCCGCGATCGACCAGCGCCGCCGCGTGGTAGACCATCAGCCGCGACGCGTGCACCGCCATCGCCATGTCTGCGAGCATGAACTGGATGCCCTGGAACGCGCCGATCGGCTGGCCGAACTGGCGGCGCTCTTTCGCGTAGCCGACGGCGGCGTCGAGCGCGGCCTGTGCGATGCCGACGGCTTGCGCGCCGACGGCGGGGCGTGAGCGGTCGAGCGCGCCCAGCGCGACGCGGAAGCCTTGCCCCTCTTCGCCGAGCCGGTTTTCGACGGGAACCTCACAGTCCGCGAGGTGGATGGCCACCGTCGGCGAGCCGCGCACGCCCAGCTTGCGCTCGAGCTTGCCGAGCGCGAACCCCGGAAAGGTCGGCTCCACCAGAAACGCGGTGACTCCTTTGTGCCCGCGGCCGCGGTCGACGGTGGCGAAGAGCGTCAATACCGACGCCTGCGAGCCGTTCGTCACCCACATCTTGGTGCCGTTCAGGACGTAGCGATCGCCACGGCGCTCCGCGGTCGTCGTCATGCTGGCGGCGTCCGAGCCGGCGCCCGGCTCCGAGATCGACAGCGCGATGGTGATGTCGCCGGAGGCGAGCGGCGGCAGGTAGCGCTTCTTCTGCGCCTCCGTGCCGTGCGCGACGAGCGGATAGCCCGCGGCGTACTGCACGAGGTAGATGACGGCGGTCGAGGCGCACGCCCAGGCGATCTCTTCGACCGCGAGGCAGAAGGCGAGCGTGCCGAGACCGGCCCCGCCGTACTTCTCCGGCACGTACAGACCCATCAGGCCCTGCGCGCCCAGCAAGCGCAGCTGCTCGGCGGGATACGACTCGGTCTCATCGACCTGCGCGGCCAGCGGCGCGATCCGCTCGCGCGCCAGCGCGCGCGCGAGCTCGCGCGTCTCACGCTCGTCGTCGCTCAGCCAGAACGCGTCGCGCATGGCGCGATTATCTCCCCTCTTGACGGTCGTTCAAACCGTGGCCCATCATGCGGCCCTCCACGCGTCGAAGGTTGCTCACAAGGAGGCAACGCATGCGCGTCGTCACCATGCTGACCGTCGTCGTCGTCCTGCTCGCTGCCGGCTTTTACGCGCTGGCGCAGCAGCCGTACCAGCTCACTCCGATGGAGGAATCCAAGCGCGACCGCGCCGTCTCCGTCACAACCAGCGGCGGCAAGTACTACGTGCTGCCGGCCACGCTCGAGACGACGCAATGGGGATGGCTCGATCCAAACGAGCCGCCGAAGCTCGTCGTCAATTCGGGCGACACGGTGGCCGTCGAGACCATGATGCATGCGCACAACGCGATCCAGCCGGGCACGACGATGGACGACATCGTCAAGCTGCGCCTCGCCAACCCGGGCGGTGGTCCGCATTCGGTCACCGGTCCCATCTACGTCAACGGCGCGGAGCCCGGCGACACGTTGGAGATCCGCATCGTCCGCATCGTGCCGAAAGCCTTCGCGACGAACTTCCACCTCCCCGGCGCGCAGTTCCCGACGGTCGGGCAGCTCGGGCCGGAATTTCCGCAGGGCTTCGTCCGCTACTACTACCTCGACTGGGAGAAGCGGCAGGCGGAGTTCAAGCCCGGCATCGTCATCGACCTTCAGCCCTTCCCCGGAACCATTGGCGTGGCGCCCGATCCGAACGAGCCGAAGGAGAAGGCCGGACCGCCGATCAAGGACGCCAAGGGGCGCACGAGCACGCTGCGGCCGTGGAAGAACGGCTCGAACATGGATCTCAACGAGCTGCAGGCCGGCTCGACGCTCTACCTGCCCGTGTTCGTCAAGGGCGCGCTGCTCTGGACGGGCGACTCGCACTGCCGGCAGGGCAACGGTGAGGTCAGTCTCACCGCGCTGGAGTGCGCCTACCGCGAGATCGTGGTGACACCGATCGTGCGCAAGGACATGAAGCTCGAATGGCCCCGCGCCGAGACGGCGACGCACTGGATCGTGATGGGCTTCGACGAGGACCTCAACGAGGCCATGAAGATCGCCACGCGCGAATCGGTCAACTTCCTGGCTGGCCAGAAGATGGTGCCGATGAGTCGTGACGAAGCGTACGCGTTGACGTCGATGGTCGGCGACTGCCGTGTCACGCAGGTCGTCGACATCCGCAAGGGCGTGCACTGCATGATCCCGAAAAACCTCTTCGCCAAGAGGTAGTGCTCGCGGCCATCCTCGCGGCGGCCGTCCTGTCGGTCGCCGCGAGCAGCACCGACCTGCGCGACCTCGTCGCCGCCGTCGGCGGCGAGGGCGTCCGCGTGGAGAGCCTGACCGATCCCCGCCACGATCCGCACGCACGCGAGATCGTCCCGCGGCAGGTCGCCCTCCTGAAATCTGCCGCGCTGCTCGTGCGCGTGGGGCTCGACCACGAGCCGTGGCTGCCGCGTGCGGTGGCGGCGGCGGGCGGAGCGCCGCGCGACGTCGATGTCTCGCGCGCGGTCGTCGTCCTCGATGCGGACACGCCGCGGCTGTCCGCGGACGCGCGTCCGCACCTGCACGCCTATGGCAACCCGCACTACTGGCTCGATCCGGAAAACGCGCGGCCGATCACGGCACGCCTGGTCGAGGCGCTGGCCACCGAGCGGCCGGCCGACCGCGGCCGCTTCGAGGCCAACCGCGCGCGCTTCCTCACCCGGCTCGACGCCGGACTCGCGCGCTGGCGCGCGCGGCTCGCCCCGTTCGCCGGCGCTCGGCTCGTCGTCGTGCACGACACGTGGCCATACTTCGCGCGGCGCTTCGGCCTCACCATCGCGGCGGCCGTGGAGGAAAAGCCGGGCGTGCCGCCCTCACCCGCCCACCTGGGTCGGCTCATCGAGCGCATGCGAGCCACCGGCGTGCGTGCGATCGCGACCGAGCCCGGAGCCTCCGCGGCGGTGGTGCGGCGTCTGGCCGACGCGACGGGCGCGCGCCTCGCCACGTTGGCGCCCTCGGTGGGCGCCGACCCTGCCGCGACGGACTATGTCGCGCTCTTCGACCTCAACGTCGAGCGGCTCGCCCGCGCGCTCGAGGGCACCGTGGGCGCGGCGGCGCGCCCCTAGATGACGCTCGAGCTGCTCGGCTGGCCGCTCGCGGCCGCACTCGTGCTCGCCGGCATCCACGCGTGGCTCGGTCTGCACGTGCTCGCGCGCGGCGTGATCTTCGTCGATCTGGCGCTCGCTCAAGTAGCCGCGCTCGGCGCGACGGTGGCGCTGCTGGCGGGCCACGCGCCGCACGGCGCCGGCGCCTACTGGTACGCACTGACGTTCACCGTCGGCGGTGCCGCGCTGCTAGCGGCGTTTCGTGATCGAAGCGGCCTCGTGCGCGCCGCGGTGCCGGTCGAGGCGCTCATCGGGATCGTCTACGCCGTGGCGGCGGCGCTCACCGTGCTGGTGCTCGAGCGCGTGCCGCTGGGCGGCGAGCAGGTGAAGGCGCTGCTCGTCGGCAGTCTCCTCGGCGTCACCGCGGACGACGTCCTGCGGCTCGCGGCGCTGTACGGCATGGTCGGACTCGCCTGCTGGCTCGCACGCCGCCCGCTCGCCGCGCTGTCGTTCGGCGGCGCGCTGCCACACGCGCGCCTCTGGGATTTCGGCTTCTATCTCGCGTTCGGCGTCGTCGTCACCAGCTCCGTGCGTGTCGCCGGCGTACTGCTCGTGTTCGCCTATCTCATCGTGCCGGCCGTCGCGGGCGCGGTGCTGGCGCCCACGCCCGGCCGCCGGCTGGCGATCGGCTGGGCCGTCGGCGCGACGGGCAGCGTTGGCGGCATCGCCGCGTCATTCGCCTGGGACCTGCCGACGGGCGCCATGGTGGTGGCGACGCTCGGCGCGCTGCTCGCGGCACTCGGTGCGGTGCTCGGCGTGCGACGGCTCATGCACGGCGGTCGCCGAATGGCGCTGGCCGCCGGCGGCACCCTCGGCGTCGCGCTGGCCGTCGCCGGCGCGGCGCTCGTCGTCGTCCCGCATGCCGATCATGTCTGGCTCGATGCCGTCGAGCGCCTGTCTCCCGCCGTGCAGACGGCGTTTCTGTCGCCGCACGAGCGCGGCGTCGCGGAGGACGCGCGGCGCGCGATCGCGCGCGGCGTCGGCGACGTTGCGAGCTTGCGCGCGCGCCAAGCCGACCTCGCGTGGGGCGTGCGGAGCGCCGACGCGGAGGAGCGGGAGCGGCTGCGTCAGTTCACGCTCGGGCGCGAAGAGCTCGTCGCCGGCGATCGGATGGTCCTGCGCACGCTGCGTGCCCGCGCGCGCGAGCGGCAGCGCTACTGGCTCGGCCTGCCGCTGGTCGCGGTGGGCGGCGCCCTGGTCGTCGGCTGGCGCGCCTCGCGACGCTACGTCGCGTCGTAGGTGTAGAAGCCTCGGCCCGTCTTTCGCCCGAGTCGCCCGGCCATGACCATCCGCTTGAGCAGCGGTGGCGGCGCGTAGCGCGGCTCGCGGAACTCCTCGAACATCACCTCGGCGACGTACATCGTCGTGTCGAGGCCGACCAGGTCGAGCAAGGTAAAAGGCCCCATCGGATAGCCGCAGCCGAGCTTCATCGCGGTGTCGATGTCCTCGAGCGAGGCGAGCCCGCCTTCGTACACGCGGATCGCGTCCAGGAGATACGGCACGAGCAGCCGGTTGACGATGAAGGCGGTCGAGTCCTTGGCCTGGACCGGCGTCTTGCCCACGGCGCGCGCCCACTCGTTGACCGTCTTCACGACGCCGTCCTCGGTCAGAATCGTGTGAACGATCTCGACGAGCTTCATGAGCGGCACCGGATTGAAGAAGTGCACGCCCAGTACCTGACCGGGACGTTTGGTGGCCGCCGCCATCGCGGTGACGTTGCACGACGACGTGTTCGAGGCGAGGATCGCGTGCGGCGGGCAGATCCGATCAAGCTTGGCGAACGTCTCGTTCTTCAGCGGCTGATTCTCAGTCATCGCCTCCACGACGAGATCGATGGCCTTGAGATCCTCCAGCCGCGTCGTGCCCGCGATCCGACCCAGCGTCTCGTCCTTCGCCGTCGCCTGCAGCTTGCCCTTGGCGACCAGCCCCTCCAGCGTCTGGCGCAGCCGCTCGAGGCCGCGCTTGACCAGCTCGTCATTGGCCTCGACGAAAAGGACGTTGAAGCCGGCCTGCGCGGAGACCTGGACGATGCCCGAGCCCATGAGCCCGCAGCCAATGACACCGACGTTCTTGATGGTCATGACCCTTCCTGTGTCGTGGAGTGGGAGGCGTGTCGCGAGCGACTACTTCGAGCGGCGGCCCGGCACCGGCAGCGGCGCGGCCTCGTAGTGCGTCCCTGGCGGGCAGGGATTCTTGACCGTGACCGTGACGTCACCGTATTTCACGCTGCCGTCGTCCTGCACCTCGCCGAAGCCGCGACGCACGGGGGCGGGCCCCTCGGCGCGCAGCGACTCCTGGTACGCGGTGTCACGACTCTGCGCGCGCGGCGCACTGAGCTCCAGCAGCATCGACGCGCGGATCGGCGTCTTCAGCTCCTCGGCCGTGGCGGCGGTGGCGCCCAGGGCGCTCAGCGCGACGGCGGCGATCACGAGTACCGGCCTCATGGCTCTATTCATACACGATCAGCGAGTGCAACGGGTAGCCCTTCAATTTTTCGCGGCCCTTGAGGAACGCGAGCTCGATCATGAACGCCACGCCCACCACTTTACCACCGAGCTGCTGCATCAGGCGAAGGGTGGCCGCCATGGTGCCGCCGGTGGCCAGCAGGTCGTCGACGGCGAGCACTCGCTGCCCGGGCTTGACCGCATCCTCGTGCACCGCCAGCGCGTCGCGGCCGTACTCCAGCTCGTACTCCACTTCGATGGTTTTCCCGGGGAGCTTGCCGAGCTTGCGCACGGGCACGAAGCCCGCGCCGAGCTGGTGGGCGACGGCACCGCCGAAGATGAATCCACGCGACTCGATCCCGACCACGACGTCCACGCGCTCCTTGGCGTAGTTCTCCGCCAGCATGTCGACCACGGCGCGGAATGCGGGACCGTCCTTGAGCAGCGTGGTGATGTCC
>JBKOZH010000065.1:0-12401 GCA_046725765.1 Candidatus Methylomirabilota bacterium | reverse complement strand
GTGAATCGCACGGGCTCCTTCGTCTTTCGCGCCTCGCGGGTGGGCGCCGAGACGACGCTGGCGCGGATCGTGCGCCTCGTGGAGGAGGCGCAGGGCTCGCGCGCGCCAATCCAGCGGCTCGCCGACCGTGTGGCGGCGGTGTTCGTGCCCGTGGTGCTCGTCATTGCGGCCGCGACGTTTGTCGGCTGGTGGGCCTTCGGCCCGTCGCCGTCGGTCCTGTATGCGCTGACCAACGCGGTCGCGGTGCTCGTCATTGCGTGTCCGTGCGCGATGGGCCTGGCGACGCCGACCGCGATCATGGTCGCCACCGGCCGCGGCGCCGAGCTGGGCGTCCTGGTCAAGAGCGCGGAGGCCCTCGAGACCCTGGCCCGCGTGGACACGATGGTGTTCGACAAGACCGGCACGCTCACCGTGGGTCGGCCGACCGTCACCGATGTCGTCGCGGCGCCGGGTGTCGCGGAGGACGACGTGCTCGCGCTCGCGGGAGCGGCGGAGCAGGGCTCCGAGCATCCGATCGGCGAGGCGGTCGTCGCGCGCGCCAAGGAGCGCGGTCTCGCGCTGCCTCCCGTGACTGAGTTTTCGACGGTGCCCGGACAGGGCATCGACGCGCAGGCGCCCGACGGGCGCCTGCTGCTCGGCAACCGCACGCTGATGAACGCGCGCGGCGTGGACGTGTCGGCGCTGGTACCGCGCGCCGAGGCTCTCGCGCAGGCAGGCAAGACGGTGGTCTATCTCGCGGTCGCCTTCCGCCCGCTCGGTCTCATCGCCGTTGCCGACACGCTCAAGCGCCAGGCGCGCCAGATGGTCGCGGCCCTGAGGCGACGCGGCCTCGCGGTGGCCATGCTGACCGGTGACGATCGGCGCACGGCCGCGGCCATCGCGCGCGAGGCCGACATCGACCGCGTGCTGGCGGAGATCTTGCCCGAGGACAAAGCCCGCGAGATCGACCGGCTGCGCGCCCAGGGCGGGCGCGTGGCGATGGTCGGCGACGGCATCAACGACGCGCCGGCGCTCGCGCGGGCCGACGTGGGCATCGCGATGGGCTCGGGCACCGACGTCGCGATCGAGGCCGCCGGCGTCACCCTGATGCGCGGAGATCTGGAGACCGTCGTGACGGCGATAGACTTGTCACGCCGCACGATCCGTATCGTGAAGGAGAACCTCGTGTGGGCGTTCGGCTACAACGTCGTGCTGATCCCGGTGGCGGCCGGTGTGCTGTATCCGCTGTGGGGCGTGCTGCTCTCGCCCATCCTGGCCGGCGCGGCGATGGCCTTCTCGTCGGTGTCGGTGGTCACGAATAGTTTGCGCTTGAAGCGCTGGAAACCGTGATGGCTCCGCCGCCGACCATTCTGCGCCCGACCCTCGGGCGCCGGAGGCCGCCGGAGGCGCCCGAGGGCGAACATGATCGATCCGGTATGCAAAATGACGGTCGAGCCCGCGAAGGCCGCGGCGCAGTCCACGTACAAGGGCCAGACCTATTACTTCTGCGCGGTCGGTTGCAAGCAGAAGTTCGATCGCGAGCCCGAGAAGTACCTGGCCGGCGGCTCGAGCCCGATGGGCGGCGCGCGCTGAGGTGATCGAGCCGGCGCTGCTGCGCGGCCGCGACCGCTACGAGCGCGTCACCACCGGCCGCGTCGACAACACGCACGACGACGCGTTCACGCACACGGTGCGGCTCGAGGAGCCCGACCGCGCCCTCGAGATCGAGATCGTGGCCACGCCGTCGCCGGAGTACGCGATTCGCGCGGCGCGTGGGCGGGCGCTGCGCGGTGACGTGGCGCCGTCGGTTATCGACGGGCTGCGGACGCTCGCCGGCGTGGCCATGGTCGCCGGCCTGACTCGGCAGGCGCGGGACGCGATGGGGCAGGTCGCGGGCGCGTCCGCCGCCGTCGACGCGGTGATCGAGGCGGCGCGGCTGGCGCGGCAGGTCGCGAAGCTTCCGCGCAAGCACGCCGAGCGCGCGGCCATCGATCCGCTCGAGTGCTGGCGGCTCGACACGACGGGATGGGTCGACTTGCCCGACTCGTGCTTCACGTACAGCGACGCCGGCCGCGCGCTCTTCGGCACCCGCGCGATTGCGACGCCGATGCACCCCGATCTCTACAGTCCGCGCCCGGGCCAGCGCGGCGTCTTCGAGCGCCGCAAGGTCGCGCGGGTCGAGCGCCGCGACCGCGGACTGGCGCTGTTCCACTCGATGCACGACAACGTCCACGGGTTCGAGATCACGTACGAGATCGACGCGTCCGGCCGCATCGTGAAGGCCGAGCACGTCACGCCGCGGCTGCCGTACATGGGCATCTGCTCCGAGCCACAGCGCAAAATCGGCGCCCTCGTGGGCGAGACCGCCGACGAGGACCTGCGCCGCCGCATCCAGCTGCACCTCGGCGGTCCGACGGGGTGCGCGCAGCTCTACGATCTCACCGCCGACCTGCTGAAGCTGCTGGCCCCCTAGCCGGCGAAGCGCTCGAGGTGAACGTCCAGCAGGCGCTCGGGCGTGAAGTCCGCGAGCCCGACAGACGCCGGCGCGCGGCCGGCGAACGCCGCGCGCGGCGCCAGCCCCACGAGCTCGCCGCGCTCGAGGGCGATCCCGCGCCGCGCCGCCGCTTCGGCCACGCGATCGAACGCGGCGGGGATCGGCGTGACGCGATGTTCGAGTAAGTTCATCGAGACCTGCACGCGCCCGCGGCTGGCCAGCGGCAGCCCGAGCGCCTGCACCGCCGGCAGGCCACCGCTGCTCGCCCGCACCTGGCGCGCGATCGCGCGTGCGGTGTCGAGATCAGCGCTGGCGAGCCAGACGTTGTACGCGATCAGCACCTCCCGCGCGCCGACGAGGACGGCGCCGCGCCGCGCATCGAAGCGCGCGGGGCCGTCGTCGGGCTGGCCGTCGTCGGTGCCCAGTCGGGCGGCCAGGCCCTCGTACTCGCCGTGACGGAGCTCGCGCAGCGCGCGCCGCTCGGGGCGGCGCGCCGCCTCGGCGTAGTAGTACACGGGCAGCGCGTGGCGCTCGGCGATGGCGCGACCGGTGTCGCGGGCGAGCGCGACGACCTCCGCCATCGTGATGTCCGCCAGCGGCACGAAGGGCAGCACGTCGAGGGCGCCGATGCGCGGATGGATCCCGCGATGCTCGCGCATGTCGGCCTCGGCCATGACGGCGTCGGCGAGCGCGCGCGCGGCTCCCGCGACGGCGGCCGGCGCGCCGAGGAACGTGAACACGGCGCGGTGATGGTCGGGATCGGCGTGAACGTCGGCGAGCGTGACGTCCGGCGTGGTGCGCACCGCTGCCGCGAAGCGTGCGAGGCGCGCCAGATCACGGCCCTCGCTCACGTTGGGCACGCACTCGACGATGGGGCGCCGCGGCACCACGGTATACTACGAGCGCGATGCCGCCGCTGCCACTCGGGAAGCTTCCCGGCGACCTGTTGCAGGCGATTCTCGACAAGCACGCGCCGCGCGATCCCCGAGTGATCGTGGGGCCGCGCGTCGGCGAGGATGCCGCCGTCATCGACGTCGGCGATCGTTATCTCGTCGTCACCAGCGATCCCATCACCTTCGCGACCGATGAACTCGGGTGGTACGCGCTGCACGTCAACGCCAACGACATCGTGGTCCGCGGCGCCACGCCGCGCTGGTTTCTCGCGACGCTGCTGTTGCCGGCCGGCGCCACCGACGAAGCCGCGGTGCGCGCGCTGTTCGGGGAGCTCGCCGAGGCGTGCGAGGAGCTTGAGGTCGCCCTCGTGGGCGGACACACGGAAGTCACGCACGGGCTCGAGCGCCCGATCGTGGCCGGCACCATGCTGGGCGAGGTCGCCAAGGATCGACTGGTCACGACCGGCGGGGCGCGTGTCGGCGACGCGATCGTCCTCACGAAGGGTGTGCCGCTCGAGGGTGCGGCGATCATCGCGCGCGAGAAGGAGACCGAGCTGCGCGCACGCGGCATGCCGGCCGCGACGATCCGGCGCGCCAAGGGGTTTCTGCGCACGCCGGGCATCAGCGTGCGTCCCGAGGCCGAGCTGGCGTGCGAGCTCGCACGGGTGCACGCCATGCACGATCCGACCGAAGGCGGTATTGCCACCGCGCTGCACGAGCTCGCCGACGCCGCGGGTGTCGGACTGCGGATCGACCGCGACCGCATCATGGTGCTGCCCGAAGGGCGAGCGCTCTGCGAGGCGTTCGGGCTCGATCCGCTCGGCACGATCGCCTCGGGAGCGTTGCTTCTGACGCTCGCGCCCGCAGATGCCGGTGTCGTGATTCACGCGCTCGCGCGCGAATCGATCGACTGTCACTTCATCGGTCAGGTCGTCGACCGTGCCCAGGGCGTCATGCTCGTGGACGGCACCAAATCGTCACCGCTGCCCGTGTTTCCACGCGACGAGATCACGCGGCTGTTCGAGGACGCCTGAGCGTGCCGCAGATCGGGTACTCGCACCGCCCCGTCGCGCTCGGCCGCGACGGCATGGTGGCCTCCGCGCATCCGTACGCGACCCTGGCCGGCGTCGACGTCCTTCGGGCCGGCGGGACCGCCGCCGATGCCGCGGTGGCCACCAACGCCGTGCTCGCGGTCACACAGCCGGCCATGTGCGGTGTGGGGGGCGATCTGTTCGTCCTCTACTACGAGGCCGCCACCCGTCGCGTGCACTTCCTCAACGGCGCCGGCCGCTCCGGCTCGCGCGCGTCGCTCGACGAGCTGCGTCGCCGCGGCGCGAGCGCGCTGCCGATCGTCGGTCCCATGACCGTGAGCGTCCCGGGCTGCGTGCGCGGCTGGGGCATGCTGCTCGAGCGCTTCGGCACGCGACCGCTCGCCTCGCTGCTCGAGCCGGCCATTCACTACGCGGACGCGTTCGCGATGTCGTCGCTGATGAGCCAGTACATCGACGAGTTCGCTCGCGTCACGCCGGATGCGGAGTGGCATCGCGTCTTCCGGCCCGGCGGCCGCGCGCCGGCGCTCGGCGAGTTGCTGAAGCAGCCGGACCTCGCGCAGACGCTGCGCGACCTCGCCGCGGAGGGGCCCGACCTGTTCTATACGGGGCGCGTCGGACGCGCGATCGCCGACCGGCTCGGGGACGAGGGGTTTCTGACGGCGGACGACCTGACGCAGCACACCGGCGAGTGGGACGAACCCATCGCGACGACGTACCGGGGCTTTCGCGTGTACGAGACGCCACCGCCTACGCAGGGCCTCGCGGCGCTGATCGCGCTGAACATCCTGGAGCGTTTCCCGCTCGCCAAGCGTCCGCTGCACTCGGTGCAGCACCTGCACCTGCTCCTCGAGGTCGTGAAGCTGGCCTACGCCGATCGCGATCGCTTCATCGGCGACCCCGCGCACGCGCGGGTGCCACTCGCCGAGCTCCTCGACAAGGGATATGCCGCGCGGCGCAGGAAGGCGTTCGACCCGCGCAAGGCGCAGGCGTACGCGGCCGGCGATCCCGAGGGCGACACGACCGGCTTCGTCGTGGTCGACCGCCACGGCAACGTGGCGAGCGTGATCCAGAGTCTGTTCAACATGTTCGGCGCCGGCATCGTCGTGCCCGGTTGCGGCATCGTGCTGCAGAATCGCGGCCGCCATTTCGAGCTCGATCCCGCGCATCCGAGCGCGCTAGCGCCGCGTAAGCGCCCGTTCCATACGCTGATGGCCTCGATCGTCACACGCGACGAGCGGCCGGCACACGCTCTGGCCACGATGGGCGGCAACGGTCAGGCGCAGTTTCACGTCCAGATCCTGACGAACCTGCTGGACTACGGCCTCGACCCGCAGGAGGCCGTCGAGCGTCCGCGCTTCCTGCTCGGCGCGTTCTATCCGGAGGATGCGGCGGACACGATCCATCTGGAAAGCCGGCTGCCGCGCACCGTGGTCTCGGGCCTGATGCGCAAAGGCCACGCGATCCGTCCGGCGAGCGAATTCTTCACGCGCACCGGCCACGCCCACGCGCTCAGCTTCCGCGACGGCACCGTGCTCGGCGGGGCTGATCCGCGCGGCGACGGCGCAGCATTGGGGTTCTGAGATGGTACGCATCCTCGCGGTCGTTCTCGCGTTGCTCGCGCTCGGTGGGCCAGTGTTCGCGGCCGAGTGGGGCACGATCACGCCGGGCCGGAGCACGATGGACAGCGTGCGCGCGCAGTATGGCGGGCCCACGCGGACCGAGACCCAGAAAGTCGACAACTACGACACCACCACGTGGATCTATGACGCCGGCCAGGCGCCGACCGGCATGATTCGCATGGTCGTCGATTTCGGGTTGCTGCAGGCCGGCGGCTTTCAACGCAGCATCGTGCGCTCGTTCCGGCTCGAGCCGCGGCCGGGCATCTTCACACGCGACATGGTGCTGACGGGATGGGGCCGCCCCACCGGTTTGAGCAAGGAGGGCGGCACCGACTCGTTCTTCTACGAGGACGGCTTGCTCGTGACCTTCGACAAAGAGGGCTGGTCGGCCGTGACGATGGTCTTCACGCCGCCCCAGCCGAGCGACCGATCGAGCTCGTCGCGCTGACCAGCCCGGCCAACGGGATCTCGATCCAGTCCGGCCGGTTGTTCGCTTCGTAGACGATCTCGTACGCGGCTTTTTCCACTTCGAGCACGGCCACCGCGCGTGCGAACGCGTCGTCCGAGTCCGGCATGAACGGCGCGCCGACGGTGGCCGCGCGATACGCCGCGAGATATGCCGCGCGCGCGTCCGCCTCCCAGCGCCGCCGCTCGGCGGCAGAGAGCGCCGCGCTGGCCGCCGCATAGCCGATGGATCGCAGCATCCCCGCCACGTCGCGCAGCGGCGTGTGCTTGCGGCGCCGCTCCTCGAGTGGGCGCAGCGGCTCGCCCTCGAAATCGATGATGATGAAATCGGCGCCGTCGCGGACGGCGAGCGTCTGGCCCAGATGGAGGTCGCCGTGGTGGCGAATCTTCGCGCGGCCGACGAGACCGCCGAGCCCGGCGGCGCCGGCCACGTCGGGAACGTCCGGCAGCGTGCGGCCCGGCGCCGCCGCGCGCGCCGCCGCGAGCTGACGACGCACGGCCTCCGCCCAGCCCATCACATCCGCGGGCGTGATCGGCTCGGTGCCGAACGCCGGATCGGCCGTGGTCGTTGCGAGCGCAGCGTGCAGCTCGGCCGTGCGCGTCCCCAGCCGCCGGAGCGCGTCGAGCGCTGTGTCTCCGGCGGCGAGCCGATCGAGCAGCCAGCGCCAGCCGTCGCGCCCGCCCGCGACATATTCCTGCAGCACCGCGAGCGTCGCCATGCCGCCGACGTCGGCGAAGCGCTCGAGCGTGCCGCGTCCGTCGGCAAAGTATTCGAGCGCGCCGGCCAGCCGCGGCGTCCCGCGGAAGGTCGTGTGCTCCGTGAGGAAGCGTGTGATCTCGAGATCCGGATTGATGCCGTCGGCGAGGTGCCGGAACACCTTCATGATCACCCGCTCGCCGAAGACGATGGACGTATTGCTCTGCTCGCCCTCGATCCGTCGGGTCGGCACGTCCGGCGCGATATCGGCGGGAAAGGCCTGCCCCGGGCGCCCGATGAGCATGCCGCGATCGCCCGCGACCTCGGCGCCGCGGCGCACGACGTCGAGCAGCGCATGACAGAAGGCGGGATCGTCGAACGCGTCCACCGCGCGCTCGCCGCTGCGCAATGCCACGAGGTAGCGCTCGAGCTCGCCCGCGTTGTCGGCGAAGTCGACGAAGACCATGTAGAGCGTGCCCGGTCCCAGGCGCACGCGGTCCCGGCAGAGCGTCCCGCGAATCGGCCTGGCCTTGCCCGCGAACCAGCGCTGGCGCGAGAGCCAGCTGGGCAGATCGAGGGGGACCCCGGGTTCCCCGGGGGCCCCCGAGCGCGGGGGGATATGGGGGGCCATGTCGGGGCCCCCCATGTCTATATCGCGCTTTCTTCGATGCCGTAGCGCACGGGCCGGCGCTCGCGTCGATCGAGCCGGAACCAGTAGTAGCCGTGCTGGCCGAGGCTCAGGAAATACGGCGCGCGTGTGACGCGAGGAAAGCGGTTGCCGCTCAGCATCTCGACGGGCTCCGCGCCCTCGTGGGCCGCGAGGTCGAGCTCCACCGGCTGACTGCGCGCCGAGAGATTCGCGACGACCAGGAGCGTCTCGTCGCGCCACGCGCGCAGGTAGGCGAGCACCGCCTGGTTGCGCGGCCGCAGGAACTCGATGGTGCCGCGGCCGAAGACCTTCGACGTCTTCCGCACCGCGATGAGCCGTCGCATCGTGTTGAGCAGCGAGGCCGGGTCTTTCTCCTGCGCGGCGACGTTCACGGCCTGGTAGTGATACGCGGGGGCGGTGATGACGGGCAGGTAGAGCGCGGCCGTGTCGGCCGACGAGAAGCCGGCATTGCGGTCGTCCGACCACTGCATGGGCGTGCGGACGCCGTTGCGGTCGCCGAGATAGACGTTGTCGCCCATGCCGATCTCGTCGCCGTAGTAAACGATCGGGCTGCCCGGCAGCGTGAGCAGGAGACAGTTCAGCAGCTCGATGCGCCGGCGGTCGTTGTCCATGAGCGGCGCCAGTCGCCGGCGGATCCCGAGGTTCAGCTTCATCGACGGGTCCGAGGCGTACGCGTAGTACATGTAGTCCCGCTCCTCGTTCGTCACCATTTCGAGCGTCAGCTCGTCGTGGTTGCGCAGGAACAGGCACCACTGACACGCCGAAGGGATCGACGGCGTGTGCGTGAAGATGTCGGTGATCGGCAGCCGGTCCTCCCGCCGCACGCCCATGTACAGGCGCGGCATCAGCGGGAAGTGGAATGCCATGTGGAACTCGTCGCCGTCGCCGAAGTACGGCCGGACGTCTTCGGGCCACTGGTTGGCCTCGGCCAGCAGCACGCGCTCGCTGTACTCGGCGTCGATCACCCGCCGTAAGTCTTTGAGGATCGCGTGCGTCTCGGGCAAGTTCTCGCAGCTCGTTCCTTCGCGCTCGATCAGGTACGGCACCGCGTCGCAGCGGAAGCCGTCGAGGCCACGATCGAGCCAGAAGCGCATGACGTCGAGCATCGCCTTCTTCACGGCGGGGTTGTCGTAATTCAGGTCGGGCTGGTGGCTGAAGAAGCGATGCCAGTAGTACTGCTTGGCCACCGGGTCGAACGTCCAGTTCGACTTCTCGGTGTCGGTGAAGATGATCCGCGCCTCTCGGTACTTGCGGTCGGAGTCGCTCCACACGTAGTAGTCCCGCATCGGCGACGCCCGATCCGCGCGCGCGGCCTGAAACCAGGGGTGCGCGTCGGAGGTGTGGTTCATGACGAGGTCGGCGATGACGCGCAGTCCGCGCTCGTGGGCGGCGTCGAGGAACTTCTGGAAGTCCTCCACGCTGCCGTACGAAGGGTGGATCCCGTAAAAGTCCGCGATGTCGTAACCGTCGTCGCGGAGCGGCGAGGGGTACATCGGCAGGATCCAGAGGCAGTCGACGCCCAGGTCGTGCAGATAGTCGAGCTTGGCGGTGAGCCCCGCGAAATCGCCGACGCCGTTGCCGTCGGCATCCAGGAACGCCTTCACGTGGACTTCGTAGAAGACGGCGTCCTTGTACCAGTCCTGCACGCGCTACTTTTCCAGGACGAAGATCTGGGCCGGGTCGCGCTGAGGGTCGAGCTCGACGTAGCCGCGCGGCCCGCGCCACTCATACGTCGCCTCCGAGAACTGCTCGTGCATGCGGTAGGCGCGATCGGGCGTCACGCCGAGCGCGCCGAGCGGCACGTCGACCAGCGACGTGCGCGTCCGGGATGGATCGAGATTGACGGCCACGAACACGTGGTCGTCACCCCAGCTCTTGCCGTACCACAGGACGGCCGGATCGTCGGCGGCGTAGAAGCGCAGATTGTCGTAGCGCTGCAGCGCGGGGTGCGCTCGCCGCACGCGGTTCACGCGCGTGATGTAGTCGGTGAGATTGCCCGGCGCGTCCCAGTCGCGCGGCTTGAGCTGATACTTCTCGGAGTCGAGGTACTCTTCCGAGCCGTCGCGCACGGGCACGTTCTCGGAGAGCTCGTAACCGCTGTAGATGCCGTACAGCGACGACAGCGTGGCGGCCATCACGAGGCGGAACTTGAACGCCGGGCGCCCGCCCCGCACGAGCGTCTCGTGCAGGATGTCCGGCGTATTCGGCCACAGGTTGCCGCGGAAGTACTCGGCCACCGGCGGCGTCGTGATCTCGGTGAAGTAGTCGATCAGCTCTTGCTTCTCGTTGCGCCAGGTGAAGTACGTGTACGACTGCGTGAACCCCGACTTGGCCAGCACCTTCATCATCTTGGGCCGCGTGAACGCCTCGGCCAGGAAGACCGTCTCGGGGTGCGTGGCCTGAACGGCGCGGATCAGCCACTCCCAGAAGCGGACGGGCTTGGTGTGCGGGTTGTCCACGCGGAACGTCTTCACGCCGTGCGAGATCCAGAACTCGATCACGCGCTTCATCTCGAGCCAGAGCGGTCCCGGGTCGTCGCCGACGAAGTTCACCGGATAGACGTCCTGGTACTTCTTCGGCGGGTTCTCAGCGTACTTGATCGTCCCGTCGGGCCGATGGAAGAACCACTCGGGGTGCTCGCGGACCCACGGATGATCGGGCGACGCCTGGATGGCGAAATCGATCGCGACCTCCAGGCCGCGCCGCGCGGCGGCCTCGACGAAGCCGTCGAAGTCGTCGAGGGTGCCGAGATCGGGATGCACCGCGGTGTGGCCACCGTCGGCGCCGCCGATCGCCCACGGACTGCCGGGCTCGCCGGCCTCGGCGGTGAGCGCATTGTTCCGCCCCTTGCGGTGGGCGCGACCGATCGGATGGATGGGCGGCAGGTAGACAACGTCGAAGCCCATGGCGGCCGCGCGGTCGAGCTGCGCTTCGGCGTCTTTGAACGTCCCGTGCCGGCCCTCCCCGCCGCTGCTGCGCGGGAAGAACTCGTACCATGCGGCGAAGCGCGCGCGCTCGCGATCGGCGACGACCTCGTACTCCCGCGCGGCGCGGGTCGCCGCGGCGCGGTCCAGGTGCGCGTCCATGAAGTGCGCCAGACGCGCGTCGCGTACGGTCTCGACCGCCTCGCCCTGCGACGCCGCCTGCTCGATGCGCCGCGCATACGCGGCCAGCGCCTCGCGCTGGTCACCCGCGGGCGCCCGCCGCGCGGCGTCCCGGACGAGCGCCGCGCCCTCGGCCAGCTCGCTGGCAACGTCCTGCCCCGCGTCCACGCGCTTGGCGAGATCCGCGAGCCACGAGCGGAACGGATCCGCCAGCGCCTCGATGGTGTACACCCAGCGCGCGTTGTCGGTCAGCGTGAAGGACCCCGCCCAGCGGTCGTTGTCCACGAACCGCATCGGCGTCTCACGCCACGCGCGCTCGTCCGCACGCCGGTAGAGCAAGAACGCCACGAGCACGTCGTGGCCGTCCTTGAAAATGTCCGCACTGACCTCGAAGACGGCGCCGACCTCGCGCTTGACGGGATACCGGCCGCCGTCGACCACCGGCGTGATGGCCTCGATCACGACGGTGCGCTTGAGCTCTGCGGCGACAGGCAGATCGCCGCGCGCGCCGGCCGTCCTGCGGGTCGGGGCCGTCGCGCCGGGCTCCTTGCGGACGGGAACGCGGGCTTTCGGTGCGCGAGCCATGGGCTATTAGCGCCAGTGTTCCACGAGATAGGACTTCTGTCGCTCGAAGGCGAGCGCGGTGGCTTCGAGGATGGCCTCCGTGGTCTCCGCGGTCGCGGTGGGCGTGGCCAGGACGTAGGCGGCCGTGCGGCCGAGATAGAGGGGCACGAGCGAGCGCAGCAGGTGCTCGCGGTGCACGACCGCGTAGTGATGGCCGATCGCGAAGTCGTAGACGACACGGGCCCAGAGATCGTCGGGGAAGCGAAATGCCGACCCGGCCGCATTCCCGAGCACGAGCACGTCGCCCAGGGTGTCCGGCGCCAGGATGAGGTCCCAGATGCCGCCCAGGTCGCGCACGCCGAGGCGGAAGGCGTCCAGCATGGGCTCCACCTCGAGCACGCGCGGCTCGACGAGCGGCGGGTGCGGCGTTCCGACCGCCGGCAGGGGCTCGCTGCCGCGCACCTCGAGCCAGAGATCCTGGTGGCGATCCATCAGCGTGAACACGGCGCCGACCGTCTCGGCCAGCATGGTTGGCAGGTCGCCGGTCCGCGTCCGCGAACGCACCGTGTGCGGTCCCAGCCACGCTTCCCACACCCCGAAGCCGTCGGCGATCGCCGCGCCCGTGATCCACAGGTCGCTCACGTCGCGGCCGGCCCAGTTCCACTTCGGATGCACGAGCAGGTGATCGATCAGTCGCGCGGACAGCGCCTGCTGCCCGCCGAACGGCTGCTGCAGTCGCCGCCCGTAGAGCGCGCGGACGAGCGGTGCCAACAGCAGCCGCGTGATCGTGCCTTCCCAGCGGTGGCGCGCGTAGGCCGGGCCGACGAAGTCCGCCTTGTCGCCGAGGATCGGCCCGGCGAGGTC
>JBKOZH010000112.1:0-2346 GCA_046725765.1 Candidatus Methylomirabilota bacterium | reverse complement strand
ACCACGATCAGGCCGGCCTCCACGCCGTCGCCGACACCGCCGCTCACGCTGACTCCGGCGTCCTCGGTGCGCATCGCCGCGGCGCCCTCGACCATGCCCGGCCTCGGCGCCGGCGGTGGGGCTCGCGCCGTGTCGCCCGCGGCACGCAAGCGCGGCGGTCGCGCCCGGCTCGGTGAGCTGCTCGTCGCCGAGGGCATCATCTCGCAGCAGCAGCTTCACGAAGCGCTCCGCGAGCACCGGCGCACGAAGGAGCGGTTGGGCACGGTGCTCGCGCGCCGCGGCCTCGTCACCGAGGACCGGCTGGTGGAGCTGCTATCGCGTGAGCACGGCCTGCCGTCGATGGACCTGCGCCAGCAAACGTTCGCCGCCGAGATCCTGGCCCTCGTGCCCGCCCACATCGCGCGCAAGTACGAAGTGCTCCCGATCTCGCGCGTGGACGGCACGCTGACGCTGGCAATGTCCGATCCCACCAACGTCGTGGCCATGGACGACATCGCCGCCACCACCCGGCTGAACGTGCTTCCCGTCATCGCGGCCGGCGGCGCGATTCGCGCGGCGATCGACAAGTACTACGCCAAGCCGATCGCCAGCGGCTCGATGGACGACGTGCTCGCGGAGCTGAACGACGCCACCCTCGAGGTCGTCGAGGACGACAGCGCGCGGGCGCAGACCGAGGTCGTCGAGCTGCGCGACGCCGCTGAGGGCGCGCCCGTCGTGAAGTTCGTCAACAAGGTGCTCCTCGATGCGATCCGACGCGGCGCCTCGGACCTGCACTGGGAGCCGTACGAGAAAGTCTTCCGCATCCGGTTCCGCATCGACGGCGTCATGCACGAGATGGTGTCGCCGCCGAAGAAGGTCGAAGCCGCCGTGATCTCGCGCATCAAGATCATGGCCAGCCTCGACATCTCCGAGCGGCGGCTGCCCCAGGATGGCCGCATCAAGCTGCGCTACGGCTCGCGCGAGATCGATTTTCGTGTCTCGATCCTGCCGACGATCTTCGGCGAGAAGGCCGTGCTGCGCATCCTCGACAAGGACTCGCTGCAGCTCGATCTCACCAAGCTCGGGTTCGACGCCTGGTCGTACGAAAAATTCAAGGAGGCGATCCACCAGCCGTACGGGATGGTGCTCATCACGGGGCCCACGGGATCCGGCAAGACCACCACGCTCTACTCGGCGATCTCAACGATCAACTCACCCGACCACAACATCATGACCGCCGAGGACCCTGTCGAATACAACCTCAAGGGTGTCAACCAGGTGCAGGTCAACGAGGGCATCGGCCGCACCTTCGCGACGGTGCTGCGCTCCTTCCTGCGCCAGGACCCCGACGTCATCCTGGTCGGCGAGACGCGAGATCTCGAGACCGCGCAGATCTCGGTGCGGGCCGCGCTCACGGGCCATCTCGTCTTCACGACCCTGCACACCAACGACTGCCCGTCGACGGTCGCGCGGATGATCGACATGGGGATTCCACCGTTTCTGTTGTCCTCCGCGCTGCTGATGATTCTGGCGCAGCGCCTCGGCCGACGGATCTGCAAGGACTGCAAGCAGCCGGTGGAGGGTCGGGAGGAAGACCTCGTGCGTTACGGCCATGTGCCGCAGGGGCGGGGCACGGTGACGTTGTACCGCGGCGCGGGGTGCGCGACGTGCAACGGCACGGGCATGAAGGGACGTGTGGCGATCTACGAGGTGATGCCGATCAGCGAAGAGATCCGCGACATGATCCTCAAGGACGCCTCCACCGCCGAGCTGCGCGAGCAGGCGCAGCGAGAAGGCATGAAGACGCTGCGCCAGGCGGGCATGGCGAAGGTGCTCGAGGGCGTGACGACCGTGGAGGAAGTCTTGCGGGTGACACTCGGATGAGCTCCGTACCCGGGGGCCGCTCGTGAGACGACTGTGGAAGTCGCCCGAACCGAACGCGCCGGAGACCGTCGCCGAGGCGCTTCGCCGGGCGGAGCACCACCGCCGCGAGGAGCGTTACGCGGAAGCGAGCGCGCTCGTCGCGCGCGCGCTCGAGCTCGATCCCGACAACCTGCACGCGCATCTGCTCGCCGCCTACGTGCACATCGCGCGGCGCGCGCCGGCGCTGGCCAAGACGGAGTTCCGTTGGGTGCTGGGCCACGACGCCACGCACCCGCGCGCGCTCGTGGGTCTGGCGCGGATCGCGCTCGACGAAGGCGATGCGCGGCTCTGTCGCGATCTTCTGCGGCGCGCGCTGCGCTACTACCCCGATTTTCCCGAGGCGACGGCGCTGCTCGAGGCTCTACGCGGCCGCGACGCGCCGCCCGCGCCGCCGCCCGCTGCGCCCGCGGCACCGCGGGTCGATCGGCTGCGCCTGCCGGGCAC
>JBKOZH010000206.1:0-21581 GCA_046725765.1 Candidatus Methylomirabilota bacterium | reverse complement strand
AGGCGGCCGTCCGTGGTCAGCGGAACGTCGCGCGAGCCGGCAAACCGCCGGTCTCGGGAGTACTCCGTGGCGCCATGACGTACAGCGAAGAGCCTCATCGCTTTCAAAACCCCGTCATTTTAGCGCACGTCTCGGCGCACGTCGCGCGTGCCGGGATGAAAGACGGGCTCAGGCCTTCTCGGCGAACACCTTCTGGGCGGCGCGGACGCTGGCGCCGAAGTCCACGGGCTGGCCGAGATCGGCGAGCACTTGCTCGAGCGCCGCCAGGGCGATGAGCACGTCCGTCTCCGCCGCGTAGCCCATGTGACCGATGCGAAAGATCTTGCCCTTCGTCGGTCCACGGCCGCCGTCGATCGTGATGTTGTGCGCGGTGGCGAAGCCCTCCACCACCCGGTCGGCGTCGACGCCGGCCGGCACCTCGATCGCGGTGAGCGCGGGACTCGGCGTGGCCTTGACGAAGAGCCGCAGCCCGAGTGCCTCGGCGCCGGCGCGCGTCGCGCGCGACAGCCGGTCGTGGCGGCGAAACACGTTGGGGAGCCCTTCGTTTTCGATCATGCGGAGGACCTCGCGGAGCCCGACCATGATCGACACCGCGGGCGTGAACCGCGCCTCGTTCTTGGCCGCGTACTTCCGCTCCTCGCCGAGGTCGAGATAGAACTTCGGCAGGGACGAGCGGCCGGCCGCGCGCCACGCCTTGTCGCCGAGCGCCACGATGCCGAGCCCCGGCGGCAGCATGAGTCCCTTCTGCGACGCGGACACGACGACGTCGATACCCCACGCATCCATCTCGAGATTCGCGATGCCGAGGCTCGAGACCGCGTCGACGATCAGGATCGCCTCGGTCGCGGCGGTGACCTGCGCGTACGCGCGCACGTCGTGCAGGACGCCGGTGGAGGACTCGCTGTGCTGAACGAGGACGGCCTTGACGTCCCGATTCGCGCGCAGCGCCTCGGCGATGCGCGCGGCCGGCACCGTCTCGCCGTGCGGCGCGGTGAGCTCGACGATCGACAGCCCGTACGCCTTGGCGATGGCCAGCCAGCGCTGAGCGAAGGCGCCCGCGTTGACGACGATCACACGATCGCCGGCCGACAGCGTATTGGCCACCGCGGCTTCCATCGCGCCCGTCCCCGTGCACGCCGGCGTGAGGACGTCCTGCCGCGTCTGGACGAGCCGCTTGAGCCCCGCGCGGATCTCCTCGAACAGCGCGGCGTACTCCGGCGTGCGGTGGTGGATGATCGGCCGCGCCATCGCGAGCAGCACTTCGCTCGGCACGGGCGTCGGCCCCGGCGCCATCAGCTGATACTTCTTCATCGGCTCACGACCTCCTCGGCGCGGAAATCGTCGTCAATCCTAGCATGTCGGGATTGCCGCCCTCCGAGCGGCCGAGCGCCGTCACGAAGATCGCGTCCGCGCCGGCGGCGCGCGGCGAGAAGAACCGCACGACCTCGGCGTCGTAGAACGTCAGCCCGCTCGCGCCATAGCGTCCCGCGTACGCGGCGAGATAGGCACGCCCGCCCGCGAGGCCGGCCTCGAGGTTCACCAGGCGATAGCCGCGCTCGCCGAATTCGCTCAGCACCGCGTCGAGCGGCGACAGGAAGAACAGCGTGACGGCAGCATCGCCGCCAAGCGACTGTTCGAGGGTGAGAAACGCGGCCTGGCGGCGGAAGTCGCCCGCCGCGAGCGGCTCGAGCGCGTGGGCGTCGGGGCGGTAGAGATACGTGCCCGGCGTGAGCCCGTCCACGGCGTGGACGCTCATATAGATGTCGACCAGGCCGCTTGGCACATCGGCCGGGACGGGACGCGACGCCGCCCACAGCGCGGCGCTCAGCTCATCGACGCCGATTGGCGTGTGCGCGAATCGGCGCGTCGAGCCGCGCCGCTGGATCGTCTCGCCGAGCGCGCGGCTCTGCCGGGGGTCCGGGGGCGGCAGCGCAACCAGCTTGTCGGCTTTCGGCGGAGAGGTCGGTGCGCGACCGCGACGCCAGCGGGCAACGTCCTCGGGCGCGGCCAGGGACGACGCCGCGTGGGCCGCGGCCACCAGTGGCTCGTCCACCACGTGGCGCGACAGCGGGAGCGTGGCGTGGTCGATCGGCGCCGGCGCTTCGTGCCGCGCGGCTGCTGGTGTCTGCGGGCCGACGGCGAGCAGCGCCAGCGCAACTTCGTGCGCACCGTCGATACCCAGCAGGCGATGCACCGCCGCGTCGACGAACCCGGTGTGAAGCCGCGGCGCCAGACCCAGCGCGGCGCCCACGGCGAGCGCGTTGGCGAGCATCGTGCCGCCGTCCCAGAACAGATGCCGGTAGGTGCGCGCCCGGTACTTCCACGAGTTGCGCCACACGATGCCCGTCAACACCAGCGTCGCCGCCCGCGTGGCCGGCGTGTCATCGGCGGCCGCTTCGGCGAGCACGCCGCGCGCGTCGTCCGCGCGGAGGCGGCGCAGCGTGAAATCGCCCGGGCAGAAGTGATAGACCCCGGGCGCCAGCCCCTCCAGCGCCCCGGCGACGACGTAGACCTCAGTCTGATAGAGCGCGCCGGTCGACGCCGCCGCGCGAAACAGGACCTCTCCGCCGCCGGGATACGTCTTATGCCTCGTCACGCCCGCCATGTAATAGAGGAGCGAGGTCAGCGCGCCGAGGGTGAGCGCCGCGGGCGGCGACGCCCCCTCGCCCGCAATCGCCGCCAGGGTGGGCGTCGTCAGCACGTCGACCTCGTGCGGCAGATGCAGCGCGGGGAGCTCGGTGTAGACCTTGAACGGAAACGGCTTGTTGTCCCAGTCGAGCGTGTGGTCACTGGCGCGCACGGATTGTGGCGAGTGCGCTGTGGCGGCGTGATATTGGCGGGCAACCGGCGCGACGGTGACCATCGGACTGAATTATCGCTCCGGGGTCGACAGCGTCCCGGAAATGGGCATCCCGCTGCCTGCCGTGCGTACGGAGACCCGCGTGAAATCAGGCCGGGAGCGTCGGCACCCTCGTTGCATTACGGACCAGGCATGATGATCCGCACGATCACGACGTCCTTCGATCTCTGGAGCACCGAGCAGCTCCTGCTGGTCTATCAGCGGTACTACGGCAAGCTCGACGCGCAGGCCCGGCGAAGGATTCTCGAGACCGCCCGCCTCAACGGCTGGGATCGCAGTTGGCGCGACGGCGTCGAACTGCTTGCCGCGTAGTGCTGGCTAGAACCGGTAGGGCGGACGAAACACGCCGCGCTCGGTGACGATCGCGGCGATGAGCTCCGCCGGCGTTACGTCGAACGCCGGGTTGTAGACCGGCGACGCCTCGGGCGCCGTCGGCTGCGATCCGACGCGCCGAACCTCGCTCGCATCGCGCTCCTCGATCACGATCTCCCGCCCCGACGCGATCGCCGGATCGATCGTCGAAAACGGCGCCGCGACGTAGAACGGCACGCCATGGTGCCGGGCCAGCACCGCCAGCGCGTAGGTGCCGATCTTGTTCGCGGTGTCGCCGTTGGCGGCGATGCGATCGGCGCCGGTCACCACCAGATCGACTTCGCCGCGGGCCATGACCGATGCTGCGACCACGTCCGCGATCAGCCGGTGCGGAATCCCCTCCCGCACACACTCCCACGCCGTGAGACGTGAGCCCTGCATGACGGGACGCGTCTCGTCGACCCAGAGCAGCGCGACCTTGCCCTGCGCGTGCGCGGATCGCACGATGCCGAGCGCGGTACCGTAGCCGGCGGTCGCCAGCGCCCCGGCGTTGCAGTGGGTGAGGATGCGGGCCTTCGGCGGGACGAGCGTGGCGCCGTGGTCGCCCAGCGCCCGGTTGGCGGCGAGGTCCTCGGCGAGAATCGCCTCGGCCTCGGCGAGGAGCGTCGCGCGCGCCTCCGCGACCGAGCGCTCACCCAGGCCGGGCGCGACGGTCCGCATCCGGTCAAGCGCCCAGAACAGATTCACCGCGGTTGGCCGCGTGGCGGCCAGCCCCTTGATCGCGGTCTCGAGATCGGCGGAGAGCTCGTCGAACGTCTTCGCCGAGCTCTGCCGCGCCGCGAGCACGACGCCGAACGCCGCCGCAACGCCGATGGCCGGCGCGCCGCGTACGACCAGCGACCGAATCGCCTCGGCCACGTCCTCCCAGCGCGTGTACGCGCGCTCGACCTCGCGTGCCGGCAACAGGGTCTGGTCGAGCAGGACCAGCGCGTCGCCCGTCCAGCGGACCGGAGCGATCGTGCTCGTCACAGACCCGTGAGACGGCCGAAGATCCACCAGCTCGCCGCGCGGCGCATCCACTCGTCCACGTCGACGTTCATTTTGAAGTTTTGGGCGCGGCCGTCCTTCTCGACCCGGCCGTCGAGGCTGAACCCCTCGGGACGTACCTGACCGTTGAGCCACGCGCCGCCGGCGTAGCCCTGGCGCCCGAAGATGCGGCTGCCGAGACGAAAGCCGTCCACCCCGATCTTGAGATTGATGTCGAGCGAGTTGTCCGTCGTCATGCCCTCCGGCGCGGCGCCGTCGGACTTTTGTTCGACGTCGCGGTCGGAAGTCACGAGCTTGTTGTGGTCGGCCTGCGCGGGCGCGGCGAGCGCCAGCACCATTGCGAGGGCTCCGAGAACCAGTGTGAATTTCATCGTTGCTCTCCTTCGAGCCGTTGCCGGATCTGCGCCGGCGTCAGCCCTATCACGCGCACCAGCTTGTCGCGTCCGCGCTCGCCGTGAACCACCTGCACGGCGGACGCGGGAACGCCGAGCGCCGCGGCCAGCAGCGCCCCTACGGCGGCGTTGGCTTGGCCCTCCACGGGCGCCGCCGTCACCCGCACCGTCAGCGTCCCATCCTCGCGCCAGCCGCCGAGCGCCGCGCGCGACGCGCGCGGCTGCACGCGGACGCGCAGCAGCGCGTCGTCACGGCGCGGGGGCATCCGGTTCGTCGGCCGGCAGCTCGCCGCCGAGCAGACGGTGATAGCGGTCGAGCGTCGCCATGAACTCCTCGACGAGCTGCCGGCGCATACGCTTGAGCGCGACGATGTCGGCGCGGATCTTTCCCTCCTCCGCGCGCGCGGCCTCGACGGACTTTTCGCCGGTCAGCTCCGCCTCGCGCAGGATCAGCTCCGCCTCGCGCCGCGCGTTGTTCTTCATCTCGTCGGCGAGGCGCTGGGTGGTGACGAGGGTGTCCTGCAGCGTGCGCTCCCGCTCGGTGACGCCGCGCGCGCGCTCCTCCGATGCGGTGATCTGCTCCTTGAGCAGCGCGACCTCTTTGAGCACCGCCTCGTAGTCTTCGGCGACGTCGTCGAGAAACGCGTCGACCTCCTGCGGGTCGTAGCCCTTGATCATCTTCGAGGAGAACTGCTGCTGCCGGATGTCGTGCGGGGTGATGCGCATCGAGCCCTCCCCTACCCGAGGCTGTACGCCAGCTGGTAGAGCGTTTTCACGAGGAATCGCTGGAGGAAGATGATGGCGATGATCACGATCATGGGGGAGAAGTCGATCGGCATGTCCGGCAAGCGCCGGCGGATGGGCCGGAGCACTGGCTCCGTCGCCCGGTAGAGGAACCGCACGATCGGATTGAACGGATCGGGGCTGACCCACGAGACGATCGCGCGCGCGATGATGACCCAGATGTACGCCCAGAGCACGTAATCGACGACGACGGCGATGGCCTCGATGAGGTTACCGACGATGAACACGTCAGGCCGGCCCGCGCCCGAGCTCGCGCGAGCGTAGCGTGGCGCGCTCCACGGCCCGGATGAACGTGGTGCGCACGCCGCCTTCCTCGAGCGCGGCGATGCCGGAGATCGTCGTGCCGCCGGGCGAGCTGACCATGTCCTTGAGCGCGCCCGGATGCATGCCCGTCTCGGCCAGCAGCTTGGCCGCGCCGAGCACCGTCTGCGTCGCCAGCGTCATGGCCGTGGCGCGGTCGAGACCCATCTTCACGCCGCCGTCGGCGAGCGACTCGATCACGAGTGCGACGTAGGCCGGTCCCGACCCCGACAGCCCGGTGACCGCATCCATGTGCTCCTCGTCGAGCACGACGACGCGTCCCACCGCCGCGAAGATCTCCTGCGCGGTCTCGAGGTCATCCTGCTCGAGACCGGGCGTGCGCGCGATCGCCGTGGCCCCCTGCAGGACGAGCGCCGGCGTGTTCGGCATGACGCGGATCAGACGCGAATACTTGCCGAGGATCGACTGGATCGTCGCCGTCGACACCCCGGCCGCCAGCGAGATCAGCAGCGGACGGTTCGTCAGCGCGGGCATCGTCTCACGCAGCACGGGCGCCATGATCTGCGGCTTCACCGCGAGAATCACCACGTCGGCGCCGGTCACGAGCGCGGCGTTACCGGTGACCGCGCGCAGGCCGTACTGATCGGCGAGCTGGCGCACGCGGTCGGCGCGTACGTCGGCGACGAGGATGTCCTTGGCGGGCACGATGTTGGACTCGACGAGGCCGCGGATGAGCGCCTCGCCCATGTTGCCGCCCCCGACGAAGCCGACGCGCTTGCCCTTGACGCTCACGCCGGGCCCCGCTGCGGATAGCGCACGTCGGGCAGGCCGGGAATGCGCGGTGCCCGCGGGCCGAAGATGGCCGTGCCCAGCCGCACCATCGTCGCGCCCTCCTCGACCGCAACCTCGAAGTCGGCGGTCATGCCCATCGAAAGATCGGCGAGGCCGTGCCGCTCGCCGAGCTTGCGCAGCGCGCGGAACCAGCCGCGCGCGTCCTCGGCGCGCTCCACCGCTGGCGGAATCACCATCAGCCCACGCACGCGGAGCCCGCCGAGCGCGGCGAGCGCGTCCACCGCCGTCTCCACCGCGTCCGGCGGCCAGCCGCTCTTCGTCGGCTCGCCGGCGACGTTGACCTGCACGAGCGCGTCCACGGGACGGCCGCGCGCGCGCGCGCGGCGGTCGAGCTCGCGCGCCAGGTCGATGCGATCGACGGAGTGGACGACGTCGAACAGCTCCAGCGCCTCGCGGACCTTGTTCGTCTGCAGGTGGCCGACGAGGTGCCACGGCACCGGCCGTCCGAGCTCGGCGATCTTAACGCGCGCCTCCTGCACCCGGTTCTCGCCGAGCGCGGCGAGTCCCGCCGCGAGCGCCGCGCGCATACGCGCGACATCAACGGTCTTGGAGACGCCAACGAGCAGCACGTCCTCGGCGCGGCGGCCGGCCCGCTCCGCGGCGCGGGCGATCCGCTCGCGCACGCGATCGAGATTGGCCCGGATATCCTGCTGCATATTCGGCATCGGCGATTCTAGCACGCGCTTCTGCTATCCTCGGAGGAGCATGCCGCCGGTCAGCGAGCTCGCGCTCATGATCCAGTCGCGGTATCCCTTCATCGCCGTCGAAACGTCCGAGGAGGACCGGCTCGAGACTACGCTGGCGCAGATTGCCGGCGATCTGCGCGTGCCATTCTTCGTGTGGACGGTGACGATGGGGCTCCATCGTCACGGCCTCCCGAACGCCATCTACGACAGTCGGGAGCCGCTGAAGGCCCTCAACAACGTCGCCACCATGACCGGCGAGGCGATCTTTCTCATGAAGGATCTGCACCGCTATCTCGGCGAGGCGCCGGTGCTGCGCAAATGCCTCGATCTGGCGCCCGCGTTCGGCCACGACCGGCGCGTGATCGTGATGGCCGCCGTGAAGGTGGAGCTGCCGCCAGAGCTCGAGCCGCTCACCGCCCGCTTCACGCTGGAGCTGCCCGGCGCCGACGAGCTCACGAGCATCGTGAAGCGCGTCGTCGCGGAGTGCTCGCGCGAGCGGCCGGTGTCCATGGCGCTCTCGCCCGCCGATCTCGAGCGGCTCGTCGATCGGCTGCGCGGGTTCACCGCGTTCGAGGCCGAGCGCGCGGTCACGCAGGCGATCCTGCGCGACAACACGCTGGACGCCAGGGACGTCGACTTCATCATCGAGCTCAAGAAGGAGATGCTGCGCAAGGACGGCGTGCTCGAGTACATCTCGCCGGAGGAGAACCTGGCCGAGGTCGGCGGGTTCAAGAATCTCAAGGCCTGGCTCGCCAAGCGCAAGAAGGCGTTCACGGCCCAGGCGCGCGCGTTCGGCATCGAGCCGAGCCGCGGCATTCTGCTGCTAGGCGTGCAAGGCAGCGGCAAGACGCTCGTCGCGCGCGCGGTGGCACGCGAGTGGGGGCTGCCGCTGCTGAAGATGGAGCCCGCGCGGCTGTACGACAAGTACATCGGCGAGACGGAGAAGAACCTCGACCGCGCGCTGCGGATGGCCGAGCAGATGGCGCCGTGCGTGCTGATGATCGACGAGCTCGAGAAGAGCCTCTCGTACAACGCGGCCGGCGACGCCGACGCCGGGCTTTCCAAGCGAGTGTTCGGCCGGCTGCTCGCGTGGCTGCAGGATCGCAAAGCGCCGGTGTTCGTCGTGGCGACGTCCAACGACATCGGCCAGCTGCCGCCGGAGCTCACGCGCAAGGGCCGCTTCGACGAGATCTTCTTCGTCGACTTGCCGAACCCCGAAGAGCGCCGCGAGATTTTCGCCGTGCACCTGCGCAAGCGCAAACGCGACCCGCGGCTGTTCGATCTGGCCGAGCTCGTCGCCGCCTCCGAGGGGTTCAGCGGTGCGGAAATCGAGCAAGCGGTCGTGGCCGGGCTCTACACGGCCTTCTCGCGCGGCGTCGAGGTCAGCTCGGCCATCATCGTCGAAGAGCTGAAGGCCACCAAACCGCTGTCGGTCACGCGCGCGGAGACAATCGCCGCGCTGCGCGCCTGGGCTCGCGACCGCACCGTGATGGCGAGCTAGCCGCGGGATCGAGGACCGCCACGGCTGCGCCGGGGCGGTGCGAGCGTTCGGGGGGTATGGGGGGCCATTTCGGGGCCCCCCATGTGATGGCGAGCTAGCCGCGGGATCGAGGACCGCCACGGCTGTGCCGGGGCGGTGCAAGCGTTCGGGGGGTATGGGGGGCCCATTTCGGGGCCCCACGTTCTCAGGGCAGCGCGGCGACGGTGACGAGGCGGCCGCGGTTGCCCTTGCGATACGAGTACAGCAGCTCGGGATGACACGCGGTGCAGAGCCGCGGGTTCTCGACGCGCGCCGGATCCACGCCCGCTTCGGCCAGCAGCTCCTCGTTCGCCGTCCACAGATCGAGCATCACGCGCCCATTCGCTGACGGGCGCGTCCAGCGTTCCCAGCGCGCGCGTCCCAAGGCGTGCGTGAACTCGCCGGCCACAGGCTCGTCGACCTCGTAACAGCACGGCCCGATGGACGGCGCGATGGCCGCGCGCAGTCGCGCGGCGCGCGCGCCGAGCGCCGTCGTCGCGACAACCGCCGCCTGCTGCGCGCGCTTGACCGTCCCGCGCCACCCGACGTGGGCGACGGCCAGGGCGCCGGCGTCCGCGTCCCAGAGGGTGAGCGCCAGACAGTCGGCGGTGAAGATGGCGAGCGGCATCCCGCGCTCGGTGGTGGAGAGTACGTCGGCCGCACCGGCGAAGCCGCCGCGCGTGATCCCGCGCGCGACGTCCGCGCCGTGAACCTGCCGCGCATACGCAACGCGGCCGAGATCGAGACCGGCCGCGGCGAGCGTGTCACGCGCGCCGTCCGTGAATGGCGCCGTCGGCTGGGACGACGCCGTCACGCCGGGACAGTGGCGCGTGGTGCTGGCGTGCGGCAGCCCCGCGGCGGCCAGCGCGGGAAACGTGAAATAACGCGGCGGCTCACCGTGGGTGGTGAGCCGCCGCAGCGCATCGGTCGTCACACGGTCATGGTAATCAATCCGCCGAGCGACGCAGGAACGTCGGCACGTCGTAGTCGTGCTCCTGATCGAGCGGATCGTCGCCCTCGGCGCGCGCCTCGCCGAAGCGGCGCCGCCACGTGCCCGCCGTCCCGTTGGCCGACGTGCCCCCGGCGGAGCGCGGCGCCCGCGGCAGATCCACGACTTTGCCCGCCGGCTCGAGCTGCGACTTCCGCTCCGTGAAGCCGGTGGCGATGACGGTCATCCGCACCTCGTCCTCGAGGCTCGGATCGAGCACGGCGCCGAAGATGATGTTCGCCTCCTCGTGCGCCGCTTCCTGCACGATGCGCGCGCCCTCTTCGACTTCGTGGATCGCCATATCCGACCCGCCGGTGAAGTTGATGAGGATGCCCTTCGCGCCCTCGATCGAGGTGTCGTCGAGCAGCGGGCTCGCGACGGCCTTCTGCGCGGCGTCCAGCGCGCGGTTGGGACCGCGACCGACGCCCGTGCCCATCATGGCCATCCCCATCCCGGACATGATCGTGCGCACGTCCGCGAAGTCGAGATTCACGAGGCCCGGAACGAGGATGAGATCCGAGATGCCCTGCACGGCCTGCTGCAGCACGCTGTCGGCGACGCGGAACGCCTCGAGCAGCGGCGTGCCGCGATCCACCACGGACAGCAGGCGCTGGTTAGGAATCGCGATCAGCGTGTCGACCACGCTGCGGAGCGCCTCGAGGCCCGCCTCGGCCTGCAGCATCCGCTTGCGGCCCTCGAACGTGAACGGCTTGGTGACGACGGCCACGGTGAGAATCCCGAGGTCGCGCGCCAGCGACGCCACGACGGGCGCCGAGCCGGTGCCCGTGCCGCCGCCGAGGCCCGCGGTGATGAAGACCATGTCGGCCCCTTCGAGCAGCCGCGTGATCGTTTCCGGATCCTCGAGCGCGGCGTTGCGCCCGACGTCGGGATTGGAGCCGGCGCCCAACCCCTGGGTCAGCTTCGCGCCCAGCTGCAGCTTCACGGGCGCCGGCGAGCTTCGCAGCGCCTGCATGTCGGTGTTGGCGACGATGAACTCCACGCCCGTGAACTGTGCAGCCATCATCCGGCTCACCGCGTTGCCCCCGCCCCCGCCGAGCCCGAACACCTTGATCTTCGCCGCCTGCGGTGCATCGTCCAGCTCGAAGAGCGGGCGCCGTGCGCGATCTCGCTCCATCCGGTTCTCCTCCTTCGCCCGGGTCGCCACCCGGCGCGTTCGTACGCCGTCACGCCTGCTCGCGTCACTCGCGAACAGTCGCGGCTGCGCGCCGCCGTGCGACCGGCGGCCGTTAGAGGACTTCACTGAGCCACCCGACGAGGCGCCGGCCCCAGCGGCCGAGCCCCGCCCCGGTCGTGTCCGTCCACGTGCCTGCACTGCGCTGCCGCCGCGCCCCGTAGAGCGTGAGGCCCACCGCGGTCGCGTACGTTGGACTCTTCACCATATCCGCCAGGCCGCCGATGTCGCCCGGCACGCCGCGGCGCACCGGCTGGTCGAAGACCGACTCGGCCAGCTCCGGCACGCCCTGCATGATCGAGCTGCCGCCGGTGACGACGACGCCGGCCGTCGCGGCGTCGGGGAAGCCCGCCCGCGACAGCTCGCGCGCGACCAGCGTGAAGATCTCCTCGACGCGCGGCTGGATGATCTCGGACAGCACCTGCCGCGAGAGCTGACGCGGCTTGCGCCCGCCGACTGACGGCACGTCGACGGTCTCCTCGGCGGGCACGAGCGCCGTCAGCGCGCAGCCGTAGCGCTTCTTGAGCGCCTCGGCGTCCGCCATCGGCGTGCGCAGCCCGACCGCGATGTCGTTGCTGATGTGGTCGCCGCCGAGCGGCAGGATCGCCGTGTGCCACACGGCGCCGTCGCGCAGCAGCGCCAGATCCGTCGTGCCGCCGCCGATGTCGATGACGAGGATGCCGAGCTCCTTCTCGTCGGGATAGAGCACGGCCTCGGCGGAGGCGATCGGCTCGAGCACGGCGTCCTGCACGGTGAGCCCCGCGCGGTTGACGGAGCGGATCACGTTCTGCACGGAGCTCACGGCGGCCGTGACGACGTGCACCTCGACCTCGAGCCGTACGCCGGACATCCCGAGAGGATCGCGCACGCCGTCGGCGTCGTCGACCGCGAACGCCTGCGGCAGCACGTGCAGGATCTCGCGATCCTGCGAGATGTTGATCGCGCGCGCCGCGTCCACCGCGCGGTCGACGTCGGCCTGGCTCACCTCACGCTCCTTGCCGGACACCGCGACGACGCCGCGGCTGTTGACGGAGCGGATGTGGCCGCCCGCGACACCCGCGTAGACGGCCGACACCTCCACGCCCGCCATCTGCTCGGCCTCGCCGACCGCGTGGCGAATGGCCTCGACCGTGGAGTCGATGTTGACGACGACGCCGCGGCGCAGCCCGCGCGATGGGGCGGCGCCCATGCCGACGACCTCGAGCACGCCGCCTGGTCGCGGCGCCGCGATGACCGCGCAGACCTTCGTGGTGCCGACGTCGAGCCCGACGATGAGCTCCGGGATCTTGGTCCGTCTCACCGCGACGTCCCCCTTCGAAGGACCACCTGATCCTTGAACCGCAGATCGACCCCGCTCACGTCCTGGGTGGCGACCTGCGCCAGCACGCCCTCGAGCCGCGCGAGCCGCTCGTCCCACTCCTCGGTGCCCAGACGCACCTCGACGCCGTCCACCGTGTACAGCACGGGCCCCTCCGGGCGGCTCATGTCGATCTCGGATATCTCCGCAGCCAGCGACGTCCCGGAGCGCAGCAGGGCGCGGATGAGCGTCACCGCGGCGCGCGCTTTGGGACCGGGCGCGGTGCGCATCGACGCGAGTTCCTCTTCGGTCAGCCCGCTGATCACCGGCGCGCCGGGCGCGACGGCGCGGCGCTCCTCGCCGAGCACGTGGCCGTCCTCGTCCATCCAGTGCAGACGCGCCGCGTGTACGAGCGTGAACGGCCGCCGCTCTTCGACGACGATCGTCACCCGGTTGGGTAGCTCCCGGACGACGTCGGCACGCCGGATCTCGGGTAGCGACTCGATGCGCGCGGCGACGGCGCGGCCGTCGAGCGTCCAGACGTTGGCACCGGGCGCGATGGCCGCGGCCGCGAGGATGCGCGGCACGGGCACGCGCGAGGCGCCGTGCACCTCGACGCTCTTGACCGCGAAGCGCGGCGACGTGGTGAGCCAGTAGCCCGCCGCCACCACCGCGACGGCGCCGGCGAGGCTTGCGACGATGACGCCCGCGCGCTGCTTGAGGCGCGCCCGCAGCCGCGCCCGGCGTGCGCGGCGGCGCGCGGGACCCACGCGCTGGCGGTCCACGAGCGACGTGCGCTCGCCGAGATCCGCAAGCGCGCGGGCGCCGCGGGGCGAGAGCAGGCCTCTACTCACCGAGGACGCGGATCTCTGGCTCGAGCGCGATCCCGAAGTGGCCGTGGACGCGCTCGCGGGTGAGCTCCATGAGGCTCAGGATGTCGGCGGCACCGGCGCCGCCGCGGTTCACGATGAAGTTGGCGTGCTTCGACGAGATTTCCGCGCCGTTGACGCGCTTGCCGCGCAGCCCCGCTTTCTCGATGAGCCGCGAGGCCAGATCGCCCGCTGGATTCTTCCAGACGAAGCCGGCGGAGGCCAGCGCCAGCGGCTGCGTAGACTTCTTCTGCTTTAGCCGCGCGCGGATGTCTTTCTGGATCTCGGCCAGCGCCCTGCGCTGGAACTGCATCCGGCAGCCGATGAGCACCGAGCCCGCCGGCATGTGGAACGCCTTGTAGCCGAACGACGGGGAGGGCTTGAACTCACCCAGCGAGCCGTCCGGGTGCAGGTAGTACACCGCACTCACGAAGTCGCCGATCCAGCCGTCCGCTGTGCCGGCATTCATGGCGAGCGCGCCGCCGATGGTCGCGGGAATGCCGACCAGGCTTTCGACGCCGCCCAGATTGAGCGCGGCGGCCTCGCGGATCAGCGCCGAGAGCGACACGCCGGCGCCGGCCAGCGCTTCCTCGCCGTGGAATTCCGCGCGGCCCAGGCAGCCCTCGAGCTTGAGGACGACGCCGCGCACGCCGCGGTCGCGCACGAGCAGGTTGTTGCCACCGCCGACGACGGCGACGGGCAGCTGCTCGCGATCGGCGAACATCAGCGCGTGCCGGATGTCCTCGACGTCCTGAGGGACGACGAAGATGTCGGCGGGGCCGCCGATGCGCAGCGAGGTGTGGAAGCTCAGCGGTTCTTTGAACCGGACTTCCCCTCGGATCTCTCCTAACATTGAGCCCTCCGTTCCTGCGAGCCGGTTTGGAGCCGACGGAGAATCTCGGGTCCGAGTTGGCTCACGTCGCCGGCGCCGAGTGTCAGCACGAGGTCGCCGGGACGGGTGATGCTGCACACGTGGTCGACGATGCGCGCGCGATCGCCGCCGAGATATGTGACCTGGCGGTGGCCGTGGGCGCGAATACCCTCGGCGAGCGCCGCGGCGTCGACGCCTTCGATCGGCGCCTCGCCGGCGCCGTAGATGTCTATTACGATCAGCACGTCGGTTTCGTTGAAGGCCGTGAGGAACTGCTCGAACAGGTGCTTCGTGCGCGTGTAGCGATGCGGCTGGAACACCGTGACGATCCGGCAGTCGAAGCCGGCTTTGGCGGCGGCAAGCGTCGCGCGGATCTCGACCGGATGGTGGCCGTAGTCGTCGACGACGGTGACGCCGTCGGCCCGCCCGCGGATCTGAAAGCGGCGCTGCACGCCCGCGAAGCCCGCGAGCGCCTTCTGGATCGTCACGAACGGGATCTCGAGGTCGAGGCCGACGCCGATCGCCGCCAGCGCGTTGACGACGTTGTGGCGTCCGGGGATCGCCAGCGTGCACTCGCCCAGCAGGTCGCCGCGGTGGTGCACCTCGAAGCGGCTGGTCATGCCGGACAGCTGCACCCGCCGCGCGACGAGGTCGGCGCTGGACTCCAGTCCATAGGTCACCACGCGCTTCTCGATGCGCGGCATCAGCCGCTGGATGTTCGGCTGGTCCAGACACAGCACCGCGGCACCGTAGAACGGCACCTTGGACACGAACGCCACGAACGCGTCCTGTATGGCCTCGAGCGTGCCGTAGTGATCGAGGTGCTCGGCGTCGATCGTCGTCACCACCGCGATCGTCGGATCGAGCTTGAGGAACGAGCCGTCCGACTCGTCGGCCTCGGCCACGAGGAAATCCCCCTGCCCGAGCCGCACGTTGCTGCCCAGGCTGGTCACGCGGCCGCCGACGATGATCGTCGGGTCGTAGCGGCCCTCCGCCAGCACCGCGCCGACCATCGACGTCGTCGTGGTCTTGCCGTGCGTACCGGCCACGGCGATGCCGTACTTCATCCGCATGAGCTCGGCCAGCATCTCCGCGCGCGGGATCACGGGGATCGCCCGCTGCCGCGCGGCCTGCAGCTCGACGTTGTCGCGGCCCACGGCCGAGGAGTAGACGACGACGTGCGCGCCCTCGATGTGGGAGGCGTCGTGGCCCGTGAAGACTTTCGCGCCCAGCTGCTCGAGCCGCTCGACCGCGTCGTTGCGCCGCGCATCCGAGCCGGTGACGCGATAGCCGAGGTTCAGCAGAATCTCGGCGATGCCGGACATCCCGGCGCCGCCGATACCGACGAAATGGATCTGCTGATAGCGCTTAAACATGCGCGTGCTGGCTGACGTTGAGCAGCATGCCGGTGGCGAGCATGGTCATGAGCAGCGCGGAGCCGCCGAACGAGATGAACGGCAGCGGCAGCCCCTTCGTCGGCAAGAGCCCGGTGACCACGCCGAGGTTGACGAGCGTCTGCGTGGCCAGCAGCACGGTGATGCCGAGCGCCAGATAGGTGCCGAAGGCGTCCGGCGCGCGCAGTCCCACGCGCAGCCCGCGCCACACCAGCACGGCGAAGAGCGCGACGATGGCCACGGCGCCGACGAAGCCGAGCTCCTCACCGAGGACGGCGAAGATGAAATCCGTATGCGACTCCGGCAGATAGAAGAGCTTCTGCCGGCTGCCGCCGATGCCCTGGCCGAAGAGCCCTCCATTGCCGAGGGCCAGCCAGGACTGGATGATCTGAAAGCCGCCGCCGCGCGCGTCGGCCCACGGATCCATGAACGCCGTGATGCGGCGCATGCGATAGGGCGCCATCCAGATCGCCACCGCGACCAGCGGCAGCGCCGGCGCAGCCACGAGGGCCAGGTGCTTGATCGGCGTGCCCGCCAGGTACAGCAGGGCGAACGTCAGCACGATCAGCGTCATGCAGTTGCCGAGGTCCGGCTGCAGCAGCACGAGGCCCGCCATGAGCCCGGCCACGAGCAGCGGCGGCAGCGCGCCCGTGCGGAAGTCCGCGAGCTCACCGCGCCGCTTCGCGAGGAATGCGGCGAGGTACAACACGAGCGCGAGCTTGGCCAGCTCGACCGGTTGGAAAGAGACCGGCCCCAGGCGAATCCAGCGGCGCGTGCCGTTGATCGCCTGACCGATTGGCGGCACCAGCACCAGGACCAGCAGCACGCCCGCCACGAGCAGCAGCGGGACGACCGCCTTCTCGAGCCAGCGATAGTCGCTGCGCAGCGCCGCCAGCATCACGACGGCGCCCGCGAGCGCCCAGAAGAGCTGCTTCTTGAGGAAGAAGTACGGATCGTGGAACCGGTCGGCGGCCACCACCGCGCTCGCGGAGTAGACCATCACCACGCCGGCCGACAGCAGCGCGACCGCCACGCCGAAGAGCCACACGTCGGGCGTGAGCCGCCGCGGCATCAGCCGAGCTCCTCGACGACTTTCTTGAACACGTCGCCGCGATGCTCGTAGTTGTCGAACATGTCGAACGACGCGCACGCGGGCGAGAGCAGCACCACGTCGCCCGCCCGCGCGGCCACGCGCGCGGCCTGAACCGCGCTCGCCAGCGAATCCGCCGCGGTGATGGCGACGCCTGCCGCGTCGAGCGCAGAGGCGATCTTGTCGCCGTCCTCGCCGATGACGACGGCGTGGCTCACGCGGCCGCGCGCGGCCTCGGCGAGCGGCGTGAAGTCCTGGCCCTTGCCCTTGCCGCCCGCGATCAGCACGACGCGCTCGGTGAAGGACTCGAGCGCTTTGATCGTTGACGCGACGTTGGTGCCTTTGGAGTCGTTGTAGAACTGCACGCCGGCGACGTCGCGCACGAACTCGATGCGATGCGCGACGGCGCGGAAGCGGGCCACCGCGCGGCGGATCGCGTCGACGCCGATGCCCGTCCACAGCGCGCAGGCCGTCGCCGCCAGCACGTTCTCGACGTTGTGCGCGCCGCGCAGCTGGATGTCACCGAGCGGGCAGATGCGATCGCCGTGGCCGTTGAGCCGCGCCACCAACCAGCCGTCCTGCACGAACACGCCGTGGTCCAGCGTGCGCTGACGGCTGAACCACACGACGTGCGCGCGCGTCCGCGCCGCGAGGCTTGCCGCGGCTTCGTCGTCGGCGTTCAGGACCGCGCAGTCGTGCTCCGTCTGGTTCATGAAGATGCGCGCCTTCGCATCGAGATACCGCGCGAACGTCCGGTGTCGATCCAGGTGATCCGGCGTCACGTTGAGCACGGCGGCGACGCGCGGCTGGAACGCCTCGATCGTCTCGAGCTGGAACGACGAGACCTCGGCCACCACGAGACCGTCGGCGGGGAAGTCGAGCGCGCGCGCGGCGAGCGGTGTGCCGATGTTGCCGCCGACGAAGACCGGCCGCGACTGCTCGGCGAGGAGCGCGCCGGTGAGCGCCGTCGTCGTCGTCTTGCCGTTCGTGCCGGTGATCGCGATGGTGTCGGCCTCCATCGCGCGCCACGCCAGCTCCAGCTCACCAATCACGGGCACCAGGCGCGCCCGCGCCGGAGCCAGCTGATCGCCGTAGAGCGGCACGCCCGGACTCACGACGAGCAGCTCGGCGCCGTCGAGCGCGGCCGGACCGTCGACGAGGCGGACGCCCGCACCGCCGAGCGCGGCGACGTCCGGGCCGAGCGACGCGATGGGCTTCGCGTCCGTGCCGCGCACGTCGGCGCCGGCCGCGGCGAGAAGACGCGCCGCGGCGATACCGCTCTTGGCGAGACCGACGACGGTCACGCGGCGTCCGGCGAGCGTCGCCAGGTACGCGCGGCCTCTCGTCGCCACCGCCACCTCCTCTGCCGTTGCCGTCACGCCGCTCGCACTCCCATCCATCGGCTCGCCTCGGACGGCGGGGCCCCGCGACGTCCTACGGCTCGCACTACCGTAGCTTCAGCGTCGTGAGCGCCAGCAGCGCCAGCGCGAACGACACGATCCAGAACCGCACGACGATCTTGGGCTCGGGCCAGCCGGTCAGCTCGTAGTGGTGGTGTAAGGGCGCCATCCGAAAGACGCGCCGCCCCGTGAGCTTGAACGACGCCACCTGCACGATGACGGAGACCGCTTCCACCACGTAGATGCCGCCGATGAGCGGCAGCAGGAGCTCCGCCTTGGTGAGCACCGCGAGCGTGCCGATCGCCGCGCCGAGCGCGAGCGAGCCCGCATCGCCCATGAAGACCTCGGCCGGATGACAGTTGAACCAGAGAAACCCGATGGCCGCGCCGATCAGCGCCCCGCAAAAGACAGACAGCTCGCCAGCCCCGCGCACATTGAGGATTTTTAAATAGTCCGCTGCTCGGAAGTTGCCGGTCAAGTACGCAATCACTCCGAAGGCCGCGCCGGCCATCACGATCGGGCCGATGGCGAGCCCGTCCAGGCCGTCGGTCAGGTTCACCGCGTTCGAGGCGCCGATGATGACCAAGGCCGCAAAAAAGACCCATACGACGCCTAGATGCACGAACCAGCCCTTGAAGAAGGGGATCGCCAGCACGGGCTGGAACACGTCCGGCGGCTGCCAGTAGACGATCTGCAGCAGCCCCAGGGCCAGGATCACCTGGGCCGCGAGCTTGCCGCGGGCGGGGATCCCGCGCCTGGTGCGGACCTTCGTCCAGTCGTCCCACATGCCGATCAGGCCGTAGCCCGCGATCGCCAGCATCGCGACCCAGACGTACCGGTTGGCCAGATTCGCCCACAGGAACGTCGAGCCGAGGATCGCGCAAAGGATGATCACGCCGCCCATCGTCGGCGTGCCCTTCTTGCCGCTGCGGTGATGCTCCGGCGTGTCCTCGCGCAGTGTCTCGGCGCCGTGCTGCATGCGGCGAAGACGACGGATCAGCCAAGGGCCGACGATCAGCGAGATCACCAGCGCGGTGATCAGCGCCATGAACGAGCGAAAGGTGAGATAGCGGAAGACGTTGAAGACAATGTGCTCTCTCGCGAGCGGGACGAGCAGGTAGTAAAGCATCGTCCATCCTCATCCGGAGGACCGCTCGGTCCGGGCAAGACGCGCCACGAGCGCGTCCACCACGCGCTCCATGCGCATGCCCCGCGAGCCCTTGACGAGCACCATGTCGCCGGGCGCCAGGCTCTTGAGCAGGTAGCCGACCGTGTCTTCGAACGTCGCCGCGTGATGCGCGGCCGTCAATCCCGCGCCGCGCGCCGCTTCAACGGCCAGGCCGGCCGCGCGCCCAAACCCGACGAAGTCGTCGGCGGGCAACGCCGCGACCAGGCGTCCCACCTCGCGATGCGCCTCGTCGGTGAGCGCGCCGAGCTCGAGCATGTCGCCGAGGACGACGACCGCGCGCCGGCCGGCGCGCCGCGCCCCCAGCGTCTCCAGCGCCGCGCGCACCGAGGCGGGACTCGCGTTGTACGTGTCGTCGAGGATCGTGACCTCCCCCGCGCGCTTCCACACGCCGCGGCCGCCGACGGGCCGCGCCGCCGCGAGCCCGCGCGCGATGTCCTCCACCGGCAGCCCGACGGCGACACCGACCGCTGCCGCGGCCAGCACGTTGGCGACGTTGTGGCGACCGGCGAACGCCACGCGCACCGGCTGCCGACGACCGCCAGCTTCTAACGTGAACTCGAAGCCGTCTTCGGTATCGGTGATGTCGCTCACGATGCGGACGTCGGTCCCGGCGGCGCGGCCGAACGTGATCACGCGCCCTTTGGCCTCGCGGGTCATCGAGGCCACGCGCGGATCGTCGGCGTTGAGCACCGCGATGCCGGAGGGCGAGAGCGCGCGCACCAGCGCGGCCTTCTCCTCGCGGACACCGTCGATGCTGCCGAGAAACTCCGTGTGCACGGCGGCGACGAGCGTCACCACGCCGATCGTCGGCTTCGCGATCGCGGACAGCGTCGCGATCTCGCCCGCCTGGTTGGTGCCGATCTCGACCACGGCGGCGCCATGCTCCGTCCCCAAACGCAGCAGTGTGAGCGGCAAACCCCACTGGTTGTTGAACGACGACGCGGGCTTGAGGACGTTCCATCGCGTGGCGAGCACCGCCGCGGTCAGCTCTTTGACCGTTGTCTTGCCAATCGAGCCCGTGATCCCAACGACGGGCACGCTGAAGCGCGAGCGGTGCCAGGCCGCGAGCTTGCCCAGCGAGCGCGTCGTGTCCTCGACCAGTACGAGCGGCACGTTGGCCGGTGGCTCGTCCGGGAGCGTGTGCACGACGACGCACGCCGCACCGCGCGCCGCGGCGTCGGCCAGGAAAGCGTGGCCGTCGAGGCGATGGCCGACGATCGCGAAGAACGCCTCGCCGACCTGCAGGGTGCGCGAGTCGATGGACACGCCGGCGACGGGAACGGCGAGGTCGCCGCTCACCAGCGCGCCCTCGGTCGCACGAACCAGCTCCTGGATACTGAACGCCGCCATACGCCTCCCTATCGAGCCCGCTCCGACAGAAGCCGCCGCGCCACGTCGCGGTCGTCGAACGGCAGCACCTCGCTGCCGACGATCTGATAGGTCTCGTGCCCCTTGCCCGCGATCACGAGCGTGTCGCCCGGGCGCGCCCACGCGAGCGCCGCGGTGATTGCCGCCTCGCGATCGGCCATGCGCGCGTGCTGGCCGCCCTGCCGTACGCGCGCGGCCCCTGCGGCCACCTCGGCGACGATCGCGTCGGGATCCTCCGAGCGCGGGTTGTCCGAGGTGATCCACGCGTGATCGGCCAGCCGCGCGGCGATCTCGCCCATGATGGGCCGCTTCGTCCGGTCGCGGTCGCCGCCGCAGCCGAACACGACCCCGAGCCGTCCCGACGTGAGCTTGCGCGCCGTGGTCAGCACACGCTCCAGCGCGTCCGGCGTGTGTGCGTAGTCGACGACGACCAGGAAGGGCTGCCCCGCCCGCACCTGCTCGAAGCGTCCCGGCACCGTCTGCACGCCGCCGAGCGCGCGCGCGATCGCGTCGGGCGCCAGCGGCAGCGCGAGCCCGACCCCGACGGCGGCCAGCAGGTTCATCACGTTGTGCTCGCCGATCAGCGGCGAGGCCAGCGCGAGCGGCCCGGCCGGCGTGCTCACGCGCATCCGCACACCGTCGAGCGTCGAGGTCCAGTCGGTCGCGCGCACGCGATTGTCGGGACCCAGCCCGTAGGTCAGCGTGTCGACGTCCAGCCCGGCCACCATGCGCGGGCCGGCCGGATCGTCGCCGTTGATGACGGCGGTGCGGCGCGGCTTCGGCGACGCGGCGAGCAGCTCGAACAGGCGCCGCTTGGCGCGGCCGTACTCGTCGAGCGTGCCGTGGAAGTCGAGATGATCCTGGGTCAGGTTCGTGAACACGGCGACGTCGAAGGCCAGCGCATCGACGCGCGACAGCGCCAGCGCGTGCGACGACACCTCCATCGCGACGCCGCGCACGCCGCGGTCGCGCATCGCCGCGAGCATCGCCTCGATCTCGAGCGCCTCGGGCGTCGTCTGTCCGGCGGGGCGCACCTCGTCGCCGACGACGTACTGGATCGTGCCGAGGATGCCGGTGGCGCCGCCGCGCGCGCGCAGCAGCGCGTCGACCAGATACGACGTGGTCGTCTTGCCGTTCGTCCCCGTGATGCCGACCAGCGTCAGGGCGCGCGATGGATGCTGCCAGTAGGC
>JBKOZH010000117.1:0-5063 GCA_046725765.1 Candidatus Methylomirabilota bacterium | reverse complement strand
GGCCAAGCCGCCTTCGCACTGACGTCCCGAAGACTGCGCCTCGCGTGACGAGGCGAAGAGCGTGCTCGTCGGCGGCGCGGATTGGTTCCTCTCCTCGAGTCTCGACCGCCGCACGGTCCTCAAAGGCGCGAGCAGCGCAGCGCTCGGACTCCTCGCTTCCGCCTGCACATCTCCTTTCGCCGGCCGCTCGAGCGGCAAAGAGGGGAGTGCGTCGGAGACGGGTACGGCTCCCGTGCGATCGGCACCAGCAGCCGGGGCCGGAGAAAGCCGCGAAACGGTCTACGTCTTCAACGTCGGCTCGAAAGATGTCACACTGATCGACGTCGCCGACCGCCGGGTGCGCGAAACGCGACCACTCGGCGCCTCGGTGCGCTGGTTGTCCAACGAGCAGACGTACTGGGACGGAGCACGAATCTGGACCTACGACTTTCCCAACGATCAGGTCCAGGCCATTGCGATCGATCCGAGGCAGGTGGCCGTCACCAAGACGATCGCCGGGCTCGGCAAGGGTCCCGGCCACAGTCTGGTCGTGCTGCCTGACACAAAGAAGGCCGCTGTCAACGTTGCGGGCGACAACCTCATCGCGTTCCTCGACCTCGAGCACGGCGCCGTGGAGTCCACGCTCCAGACCGGCGCATTTCCCTGAGACCTTCACCTCACGCCGGACGGTCGGTTCGGCTTCACACCGGAACGCGAGGCGGACACGGTCTCGAAGATCGACATGGTCAGCCGAAAGCTCGTCAAGACCGTCCCGTTTCCCGCCCATAGCAAACCGCACATGCTGCGGGTGTCTCCCGACGGGAGAGAGGTGTGGGTGCAGACGGCCGACGCGAACACGAACGTCGTGCTCGATGCCTCGGATCTGGCGATGCTTGCGACACAGCCGACCGGCAAGCAACCGGTCACCAACGCGTGGACCCGAGATCGTCGCTACTCGATCGTAACCAACGGCCAGGACACCTTCGCCCAGATTTTCGATGCGCGGACGTTCCAGGAAGTGAAGCGCCTGACGATCGGCCAGGGCGGCGCCAACATCGGCTTCAGCAAGGACGGCAAGACGGCGTTCATCGCCGTGCGTGGTACGAACGAGGTCGCGGTGATCGACATCGCCAAGCTCGCCCTGGCGACTCGGATCCAGGCGGGGACGGAGCCTCAGGGCCTAATCGTTCGTTGATCGCCGGGGTGAGGGGCGGTGGCCTACCTTGAAATGGCTTCATACGAGCCGGACCGCGACATCAGCGGGCAATGAAATCGCGAACTTGAAATATGAAAGTTCGATCGTGTCCCGTTGGGGCCACCACACCGATAAAGACGAGCAAAAGCGCCGCCTCTCGGCGCTTTTCTCGTCTCTGCTCTGCGGTCACAAACGCGCCGGCAAAAAGCCGCAAATGACGTACCGCGTGGCAATAAAGTTTCGAGCGCACGGCAACGCACAGACGACGGCGCGTGGTGAAGCTCCCGCCGCGCCCGCCGAAGCACCCGGAAGACTCGATCGTTTGTTGTCCACCGACGACAACACGATCAAGGTGGGCCCGCGGATCACAGCCGAGGGCCGTGCCACCGTCGCCATTGAGCGCGCCGTGGAACTGACGATCAACATGATTGACACGATCCTCCAGGTGACGACGGCGAGCTTATGCTGACGTTGACGAACTTCGCGCCAAGCTAACCGCAGTTCGCGGTTCCGACCAGGAGACGATGAAGGAGACGAGTTAATGATCGCCGCAATGATCTCTTCCTCTCTTAGACGTAGGACGCCGGCCAAGCCTAGGAGTATTCTGGCTTCGCGCCTCGACTGCCTCGAAGAGCGGCGGTGAGTCGCGGGCATGATTTGGATAGAACTCGGGTAAGCGGGCGGTGCGTCGCGGTTGATGAAACTGCAATGGGGGCGGCGCCTCGTAGTTCCCGCGAGCACCGACCCCCCAGAAACAGCGTTGGACGCTGATTTGGCTAGCCCTGACGGCGCCGCTCGTGGTCTAACGGTGTATGCGTAAAGCCGCGATCACCGCGACCGGCCACTATGTTCCCCCGGACGTCTACCCCAACGCGTGGTTCGAGCAGCGACTCGACACAACGGACGCGTGGATCCGAGACCGCACCGGCATCACGGAGCGGCGCTTCGCGAAGGAGGGCGGCGCCTCCGACCTGGCGCTGCCGGCCGCGCGCCGCTGTCTCGAGATGCGCGGCATCGGCGCCGCCGCGCTCGACTGCATCATCGTCGCGACGATGACCCCCGACCGGCCGATTCCCTCGACGGCGGCCGTGCTGCAAGCGAAGCTCGGCGCGATCAACGCATGGGGCTTCGATCTCGCGGGCGCGTGCTCCGGCTTCGTCTACGCGCTGGTGACTGCGACCAAGCTGGTGGAGGGCGGCGCGGCCCGCCGCGTGCTCGTCTGCGGTGCCGACCGCATGTCGAGCGTCATCGATCCCACGGATCGCGCGACTGCGGTGCTCTTCGGCGACGGCGCCGGCGTCGTGCTCGTGGAGGAGAGCGAGGACGCCGACGTCGGCGTCTTCGAGCACGTCTGCCACATGGACGGTGAGGGCGCGGCGGCGCTCTACATTCCCGCCGGCGGCAGTCTGCATCCCGCCAGCGCCGAATCGGTGGCGCAGCGTCGGCACTTCGTCGTCCAGGATGGCCCCACGGTTTTCAAGTCGGCTGTCATCGGCATGGCTGACGTCACCGTGGAGCTGCTCAAGCGCGCCGATCTCAAATTAGAGGATGTGGCCTGGATGGTGCCGCACCAGGCGAACCGGCGAATAATCGAGGCCGTGGTCAAGCGCCTCGGCCTGCCGCTCGAGCGCGTCGTCATCAACCTCGACCGCTACGGCAACACGGTGGCGGCAACGATTCCCCTCGGCCTCTCCGAGTGGCACGCCGAGGGCCGCCTGGCCTACGGCGACCGCATCGTGCTCGCGGCGTTCGGCGCGGGGTTTACGTCCGGCGCTGTGTATCTCAGGTGGGCGATCGAGGCGTAGCGGTTCAGCCGGCAAGCTCCTCCGCCAGATTCTCATGCAGCGAGCGGACGGAAAGTTTCGCGCCGACTGAACGTATGGCGAGGATGGTGCGCTGCTGAGCTATGTGCACCTGCATTTTGCGTCGAACCCGCAGATAGCAGATAACTTCGTGGCTACGTGCGCCGGAGAACGACTTGTATGAACGGCCTCGTCCCAACCCTTCGCCGCTGACCGCAGGCACGCTCCAGCAGTGCAATCGAACGGATGGTGTCCGATGAAAAGCCGTGGGTCGCGTCAAAACCTAGAGGGCTGGGTACGACGTAAGACCGCGCCAGCTCCGCCCGTGCCCAAGCCGGCTCGTCCGCCACGCCGGCCCGGGCCGCCTCGCCCAGCGCCGCCAAGACCACGCTGATGCCGAAGCGTCAGGGCTCAAAAACGCGCATTTCTGGAGCCGTACGAGACTCGAACGCGCATTCGGGGTACAGGCTTAGGCCGTCGATAGGGGTCGCGATAGCGGAGCGGGATACGGAGGTATATAGGGTAGGGATTCGAACGCGCATTCAGTCCCGCTCCTACAAACGACCCATCCTCAGAAGTCACGTCCAACTCCTGCCTGTGAGAAGGACAACGTGAGCACTCCACGCAACGTTATCGTCGAGACGAGCGGCTCGAGGTCCGGAGGGTTGTGTGGTCTCAGGCAACAGCGCGTAGCCACGCTCCGACCACCACCGCCAGGACGGCCACGGCGAGCGCCCACTGCACCGGCGCGCCCAAAGGTCGCGGCAGTGTGGGCGCAGCAGCGAGGCCCACGGCGCCGCCGAGCAGGAGCCCGAACAGATGGGCGAGGAGGTCGGAGCCCGGGCTCGTGCCGAGGAGAGCGAGCAGGGCGAGACTCGCCGCGACGATCATCCACCGCTTGCGCGCGGCTGGGCGGCGTCCGCGGGACATGACTCGCGTGGCGGCGAGGATTCCGATGGCGCCGAACATTGCCGTCGAGGCGCCCACGGAGTTGTGGTGGGTACCGTGGGCGAAGGCGGTGAGGGCGTTGCCGCCGGCGCCGGCGAGGAGGAGCACGCAGAGGCCCACACCGGGGCCGAGCTGATGACTCACCGCCCCTACAAGCACGACGCTCGCCCCGGCGTTGCCGATCACGTGGGGTGCGTCGGCGTGGAGCGTTAGCGCCGTGACGGTTCGCCACCACTCTCCAGCGACAATGCGCCCGGCGTCGGCGCTACCGCGTTCGAACCAGATGCTGCGGCTGGCATGCGTCCCGGTAACGGCAAAGAATCCGATCAGCAAAAGGCCGACGGCGACGCCGACCACGGCCGCGCCACGAATGGACGCCACGACATTGGCGCCCACGTCCGCTGTGTCAGCAATGTTCTCCCGATCATAGGCGTCGAGGGCTTCGCGGGCGGCCTCAGCGTCACGGGCGGCGACGATGAGCGCCCAGCCATCGAGCCTCGGGCTGAGGCGGTGGGGAATGTTGCCGGCAGCGAGCACCACGGCCCATTCGTCGGCCTGGTGGCGCTCGGGCGTCACGCGGACAGCAGTTCCAGCGAGACCCTCCATCTGCTCCAGCCATGATAGACGTCACCCCACGGATCTCCCCGCCATTATCGAAGTCCGCTGCCTCGCCCCGTACCCCGCCACACTGGAGAGCATGGCGTCGTGATGCAGTTCGAGGCACACTACGGGCGCGATTTGCGCGAAGAACTCCACGAGCGTAAGACTGGCGTGAACACGAGGAGCCCGGGCGGCTTCGATCTCGCGGCGCACTTGCAGCCTCCCGACCTACGGTCGCAGTAGGAGACGGTTCGGACACTCTTTGTGATCGCGAGGGATGAGGCTGTAACCGACGATCATTAGAGCGCTCGAGGAATTTCAGTCCCGCCGATCCGTGCGTTGAGTCAACATGGCCGAACTGCTCGATGGCAGAGCGAAAGCGCGTGGCGGACCGTAAATATCTGGACTCCTCGGGCAAGGGGTGCGCCGAACGCCGTGGGGAGCCAATCGGGTTCGCGGACCTTTAATGGCCACGGTGTTTATCGGCTTTCCCTCGGGCGCCTCCCGACGTGCGAGTTCGGATTGCAGCTCACCTTGTC
>JBKOZH010000115.1:0-4066 GCA_046725765.1 Candidatus Methylomirabilota bacterium | reverse complement strand
CGCGCCGAGTGTAGACGATTTTTCCACCTTTGTAGACGCGGGCGGACCCCGGGGCTAAGGTATGCCCCGTGGACGAGGTTCGGCAGGCGTATGCGATGGCCGGCATCACCGTGGATCAGCCCACCGCCTACGGTACCTATTACCGTCTTCGCTGCTCCGCGTGCGGCGCCAGCGTGGGCAACGTCGGCGATCGGCTGCTGCCCGGTATGGCCCAGACGCTCGTGAACGCCCAGGCCGACCTCTATGCGGCGGGCCTGCTCGGGTGCGCCTGCGGGCATCAGCGCGCCACGGCGGCGTCGCACGGCGCGCGTCCCGCCGCCATCGACGGAGGCTCGACGACGACGGCAGGCTTGTCCGCTGGCGACTGGCCGTTCTGGCGCCGCGCGTACGCCGCGGGCGATCCGCTGCCGCAGTTTCCGGCGGCGACCACGTCGGCGCCGCGTTTCGATGAGCGCGACGCGCTGCCGGCCGAGTATCGCGAGCTTCTCATCAAGATGCTGCGACACGAGGGCGAGCGCGCGGGCAACAAGTCGTTTCTCGGCTTCATGGCGACGTGCGCCGACGTCGCCGAGACTCACTACCCGAGCACCCAGGCGCGACTCATCAAGGCCGAGTACCTCGCCGAGGAGCTCAAGCACGCGATCATGTTCCACCGCCTCGCCGTCGGCCTCGACCCTGACTTCGCGCTGCGCGACGTGCCGTACGCGCACTACACGTTTCACCTGCCGCGCGAGTCATGGGCGGACGACGCGCTGTTCCACTTCCTCGTCGATCTCAACGGCGCGTTCCACGCGCGCGACTGGCGTCACTCGAGCTACGCGCCGCTGGCGGAGATGTCGAACACCGTCGAGCGCGACGAGCTCGGCCACTCCGAGATGGGGTATCGATTCCTCGCTGAGATCGTCAGCGACGGGCGCGGACGCGCCCTCGCGCAGCGCCTGCTCACCAAGTGGTATCCGGCGGCGCTGGATATGTTCGGCCGCTCGGACTCGCCGAACGCGCCGAAGTTCATCCGCTGGGGTCTCAAGTCGGTCGGCAACGCCGAGATCCGCGTCGCCTACAAGGCCTACGTGGACGGCAAGCTCGTCGTGCTCGGACTCGAGCCGCCAGACGAGCACGCGAACCGCCGGTTTCTATAGATATGGGGGGCGCCATTATGGGGGCGCCATATAGACAGGGCCCCGAAAGGCCCCCCAACCCCCAAACGTTCGGGCCGGCCCGGCAAAGCCGTGCCGCCCCTCTGGAACGCGCTACTGCATCGGCGAGAACGACGTCGGCCGCCAGATCTTGTTGACGACCCGCTCGACCAGCGGCCCGTTCGCCTCGCTCGCCTTGCGCGCGGCCAGCCACTCCGGATCCGACATGAAAGCCTTCCACACGCGCTCGCGGTGCGCGAGGTCGTCGTAGGAGCAGATGTAGACCATCTCGTTCGACTCGCCGATCATCGTCTCCCAGAACCCGACGACGTTGATGCCGTGCTTTTTGAAGAGTTTCATCGTGATGTCGGCGAAGCGGCGCTGGATGTCGGGCATGCGGCCCGGCATGACGTAGTACGCGCGGTACTCGTAGAGCATGGCGCCTCCTGGACGGCGGGACTCCCGCGCCGCGCGCGGGGCGAGGCGATGGTGGCAGAGACCGAAGCCGCGCGCAACCGCGTCGAGGCGGTCAGGCGGCGTGCGGAATGGTGCAGAGCGCGTCGGTCTCGCGCCCGCAGCGTCCGCAGCTCACGGGCAGCATCGCGAAGCCTTCGCCGGTGCCGAGGCGCGCGACGACCTCGCGCGCCTGCTGCAAGCTGACGTTGATCTCCATCGCGAGGCACGCCGTGCAGAGGCGACCGTCGTGCCGCGAGAGGACGCTGCGCATTGCGGGCGCGACACGCTGCGGGCGCTCCTTCGGTCGCAGCCGCGAGGCACGTAGCCCATCGAGGCAGCGCTCGTGCAGACGCTCGTGTGCCAGACCCCACGCTAGCGGCTCGCCGGGGCGCAGCTCCCGGCGGCACACCGTGCAGGTTTCGGCGCCGGCCTGGACGTCGGCGAGGGTCGTGGTCCGCACGCGGGCTGGTCGCATGCAGCAGTGACCAGCAACGGCAATGCCACTTAGTCCAGGATCGCAAGGTCTCTGCAATCGTCTGCACAGGCCATCACGCAGCTCCAATCGCCAGCAAAGTCCAGCACGGCGGTTCGAACGGCTGTGAGGCGCGCGGCATCGAGCTTGCACTTTCTTTCATGGATGGAGCCAGTGGAGCTATCGAAGACCCGTACCAACGGACGGCCGCGGCTGTTTCGCCTCACACGTCGCCCGCGTCGCTCCGCGATCGGCCGTGGCCTCGAGCGGTTCTCACGTGCCATCACGGATTGGGTTGGCACCTCGTGGGCGTTCGCCGTCGCGCTCGGCGTCGTCATCGTGTGGGCGCTGACCGGGCCGCTGTTCGGCTTTTCCGACACGTGGCAGCTCGTGATCAACACCGGCACGACGATCGTGACCTTCCTGATGGTCTTCCTCATCCAGCGCGCGCAGAACAAGGACGCCCGCGCGATTCATCTCAAGCTGAACGAGATCGTGGCCGCGCTGCAGGGAGCCTCCAACCGACTGATCAACGTCGAGGACCTGACCGAAGACGAAGTGCGTCTGCTGCACCGCCACTACGCGCGCCTCGTCGCGCTGGCGCGCGAGAGCGGCGAGTTCACGAAATCGCACTCGGTCGAGGAGGCAGCCATGCGCCACGCGCTCAAGCAACGGCGGGAAGACAAGCGCGTGTCCTAGCGGCGAGATGTGGTGAGCCGTGATGGACTCGAACCATCGACCCCCTGATTAAAAGTCAGGCGCTCTACCAACTGAGCTAACGGCTCTCCGCCGAGAGAGTGTACGCGGGAGACGCGGAGCGCGCGAGTCAGCGCGGATAGAACAGCGGCGCGACAGTGCGCCACGCCAGCTGGCCGGTCGGCTCCTGCGCCAGTGCCCAGTGCGCGGGATAGTAGTACCCCGACGTTGTCTCGGCGACCCAGAAGCCGGGCTGTTCGACGATCCGATCACCGACGGCGACGGCGCGCGGCGGCTGCCAAAGCCAGCGCACGAACTGTCCGTACGGCGTCGCTTGGCCGAACCACGGCATCGTCGGATGCGGATTGTTGGCGACGTCGGCCGGGTTCGAGGGATTGCCCGGCGTCACGACCGCCGCCGGAGTGGTTGGCGCGCCGGGAGCCGCGGGAGCCGCGGGCGCGGTCTGTGCGACCGCTGTCGCCAGCGGGGCCAGAATCAGCGCCACCACGAGGACGGCCGTCCGGCGCGCCATGCGATACAACGGGTGCAAGCGTCGCGCCGCCGAGCGCGATGCGGCGAGCCGTCCGGTCATGTCGGCTACACGATGCTCGAGCGGACGCTCGGATACCAGTGCAGCAGCGGCGAGTCCTCGCACAGGATCGTCTCGTCGCGCTGTGCGCCCGTCGAGATCAAGCAGAACGGCACGCCGATCAGCTCCTCGAGCCGCTCGAGATACCGCCGCGCCTTGGCCGGCAGGTCGACCTCGTTCTTCGCGCCCGCGGTCGACGTCATCCAGCCGGATATCTCCTCGTAAACCGGCTCCACCTTCGCCAGCACCGCTTCTTCTACCGGAAAGTCCGTGACGATGTCGCGGCCGAGACGATAGCCGGTGCACACCTTCAGCGTCTCGGTCTGATCGAGTACGTCGAGCTTGGTCAGCGCCACCGTGTCGAAGCCGTTGATGCGCGTCGCGTAGCGCAGCACGACGGCGTCGAACCAGCCGCACCGCCGCGGGCGGCCCGTCGTCGCGCCGTACTCCTTGCCGCGCGCGCGGATCGTCTCGGCGAGCTTGCCGGTCATCTCGGTGGGGAACGGCCCGGCGCCGACGCGTGTGGTGTAGGCCTTCGACACGCCGAGCACACCGTGGATCTTCGTCGGCGGGACCCCCGTCCCCGTGGCGGCGCCGCCGGCGGTGGTCGTCGACGAGGTGATGTACGGATACGTCCCGTGATCGATGTCGAGCATCGTCGCCTGCGCGCCTTCGAACAGCACGGAGTAGCCGCTGTCGATCCACTTGCTGAGCAGC
>JBKOZH010000328.1:0-8072 GCA_046725765.1 Candidatus Methylomirabilota bacterium | reverse complement strand
ACGACGATCCACACGGCCTGACGCGCGCGGCGCACGAAGCTGAACGCGAGCCCCGCCGCCGCGCCGAAGCCGAGCGCGCCGAACGCCGCGGCGTTGGCGCCCTCGAACGCGCCGAGGCTGGCGGGCACCATGAACGACGCGAAGCGCACGCCGGAGCCGATCGCCTCGATGACGCTCGCCGTCGGCACCGACGTCGTCACGCCCAGCAGCGCCAGCATCAGCGCCGCCTCCAGGCCGCCCAGCAGCCAGCCGAGCGTGTGGAAGCCGGTCGAGGCCGCGAAACGGCGCCACTCGTGACGGTAGTAATGGCGCAGCGAGGCGTCGAGCTTCTCGGCTGCTGAGGCGTCCGGCGTGACGCCGGTCCACGCGAGCAGCCGCCCGCCGCGCCCGACCAGGCCGGAGACCTGCGCGGCAAAAAATCCGGCGACAGCGACGACTTCGATCATGAGCAGCCACAGCATGCCGCGCACCACGGGGCCCTGCACATCGAGCACCGTCCACGCGAGCACGATGCCGACCAGCAGGAAGATTGCCTGCGCGATGACGATCGTGGTCTTGGCGACGACGATCGAAGGGACGCTCTCGGCGTACTCGACGTCGCGCCGCACCAGCCAGGCTTTGACGGCCTCACCGCCCACCGAGCCGAGCGCGGTCACGAGATTGAGCGCCTCGCCGGCGAGCCGCGCGCCGTAGAGTCGCCAGAACGAGGCGCGGTCGCGAGTGAAGGCGAAGCGCCAGCCGAGCGTGTCGACGGCCACGATGACGGCGTACGGCAGGCAGATGAGCAGGAACTGCCACCAGGCCAGCGTGCGCAGCGTGGTGACGATCGGCTCGGTTCCGACCCGGTGGACCAACACGACGAGCAGGATTGCGCCGGCAACGAAGAGCAGCGGCTTGACGAATCTCACGGTACATATCGTGGCATGACCCGGGAGGGTTCGCGCTATCGGCGGCTCGTGCACGCGCGGAAGCCCCGCTTGCTTTTGAGTGGGGCGCTCGCCTCGCTTGCGGGCTACGTGGCGCTGGCTGTCCTCGCCGCCCACCAGCAGTTTTTCGCCGTCGACTACGGCACGCGCACGTGGATCCGCATGCTGCGCGAGGAGATGCCGTACCTGCCGATGGCATTCGTGACCCAGCTCGGCGGTTTCCTCGGCCTCGTGCTGCTCATCGTCCTCGGGATCGTGGTGCTGTTGTGGCGGCGGCAACACCGGTGGGCCATCGCGCTGCCCGCGCTGATGGCCGGTGCGGGCGCGCTGCAGGCGATCACCAAGTGGACGATCGGACGCGCCCGCCCCGACGAATCGCCGTGGGGATTTCCCAGCGGACACGTGTTGAGCCTGGTCGTGTTCTTCGGGCTGATGGTGTGGCTCGTCGTGACGGCATCCCGTCGCCGGCGGCGGTGGCGCTTGATCGCGAGCGTTCTCTGCGTCGTCACGGTCGCGATCGTCGCCTTCAGTCGGCTGTACCTCGACCGGCACTGGCTGTCGGACCTCGCGGGCGGGCTGACCATTGGGCTCGCGTACTTGCTGCTGGCGATCTGGGTAATCGAGGTCGTGACCGTCGATCGGACTATAATTCCGCCACGCGCCGGCTCGCCGGAGGAGCCGGGGATATAAAGGAGCGCGGCATGGGCCTGCTGGACGGCAAGGTGGCGGTGGTGACGGGCGCGGGCAGTGGCATCGGGCGCGCGGTGGCGCTCGGACTGGCCGGCGAGGGCGCCGCGGTCGTCGTCGGCGACTACGGCGTGAGCGTGGACGGGCGCGATCCCTCCAGCGCGCCTGCCGAGTCCGTGGTGCGGGAGATCGAGAAGACGGGCGGCCGCGCCGTCGCCAGCGCGGAGAACGTGGCGACGATGGCCGGCGGCAAGGCGATGGTCGACGCCGCCCTCAAGTCGTTCGGCGACCTGCACATCGTCGTGTGCTGCGCGGGCATTTTGCGCGAGCGCATGATCTTCAACATGACCGAGGACGAGTGGGATGCCGTCATCGCCGTGCATCTCAAGGGCCACTTCAGCGTGATGCGTCCGGCGTCCGCGCACATGCGCGAGAAGAAGGCCGGCTGCATGATCACGTTCACCTCCACCGCGGGCCTCGAGGGCAGTCCCGGCCAGCCCAACTATGCCGCCGCCAAGGAGGGCATCGTCGGGCTCACGCGCTCGGTCGCGCTGGCGATGGCGAAGTACGGCGTGCGCTGCAACTGCATCTCGCCGACGGCGGACACGCGCATGACGCAGCGCCTGCCCGGCGAGCGCCGCGCGCTCGCGACGGCTACGCCGGCCGAGGCCATCGCTCCCGTCGTCGCGTTCCTGGCGAGCGATCGCGCCGCCCACATCACGGGGCAGGTGGTCGGCGTGCGTGGCGACGAGGTCACGCTGTTCTCGCATCCCGCTCCGCTGCGCACGCTGACCGGTCCCGGCGGATGGACGGCGTCAGCGCTCGCGGAGGTGTGGGACCGCGGGCTCGGGCAGGACCGTCTGCGCCGGCTCGACGCGATGGGAATCCAGTGGCCGCCGAAGAGAGAGGGTTGAGATGAAGATCAGTGCGTTCCATCTGATGCCGCATCGCGAGCTGCCGGACGACTTCGAGAAGCGCTACGAGTCGGTCTGGGTCACTCCGCCGTGGCATGAGCTGGCCGACGCCGAGCGCGTGGGCCAGTACTACAACTGGACGCTGGACGAGCTCTTGTTCGCCGCGCGGGCCGGCTTCGACGGCGTGTGCACCAACGAGCACCATCAGAACGCCTACGGCTTCATGCCGAGCCCCAACATCATGGGCGCGGTGCTCGCCAAGGCGACGAACGGCAGCAACGTGGCCATCGTGCAGATGGGCGCGACGCTGCCGACGTCGAACCCGCCGATCCGCGTGGCCGAAGAGTACGCGATGCTCGACTGCATCAGCGGCGGCCGCCTGGTGGCGGGGCTACCGCTCGGCAGCGCGATGGACGTGAATCTCTGCTATGGCATCACCCCGATGGAGCACCGTGAGCGCTACCGCGAGGCGTTCGCGCTCACGCTCAAGGCGTGGCAGGCGCGTGAGCTGTTCGCGTGGAACGGGCGCTACTACCAGCTCGCCAACGTCAACCTGTGGCCGCGGCCAATCCAGCAGCCGCACCCGCCGGTGTGGGTGCCGGGCTCGGGCAGCATCAGCACGTTCGATTTCGCCGTCGAGAACGACGTCTGCTACTGCTTCCTGTCGTACTCCGGCGCCAAGGCCGCGAAGACGATGATGCAGGGCTACTGGGATGTCGTGGCGAAGAAGGGTCGCGAGACGAACCCGTACCGTGCCGGCTTCCTGCAGCTCGTCGCCGTGGCGGAGACTGATGCCGCCGCCGAGGCCAAGTACGCGCGACACGTCGAGTACTTCTATCACAAGTGCCTGCACTGGCCGATCCAGTACCTCTCGCCTCCCGGCAACCAGGACTACAGGAGCCTCGTCGCCGCGGCGAAGGCCAACATCCGCCGCGCCGAGGACACGAAGGCGCTGCGTTACCGCGACTTCGTCGAGAAGGGCTATGTGATCGCGGGCAGCGCCGCCACCGTGCGCGATCGCATCAAGCAGGAGGTCGTCAAGGACCTGCGCGTCGGCAACCTCATGGTGCTGCTGCAGATCGGCTCGATGCCGCACGAGCTGACGCTCGAAAACATGGATCGTTTCGCGCGGGACGTGCTGCCCGCGCTGCGCGGCGAGTGGGACGACGAGGGCTGGGTCAACCACTGGTGGCCCGAGCGGCTGCGCGGCACCGCGGCGCCGCGCACGGCCGCGCCCGTCGGAGCCGGTCGCGCATGAGCGAGCGTACGATCGCGGCCTGGGACGGCAGGGTACGCATCCGTGTGCAGTCGAAGGGCAGCGGACCGGCGCTCGTGTTCCTGCACGGTCCATGGGGCCTCACGTGGGACCCATTTCTCGACGAGCTCGCGAAGAGCTTCACGGTGCACGCGCCGGAGCATCCGGGCACGACGCCGGACACGCCCGACGACGTCTACCAGCTCGACAACCTGTGGGACCTCGTCCTCTGCTACGACGAGGTGTTCGCCGCGCTGGGGCTCGAGCAGGCTGCGGTGGTCGGTCACTCGTTCGGGGGCATGCTCGGGTGCGAGCTGGCCGCCGCGTATCCCGCGCGCGTGCGCCGGCTGGCCGCCATCGCGCCGCTCGGCTTCTGGCGCGACACCGACCGCGTCGTGAACTGGATGATGCTCGATCCCGCGCGGCTGCCGGGATACGTGTTCCGCGAGCCCAACGGCGAGGCCGCGCAGCGGATGTTCGGCGCCCCCGACGATCCGGAAGCGGCCACGGCGGCGCGCGTGCGGCTGGTGTGGGCGATGGGTACGACAGGCAAATTCATCTGGCCGATTCCCGACAAGGGGCTGAAGAAGCGCATTCACCGCCTGACGGCGCCGACGCTCCTCATTTGGGGTAAGGAAGATCGGCTGGTGCCGCCGGTTTACGCCGACGAGTTCACGCGGCGCATCGCGGGCGCGCGCGTGCAGACGGTGGACGGCGCGGGGCACATGCCGCACCTCGAGCGTCCGGACGTCGTCGCACGAATGATCAGAGAATTCGTGGCGGGGTAGAGCAGCGGGCCGCCCGGTTCAGCCGGCGGCGATCTCCTTCACCAGCCGCGCCAGCTCCTCGAGCTTGATCGGCTTGATCATGTACGCGTTGAATCCGGCCTCGAGCGCGGTCGCCGCCGCGTAGTCTTCGTAGTATGCCGTGATCGCGATGGCCGGCACGGTGCCGCCGCGCTCGTCCGGCAGCGCGCGCATCCGTCGCATGAATTGCAGGCCGTCGAGACCCGGCATCGACAGGTCGCAGATGAAGACGGTCGGCAGAAACTCCGGCAGATCGGCCATGGCGGCGTCGGCGCTCGAGTAGATGCTGACCACCGCGCCGCAGTGCTCCAGCGTATCGCCCACCAGCGCGCGCGTGTCTTCGTTGTCCTCGATGAGGAACGCGTGGATGCCGGTGAGATCCGGCCAAGTAAAGGAATCCGCCGCCCGGCGCAACTCGCCGTTCGGCTTCTTCTTTCCGTCCCCCCGCTCTACCACGTGTGGCGCCCCCACTTCGAAAGACTGGCCCGTTGGCCTACAAACTCCACGCCAATCCGTATTTCTACGAATTCGCGCGTCCCGATTCTGACCGATTGTGCGGCAGCGCCACAAGACGGGAAAAAGTTTTCCCACACTGGGGTCAAACCAGTCGCGCCCGGACGCGGGAGGACACGGCATCGACGACCATCACCATCGCCACCGTGACGAGCAGCACGGTGGACGCCGCGGGGTAGTCGATCATCCGCAGATAGGTCTGCAGATAGAAGCCGATGCCGCCCGCGCCGACGAAACCCAGCACCGTGGCGGCGCGAATGTTCGTTTCGAGCCGATACAGGACATACGAGAGGAACAGCGGCAGCACCTGTGGCAGGACTCCATAGCGAAGGATCTGCAGCCGCGTCGCGCCGGTGGCGGTGATCGCGTCGACGGGACCGCGGTCGATGCCCTCGATGGCTTCCGAGTAGAGCTTGGCCAGCGATGTCGTCGTGTACGCCACGACGGCGAGCACGCCGGGAAACGGCCCGAGCCCCACCGCGGCCACGAACACCAGCGCGTAGACCAGCGTGTCGACGCTGCGAAAGAAGTTCAGCGCGGCGCGCGCGGGGTGGAACACCGCCGGCGCGGCGACGTTGCGCGCCGAGAGAAAGCCCAGCGGCAGCGCCGCGGCCGCCGCGACCGCCGTGCCGAGGACCGCGATCTCCACCGTCGTGAGAGCGCCGTGCAGCGCGGCCGGCAGCACGCGGAGGTCTGGCGGCAGCATGCGACGCAGGAAGTCGGCGATCCACGGGACGCCGCGCGCGAGCCGCACAGGATCGCTGCCGGTATCCCACACCGTCCACGCGAGCACGATCACCGCGATGGCGAGCGTCGTGCGTTTCACGCCGGCGTGTCCTCGCCGTAGATGCCCGTCGCGACCGCCGGCGTCAGCGCGCTCGGCGGACCGTCGAACACGACGCGCCCGCGCCGAAAGCCGACGATGCGCGTGGCGTAGGCGCGCGCCGTCTCCAGCTGGTGCTGGCTCACGACCAGCGTCAGCCTGCGCTGGACGTTGATCGCCCGCAGCAGGTCCATGATGCTGCCAGTCAGCGCGGGATCGAGGCTCGCCGTCGGCTCATCGGCCAGAATGACCGACGGCGACTGTGCGAGCGCTCGCGCGATGGCCACGCGCTGCTGCTCGCCACCCGACAGCGTGTCGGCGCGGCGCGCCGCGAAGTCGGCGAGTCCCACCTGGGCCAGACACTCGCGCGCGAACCGCCGATCATTCTCAGAGAAGCGACCGAACAGCGTGGGCAGCGTCGGGCTCCACCCGAGCCGTCCGGCGAGGACGTTCTCGACCACGGATGCGCGGCGCACGAGATTGAACTGCTGGAAGACCATGCCGATCTGCCTGCGCATCCCGCGCAGCGTCGCAGCATCTGCCCCGGTGATGGCACGGCCACCAAGCCGCACTGTTCCCGCCGTCGGCTCCACCAGCCGGTTGAGCGCGCGCAGGAACGTCGTCTTGCCGGCGCCGCTGCGACCCAGGATGACGACGAACTCGCCGCCGCGGATCGTGAGGTCGACGCCGTCCACGGCCGCGACGGCCGGCGGCAGCACGACGCGCAGCCCCGACACCTCGATCATGGCGGCCGGAGCCGAAACGGTGGCGCTCAGCGCGGTCGGACGCCGAGCATCTCGACGGCGGCGCGCACGGGGTCGTAGTCGCGGTCCTCCGCGGCCTCGAAGCCGTCGATGTCGTACATGCGCTTGAGCAGCGACGCGTACGCCGGCCCACGCATCTGAATCAGCGCCGCGCGAACCTTGTCGAATGTCGCCGGGGCCAGGCCGTCGCGAGCGGCGATGCCAGCTTCCGGAATCGCCGGAGTCTCGGCGACGAACGCGATCTTCTCGCGCTCGGCGGGATCGGAGAGGTATTGCTCGCGCGCCATGTCGAACGACGCCATCGCGTCCACGTGGCCGTTGAGCAGCGCGCGCATCGCTGCGTCATGCGCCCCCGCGAACATCACCTCGCGGAAGAACGTCTTCGGGTCACGATTCTTCACGAGCCCCCGCTCGATCAGCAGCACCATCGGATAGGTGTAGCCGGACGACGAGCTCGGATCCACGAAGGCGATCGTTTTGCCGCGCAACCCTTCGAGCGTCGTGATCCCGCTCTCCTTGCGGACGTAGATGCGCGACGTGAACGTGCTCTTGCCGTGCCAGAGGTTGCGCGCCACGATCCGCGCCTTCACCTCGCGGCTGGCCAGCACGTAGCCGACCGGATGGACGAAGGCGAGGTCCGCCGTGCGATTGCGCAGCGCCTCGATGACCGCCGCGTAGTCCGAGGCAACTGTCACACGGACCGGCGCGCCGTAGAGCTTGCCGAGCGCCTCGGCGAACTCCTGGCCGGCCGCCAGTAGATCGGTCGGCTTCTGCGAGGGTGTGAGGACCAGGTGCAGCGGCTGGGCCTCGGCGTGAGCCGCCATCGCCAGCATCGCTACGGCGAGCGTCAGGACGAGGAAGGTTTTCATCGCGCGCGAGCATAGCAGCGATTGCCAAATCCCGTCATGTTAGAGCGTGACCACTGGTCAGTAAGTCGCCGCCTAGCCGCGCGCGCCGCCTGCAACTGTGCATCGCGGTGGCGTAGTGCACCTCTGGCTCGGTCGTTGCTCTATCGAGAGACGGACCTCGATCCGACAAAGGCAAACCAGTCGTGAGGCTGGGACGCAAAGCCACGGGCCTGGGAATGGGTCCCAGGTAGCCGGGTTGCCGAAAGCGAGGGGGTCATGCACGCCACACCGCTGGCGGGCGTCCGCATCCTGCTCGTCGACGACGATGAGCTGGTGCGCGAGGCGCTCCACGACTTTTTCATCGAGTGCGGCGCGGCCGTCGTCGCCGTCGGCTCTGCGCGCGAAGGCCTTGCGGCCTTCATGCAGGCGCCGCCCGACGTGCTCGTGTCCGACCTTCTCATGCCGCCCGGCGAGGACGGATTCTGGCTCATCGGCGCCATTCGCGCGCTCGCGCCGTCGCAGGGCCGCGACGTGCC
>JBKOZH010000335.1:0-6717 GCA_046725765.1 Candidatus Methylomirabilota bacterium | reverse complement strand
GTCATCGCCGACGCCGACGACGGCTACGGCAACGCGCTCTCGACCATGCGCACGGTGCAGGAAATGATCAAGACCGGCGTGGCCGGGATCCATCTCGAGGACCAGCGCTTTCCGAAGCGGTGCGGTCACATCGCCGGGAAGGTGTGCGTCAGCCGCGAGGAGGCGCTCGGCAAGTACCGCGCCGCCATCGACGTGCGGAACCGGCTCGATCCCGACTTCTTCATCCTCGCGCGCACCGACGCCTACGGCGCGGTGGGCGGGAGCATGGAGGAGGCGATCGCGCGCGGCCGCATGTACGCCGACGCGGGCGTGGACTCCGTATGGGCCGAGCTGTCGAATGCCTCGCGCGAGCCCGCCATCGAGTTCGCCAACGCCATGCGCAAGACGCACCCGAATCTGCCGCTGTCGTTCAACTACTCCTCGTCGTTCAAATGGTCGAGCGATCAGAACCCGCTGACGTTCCGCGAGCTGGGTGAGCTCGGCTACAAGTTCATCTTCATCACGCTCTTCGCCGCGCACGCCGGCATGTACGCGACGTGGAATGCGATGGAGGAGCTGGTGCGCGACCAGGAGCAGGCGCAGTGGCGGCTGGAGAAGACGAAGGCCGGCCATCCTACCGAGAGCCATCACGTCATGGCCCGCGTCGCACACTTCCAGGAGCTCGAGAAGAAGTACATTCCCGGGACCGAGGAGCGCATCAAGGGCTCGCACGGTTTCGACGACCGCCGCATGCACTGAGTTACTTCGGAGGGGGCCTCGACGGCCCCCTCCGATGCCTCCCCCAGAACAGGATTGCGGCGGCAAAGCCGCCGCTCGAAGGCGGCACACTCGCGCGCGTCGCGTACAATGTCGCAGCCATGGATTTCCGGTATGTCGTCTGTGATGTGTTCACCGACAAGCCGCTGGCCGGCAATCAGCTTGCGGTGTTCACCGATGCGCGGCTGATTCCCGAGACGCTGCTGCAGCCCATCGCGCGCGAAATGAACTTCTCGGAGACCGTCTTCGTCTACCCGGCGGCGAAAGGCGGCCACGCACGCATTCGCATCTTCACGCCGTTCAACGAGCTGCCGTTCGCCGGCCACCCCGTGCTCGGCAGCGCGTTCGTGCTGGCGGCCCCGCTGCAGCTGCCGACGATCGTCCTCGAGACGGCTGTGGGGTTGGTGCCGATCGTGCTCGAGCGCGACGGCCCGCGGATCACGTTCGGACGCATGACCCAGCCGCTGCCCACGATCACGCCGGAGCCGGCAGCGGCGGCGATCCTCGCCGCGCTGGGCGGCGTCACGCCGGTGCTGCCGGTGGAGCGCTACGTCAACGGTCCGACGCACGTCCTCGTCACGCTCGGCTCGCCCGACGACGTCGCCAAACTCTCGCCCGACCTCGCGGCGCTGGCGCGCGCGACGCCGGCCGGCGTGAACTGTTTCGCGGGCCGCGGGCGCCACTGGAAGACGCGGATGTTCGCGCCCGGCCACGGCATCCCGGAGGACCCCGCGACAGGCTCGGCCGCCGGTCCCCTGGCCTGCCACCTCGTGCGTCACGGGCAGATCCAGCCCGGCGACGAGATCGAGATCACGCAGGGCGTGGAGATCGGGCGGCCCAGCACGCTGTTCGCGCGCGCCAGCGGCACGCGTGAGCGCATCGAGAGCGTCGAGGTCGGCGGCTGCGCCGTCACCGTCGCGCGCGGCGAGCTGCGTCTACAATGACCGGCACGCTGCACGACGAGAGCGTCAGAGGACAGGCATGAGATTGAAGGACAAGGTCGCGCTGGTCACCGGCGGCGGCTCGGGCATCGGCCGCGCTATCTGCGAGCGCTTCGCGGAAGAGGGCGCGCGCGTCGTCGTGAACGACGTCCGCCAGGAGGCGGCCGAAGGCACCGCCAAGGCGCTCGGCGCCGGCGCGCGCGCCATCGCCGCCGACGTGGGGGACAGCGCTGCCGTCCGCGCGATGTTCGCGACGCTCGAGCGCGAGCACGGACGACTGGACGTCCTGGTCAACAACGCCGGCGTCGCGTTCGGTCCGGGCGACAATCGCGCCGCGCTGACACAGAAGGGCGAGGCGCGCCTCATGGAGGTGATCGGCGGCCAGGGCGTGCAGACGCACTGGGACGTCACGGAGAACATGAGCGACGAGGCGTGGCATCGCGTGATCGGTGTGCACCTGCATGGCACGTTCTACTGCACGCGCGAGGCGCTCAAGCTGATGAGCCGCCAGAATTCGGGTGCCATCGTCAACCTCTCGAGCGTGGCGGCACTGATGGGCCTGGAGACCGTGCCGCACTACAGCGCGGCCAAGGGCGGGATCCTCGCCTTCACGCGCGCGGTGGCGCGCGAGGTGGCGAGCCGCAACATCCGCGTGAACGCGATCTGTCCCGGCTACATCGACACGCCGATGACGGCGTCGATCTCCGAGCTCGGCCGCAAGATGGTGCTCGGCCGCACGCCGATGGGCCGCGTCGGCGAGCCGCGCGAGATCGCGGCGACGGCGCTGTTCCTCGCCTCCGACGAGTCGTCGTTCTTCACCGGCCAGTGGCTGTCGCCCAACGGCGGCCTCTTCATCGGCTGATGGCGCCGGCGCGGCGCGAGCTGTCCATCCGCGGGACGCTGATCGACTTGCTCAGCGACGGTGCCGGGACGCCCCTGCTCTTCCTGCACGGCGCCGGCGGCGGCGGTCGCTGGCTCGAATTCCAGGAGCGCCTGGCGAAAATCCACACGGTCCTGATGCCGAGCCATCCCGGACACGGCGGCTCGCCGGCCGCCGAGTGGATCGAGCACATCTCGGACATCGCCTTCCACTATCTGGACCTGCTCGACGATCAGCGCCTCCCGCGCGTGCATCTGGTCGGCGCCTCGTTCGGCGGCTGGATCGCGGCCGAGATCGCGACGATGGCGGCGCACCGTTTGGTATCGCTCACGCTGATCGATCCCGTCGGCATCAAGGTCGACGGCTGGATCTACCCGTTCCTGTTCGGAATGGACATTCCCGAGGTCGTCGCCACTGTGTTCCACAATCCCATGGCGGCGCTGGCGCTGGCGCCACCGGATCAGTCCGCCGAAACGCTCGCGCTGCAATACCGGCAGGGCACCGCGCTCGCGCGCGTGGCGTGGAATCCGTATCTCTACGATCCGCTGCTGCGCCGGCGGCTCCCCCGCATCGCGGCGCCGACCCTCCTCGCATGGGGCGCCCACGACCGGCTGGCGCCGCTACGCCCCTGCGGCGAGACGTGGGCGAAGGCGATTCCCGGCGCGCAGCTCTCGGTGTTCGACGGATCGGGCCACGTGCCGCACATCGAGGAGCCGGAGGCGGTCGCGCAGGCGGTCCTCGATTTCGCACGCGCGGCGGAGGGGCGACGATGAAGTTCTACTACTTTCACCTGATGCCGTACGTTATGGAGCACGACGAGCCGTCCTCGTGGGTCACGCTGTCCAACCGCTTCTACGATCCCAAGCAGGGACAGACGCTCTACAACCAGTACCTCGACCAGCTCGAGTACGCCGAGTCGCTCGGGTGGGACGGCCTCTGCGTCAACGAGCACCACCAGAACTGCTACGGCACGATGCCGAGCCCGAACGTGATGGCCGCCATGCTCGTGCGGCGCACCTCGCGCGCGAAGATCGCGATCCTCGGCAACGGGCTGCCGCTGCGAGAAAACCCGCTGCGCATCGCCGAGGAGATCGCCATGCTCGACGTGGCGTCGGGCGGGCGCGTGATCTCGGGCTTCGTGCGCGGTATCAGCGCGGAATACTTCTCTACCGGCATCAATCCCACGCACTCGCGCGAACGGTTCTACGAGGCGGCCGAGCTGATCCTGCGCGCGTGGACGGAGCCGGGACCGTTTCCGTTCGACGGCAAGTACTACCGCTACCACTACGTCAACCCGTGGCCGCGCCCCCTGCAGCGGCCGCATCCCCCCGTCTGGTGTCCGTCGCAGGGCAGCAGCGAAACAGTCGAGTGGGCCTCGAAGCGACGCTTTCCATACCTGATGGTCTTCACGCCGATCAAGCGCATCGCACAAATTTATGGCGAATACCGCGAGGCGTGCCAGCGGCACGGCTACACGGCCAGCCGGTACCAGCTCACCGTCAACGTGCCGATCGTCGTGGCCGAAAACGACGCCAAGGCGGAAACGCTCGCCCGCAAGCACACGATGTGGGTCTTCAACACCGGGCTGCGCATGCATCCGCCGTTCTGGCGGCCGCCGGGCTACATGACCGAGTCCTCACTGAGGCGAATTTTACAAAATCCGCCGCCGCTGCCGAGCGAGCTCACGTTCGAGCAGGCCGATCGAGAGGGCTACATCGTCTATGGCAGCCCCACCACGGTGCGCGACAAGCTGCGCGTCTTCGCCGACGAGCTCAAGGCAGGCATCGTGTGCTCGGGCATGAACGGCGGCAGCCACGAGGCGTCGCTGGAGATGATGCAGCTGTTCGCCGAAGAGGTCATGCCGCACTTCCGCGAGGATGCAGAGGTGGACGAGACGGCTGGCGTCGGACGCTGAGCCTTGTAATTAATCTTGACGGGCGCCGCCGAACGGTGCTTCCATGGCGCTCGCCATCGAATCACAAGCCCCGGTGGCGGAGGTACGCATGAGCATCAGACTGTTGATCGCAGTACTCGGCATCGTGACCGTTGCGCTGACGACGCCTGGCTCTGCGTGGGCGGCGGCGGCAACGGTGGAGCCGATGGGCATCGTCACCGGCGGCGAGAAGGGCACGTACTACCAGTTCGGCCTGAACTTACAGAAGCTTATGAAGACTCACGGCATCGATCTGAAGGTGTCGACGTCCAAGGGTTCGGTGGAGAACATCTTTGCGGTGTATCAGCGTCCCGCCACGCAGCTGGGCATCGTGCAGTCGGACGTGCTGGCGTTCGTCGCGCGCGTCGAGACGGATCCCGTGCTGAAGCAGATCGCCAAGAAGATCAAGATGGTGTTCCCGCTCTACAACGAGGAGGTCCACGTCCTCGGGAAGAAAGGCCTTGCCGACTTCGACGCGCTCGCCGGTAAGCGCGTGGCCATCGGCCGCGAAGGCAGCGGCACGTATCTCACCGCGCGTCTGATGCTGAAAGTCGCGGAAGTCGAGCCGCAGCAGATGTTGACGATCGATACGGACGAGGCCCTGGCCGAGCTCAAGGCCGGGCGGATCGACGCGATGTTCTACGTGGCCGGCGCACCGGTGAAGCTCTTCGCCGAGGGCGTGACTGGGGCGGACAATCTCGCGTTCGTCCCCATCACCAACAAGAGCGTCACCGAGTTCTACCCGACAGCGGCCATTCCCGCGGAAACGTACCGATGGTCGTCGACCCCCGTGTCGACGGTGGCCGTCAAGTCGGTGCTCGTCTCGTTCGACTATCGCCGGCGCGACTGCGACAACGTCGGCCGTTTCGCGCAGATCATGGCCGCGAACATGGGCTGGCTCACCGACAACGGCCATCCCAAGTGGAAGGTCGTCCAGCTCGACTACCCGCTGAAGGGCTGGGAGCAGTACGACTGCGTTCGCAAGCGTCTCGTCAAGACGGCCACGACGCCGGCGCCGACGGCGACGCGGCCCGCCGACGCGAACCCCGTCTTCGACGCCATCAAGAACGTGCTCGGCAACTAACGGGGTTTCGGGGTGGGTGATTCGGATTCGGGTCCGTCGATGGGCGTGAGGCGGCGCCTCGAGCTGGGCGTCGAAACGACGATCAACGAGCGCTACCGCCTGCGTAGCGAGATCTCCGCGGACAGCGACGTCGTCCGCTACGTCGCGGACGATGAGCGCGGCGAGCGCCGCGTGGTGCTGGCGGTGGTGCACGACGAGCTCGCCGCCGATGCGGAGTTCGCCACCGCGGTGCGCACGCAAGTCCGTAAGCTCGCGCGCGCGCCGCGCGGGCAGCTGACGCTTCAAGAAATTTACGACTGCAACGTGAGCGACGACGGCGTGCTCTTCGTCGCGCTGGAAGCCACCGACGGTCGCACCCTCGAGGCGGTGCTCGAGGCCGAAGGCCCGTTTGAGCCACGCCGTGCGCTGCGCCTCGCCCGTCAGCTGGGGGAAGGACTCGAGGCACTGCATCATGTGGGTATCGTCCACGGCGAGCTGCGGCCGCAGTCGGTGCTCGTGGCCGGCGAAACCGACGGCGCCGAGAGCGTCAAGCTGCTCGGCATCGAGCTGACCGCCGCCCACCGGACGGCGATCGGTTTCCGCCGGCGCGATGCGTCGCTCGAGCCGTATCTCGCCCCCGAGCAGATCGAGCGCGGTGACGCGACGGAAGCGACGGACGTGCACGCGCTCGGCCGCCTGCTCCGCGACATGGTCGCGCCGGCCCCGCCGGCGGAGACCGATCGCCGGCATGCGCGGCGTGCCGTGCCCGCAGGCATCGAGCGCGTCCTCGCGAAGGCGCTCGATCCGCAGCCCGAGGAGCGCTACGCGGACATGACGCTCATGGTCAACGACATCTGCGTCGCGCTCGGCGAGCTGGAGGGCGTGACCGCTCGCCTGCGTTCCCGGCTCGTGAAGACCGGCGCCCTCGCCGCGGCCGCCCTGGTCGTGGTGACCATCGCGTCGCTCGCGCTCTCCGAGCGCATCACGTCGCGCGTCCGTGCCGGAATTCCGACGTCAGCGCCGTTGGCCCCACCAGCCCAACGCGAGGCGACGCGACCCGCCCAGCCGGAAAAGATGCAAGCGCCCGCGCAGACTCAGACGACCGCCGCGCCTGCGCAGAACCAGACGACGTCCGCGCCTGTGC
>JBKOZH010000338.1:0-10134 GCA_046725765.1 Candidatus Methylomirabilota bacterium | reverse complement strand
CGGGGCGAGCGCCTGGTCCACGCGGAACGCCGCGGCGATGTAGTCGCTGAGACGCGCTTTGATATTCGGCTGCGTGTCGAGCGCGATCGCGACGGCGTCGTCGACGGAAAGCACGCTCGCAGAAACCTGCGTAGGAGTCGTCACCGGCGGTGGCGGAGCGGTGACCGGCGGGACGATCGGCGGCGCGGTTGTCGGCGGCGTGGTGGGTGCGGGTTGCGCGGGAGTCGGTGGCGTCACGGGCGGCACCGGTTGAGTGGGCGCAGGTGCTGGCTGCTGCGCCGGCGTCTGCGCCATTGCGTTCGTCGTGGCCACCACCAGCGCCGCGCCTGCCAGCAGCAACCGCCGCACGCACATCCTCATCTCTCTCGCTCTCTCCCGGGGACTTGTCTTGACCGCGGCACGGCCGAGGATATCACGCGCCCTTCGACTCGCCTCACGCGCCCGACATTCTGTGCGAAACCCCCGCCGCCGAGGCGGTGGACAGCCGGTGCATAACACCGGGACGCCGCGGGAAGGGCCGGTGGACATGTTTCTGCTTGACGAACGCCAGATACTGAGTGTTAGAGTGCCGGTCACCACAAGATATAGGAGGTGCCCCGCATGCTGTCGGAGACTCGCCCCGCCAAAGTCGGTACGTGGACAGAGCCCGCCCTACGGGTGCTCCGCGAGCGCTACCTCCTCCGTAAGGACGGGGTGGTGACCGAGACACCGGAGGAAATGTGTTGGCGGGTGGCGGTCTCGATTGCCGCGGGGGAGGGGCGGTACGGGCGGAGCCAGGCGGCCGTCCGCGAGGTCGCCGAGGCGTTCTACGACATGATGGTCGACGGCTACTTCATCCCGAACTCGCCGACCCTGATGAATGCCGGCAAGGGCAACGGCCTGCAGTACTCGGCGTGCTACGTCCTGCCGGTCGGCGACTCGATGCCCGAGATCTTCGACTCGGTGAAGGCCGCGGCGATCATCCATCAGTCGGGCGGCGGCACAGGCTTCGCGTTTTCGCGCCTGCGTCCCAAGGACGACATCGTGACGTCGACGGGCGGGCGCGCGTCAGGGCCGGTCTCGTTCTTGCGCGTCTTCAACGGCGCGACGGAGGCCGTGAAGCAAGGCGGCTCGCGGCGCGGCGCCAACATGGGCATCCTGCGCGTCGATCACCCCGACATCCTCGAGTTCATCGACTGCAAGCTCGACGGCGGCATCACCAACTTCAACATCTCGGTCGCCGCCACCGACGCGTTCATGGATGCGCTGGACAAGGGCGAGGAGTACGACCTGATCAATCCGCGCACCGGCCAGGCCGCCGGGCGGCTGTCGGCGAAGGAAGTGTTCGACCGCATCGTGCGCGCGGCGTGGCGCACCGGCGATCCGGGGATGGTCTTCATCGACCGCATCAACGCGAGCCCGGCGAATCCGACGCCGGAGCTCGGACAGGTGGAGGCCACCAACCCGTGCGTGATGGGTGACACGCTCGTCGCGACGCCGCTCGGCTGGCGGCGTGCCGACTCGATTCACCCCGGCGAGTTCATCACGACCGTGAAGGGCCCCAAGCCCGTGCAGCGCGTGGAGACGTACCTCGACACGCCGGTCTTCCGCGTCTACTTTGCCGACGGCGGCGACATCGTCGTCACGGCGGCGCATCAGTTCTATGTTCGCAAGGACGATGGCCAGGTCGCGCCGGTGCGGCTTGACCACTGCCGGCTCGGCGACGATGTGCAGACGCTTCACGCGGGCGTGGAGGGCGCGGCCAAGATCTTGAAGATCGAGGCGGCCGGAACGGCGACCACCTACGACCTCTACGAGCCGGAGACGGACACCTGGATCACCGCCGGCTACGTCTCGCGCGGATGTGGCGAGCAGCCGCTCTTGCCCAACGAGGCGTGCAACCTTGGCTCGCTGAACGTTTCGAAGTTCGCGCGCAAGGGCGACGACGGCGAGATGTCGATCGACTGGGTCGAGATGGAGCGCGTGGTGCGTCTGGCCGTGCGCTTCCTCGACGACGTCATCGAGATGAACCCGTACCCGCTGCCGGAGATCGACGCGACGGTGAAGTCCAACCGCCGCATCGGCCTCGGCATCATGGGCTGGGCCGATCTGCTCTTCGTGCTCGGCATTCCGTACGACAGCCAGGAGGCGATCGATCTCGCCGACCGGCTCATGTCGTTCGTGAAGGAGAAGTCGCACGACCAGTGCGCGAAGCTCGCCGAGGAGCGCGGGCCATTCCCGAACTGGTCGAAGTCGATCTACAAGGACGTGCGGCCGATGCGGAACTCGACGGTCACCACGATCGCGCCGACGGGCACGATCTCGATGATCGCCGGCTGCTCCTCGGGCATCGAGCCAATCTTCGCGCTGGCCTTTCAGCATCGCGTCAAGCAGCCGGACGGTGAGCGCGTGCTGACGTTCGTCAACGAGACGTTCGAGGGGATCGCCAAGGAGAAGGGGTTCTTCTCCGACGCGCTCATGGAGGAAGTCGCCAAGCGTGGCAGCCTGCACGGTATCCCCGGTCTCCCGGAGGACGCCGCGCGCGTGTTCAAGACCTCGCACGACATCGCGTTCGAGTGGCACGTGCGCCATCAGGCCGCGTTCCAGCGCTACACCGACAACGGCGTGTCCAAGACCATCAACCTGCCGAACGGCGCCACCGAGGACGACGTCGCGGCGGCGTACCGCCTGGCGTGGCAGCTCGGCTGCCTCGGCATCACCGTGTTCCGTGACGGCTGCAAGGGCGAGCAGGTCCTCAACGTCGGTATCAAGAAGGACAAGACGGCGACGGCGGCCTCGCCGACGGTGGGCCATGCGGTGATCAAGCCGCGGCCGCACAGCCTGGCCGGCAAGACCTATCGCAAGGAGACGCCGATCGGCACCGCGTTCATCACGGTGAACCAGACCGACGAGAACGAGCCGTTCGAGGTCTTCGTTCAGGTCGGCAAGGGCGGCTCGGACACGATGGCCGTGGCCGAGGCGCTGGGACGGCTGATTTCGCTTACGCTGAGGCTGCCTTCACCGCTCTCGCCTCAGCGGCGACTCGAAGAGGTCATCAGCCAGCTCTCGCGCATCGGCGGCGCACAGCCGATGGGCTTCGGTGCGGGCAAAATCCTCTCGCTGCCGGACGCGCTCGCGCGGACCCTGGCCGAGCACATCGGTCAGGTCAAGCCCGAGGGGGCGCCGCCAGCCGCGCCGAAAGCGGACGAGCGGCGACGGATCGGCGACCTCTGCAAGGAGTGTGGCCAGGCCACCTTCGTGTACGAGGAAGGCTGCAAGAAGTGCCTGTCGTGCGGGTTCAACGAATGCTGATCCGGCTGTTCTTGCGGCGTGTGCGCAATGCGCGGCGGCAACGCAGTCGCCGCCGTATGCGGCCGAGGCGCTAGCGAGCGGGGCGAGGCGCCGGGCGGGCGCATCAGCCCGTTCGGCGCCTTGCTACAATCGCCGCGCATGTTCTCCGGTGGATCGTACGACGAGGTCAAGCGCTGGCTCAGGATGTTCCTCAACTCGCACGCCAAGCGTGAGAACCCGCGCGTCGAAGCCGTGCTCGACGACGACGACGCGCGCGAGGGCCACTCGTACGGCGCGTGGCTCCGCTGGGGCCCACATTCGAGTGCGCTGATGGAGTTCGACTACCAGGAGGTCGCGCCGCATCGCGGCGAGCTGGCGTGGTGCGCCGCGCTCGCCCAGCGCGTCCGCCAGCAGGCGAGGCAGCTCCTCGCCGGCAGCACCACCGCCGACGTCCGCACGCGCTGACGCGCGCGCGCCGCGCTGGTTCTCGGCCGGCGACGTCAACGGCTTCCTCGGTCTCGCTCTCGACAACGTCACCAACCTCGTCATCCTCGCCTCGCTGCTGATCGGCGTGTTCGGCTTTCCGGCCGACCTCGTGCTCGGCCGCATGGTGCCGGGGACGGCGCTCGGCGTGCTCGTCGGCGATCTCGCTTACACGTGGCTCGCGCTCTCCCTGATGCGTCGCACCGGACGCACTGACGTGACGGCGATGCCGTTCGGCATCGACACGCCGACGCTGTTCGCGATGGTCTTCGGCGTCCTGGGCCCCGTGAAGGTCGCGACCGGCGACGCGCAGCTCGCGTGGAAGGTCGGCATGGTGGCGACGCTCGCGATCGGAGTCGTGAAGACCGCGCTCGCCTTCGGCGGCGACTGGACTCGCCGCGTGGTGCCACGCGCGGCGCTACTCGGGTCGATCGCGGGCGTGGCGATCTTGCTGATCGCGTTTCTACCGATGCTGAAGCTGCTGCGCGAGCCGCTCGTCGGCCTCGTCGCCCTCGGCGTGCTGCTCCTGGGGCTCTTCGGCGGCGTGCGCATGCCGCTCGGCCTGCCCGCCGCGTTCGCGGCCGTCCTCGCCGGCACGCTCGTGCACTGGGGCGGCGCGTGGCTCACCGGCCGGGTCGATCACGCCTTCAGCGTCGGCACGCCGGTGATGGCGGTCCCGTGGCCGACGCTGGCGTGGCTCGACGCCGTCGACGCGGCGCTGCCCTATCTGTCGGTTGCGCTGCCGTTCGCGCTCGTCACGATCATCGGCGGCATCGACAACACCGAGTCCGCGGCCGCCGCGGGCGACGAGTACCGCGCGCGCGACGTGCTGCTGACGGAAGCGATCGCGACCATCGTGGCCGGGCTCTGCGGCGGCGTCGTTCAGAACACGCCCTACATCGGCCATCCCGCCTACAAGGCGATGGGCGCGCGGGCCGGCTACACGCTGGTGACGGGGCTCGTGATCGGCGTCGGCGCGGCGGTCGGTGTGCTGTCGATCCTCGTCACGCTGCTGCCCGAGGCGGCTGTCGCGCCGATCCTCGTTTTCATCGGTCTCGAGATCACCGCCCAGGCCTTCCTCGCCTCGCCCTCGCGCCACGGCCCCGCCGTCGCGCTGACGTTCGTGCCTGTCGCGGCCGCCGTCGTGCTGATCCAGCTGGGTGGTGTGCTTGGCGCGCTCGGCAAGACGGCGGCCGACCTTCGCGGCGACGCCGCACTGACCTACGGCACGCTGCTCGTGCTCGGCAACGGCTTCATCCTCACCGCGGTCCTCTGGGGCTGGGCACTGGTGACGATGATCGATCGCCGCTTCCTTATTACGTCCGCCGTGCTGGCCGTGGCCAGCCTGGCCACGCTCGTGGGCCTCGTCCATTCGCCGCTGCCCGGCGGGGCGCTGTTCATCCCCTGGGCCGCCGGCGCGCCGCGCGCGGTCGCGCTGCCGCTGGCCGGCGCGTACGGGGTTCTCGCCGCGCTCTGCGCAGCGGCCAGCCTGCGGCGGCGGTAAGATCGGGTCCGCCGGCGCACGGGGAGCGCGGGCGGAAGGAGAGTCCCATGAACATCGCGAGCCTGCTCGCCAAGAAGGGACCCAAGGTCGTCACCGTGCAGCCCGAGCACACGATTCGCCAGGCGCTCGGTGTGCTGGCCGACCACAACATCGGCGCGCTGGTCGTCGTCGATCGGGACGGCGGGCCAATCGGCATCCTCTCCGAGCGCGACATCGTGCGCAGCGCCGCGCGTGACGAGGGTGTTTTCACCAAAACCGTGAGCGCACTGATGACGAAGGACGTCATCCTCGGCGTGCCGCAGGATGATCTCGAATCCGTCGGACGGACGATGACCGACCGGCGCATCCGCCATCTGCCGGTGGTCGATCAGCGCCGGCTGGTCGGCATCATCTCGATCGGCGACGTCGTGAAGGCCCAGCGCGATCTCTATCGCGGCGAGGTCGAGACGCTGCAGATGGAGCTCACCGAAGAGCACGGGCGCCCCGCCAGCAGATGACGCGACCCGGCACCGAGGCGCAGCCGCTGCGCGTCGCCATCGTGGGCGCCGGGCCGACGGGGTTCTACGCGACCGACCAGCTCTTTCGTCACCCGGATCTCGTGGTCGACGTCGACATGTACGATCGCGTGCCGACGCCGTTCGGCCTCGTGCGCGCAGGCGTCGCGCCGGATCACCAGAAGATCAAGGCCGTCACGGCGGCCTTCGACAAGGTCGCCGCGCATCCGCGCTTTCGCTTCTTCGGCGCGGTGGAGCTGGGACGCCACCTGAGCGTCGACGACTTGCGCGCGCACTACCACATGATCGTGTACACGACGGGTGCGCAGACCGACCGGCGCATGGGCATTCCCGGCGAGGACCTGCAGCGCAGCCACGCGGCGACCGAGTTCGTCGCCTGGTACAACGGGCATCCCGACTATCGCGACCTGTCGTTCGACCTCTCCCAGGAGCGCGCCGCCGTCGTCGGCGTGGGCAACGTCGCGGCCGACGTGGCGCGCATTCTGTCGCGGACGCCGGAAGAGCTCGCGGCGACCGACATCGCGGACTATGCGCTCGAAGCGCTGAGCGCCAGTCGTATCCGCGAGGTCTACGTGCTGGGGCGCCGCGGCCCGGCGCAGGCGGCCTTCACCAACCCCGAGGTGCGCGAGCTTGGCGAACTGGCCGGGGCGGACGTCACCGCGAAGCCCGACGAGGTCGAGCTCGACGAACTGACGCGCCAGGCGCTGGAGCGGGCGCCCGATCGCGCGACGCAGAAGAAGGTCGACATCCTCAAGGAGTTCGCGCATCGGGCCCCGACGGGGAAGCCCAAGCGGCTCATCATGCGGTTCCTCGTCTCACCCGTCGAGCTGCACGACGACGAGCGCGGCGCGGTCAGCGGCATGCGGCTGGTGAAGAATCGGCTCTACGCGACGGCCACGGGCACGCTGCAGCCGAAAGCGACGAACGAGTTCGAGGAGCTGCGCGTCGGCCTCGTGTTTCGCTCGGTCGGGTATCGCGGTGTCCCGCTGCCCGGCGTCCCGTTCAACGACGACTGGGGCGTCATCCTCAACGAGAAAGGCCGCGTGCTCGACACGCAATCAAAGCAGCCGCTCGTGGGGCAGTACACGGCCGGCTGGATCAAGCGGGGGCCGACTGGAGTCATCGGCACGAACAAGCCCGATGCCGTCGAGACCGTGACCGGCATGCTCGAAGATCTCGCGCGCGACATCCATCTGCGACCCGCGGATGCTTCGCCGGAGGCGATCGAGCGTCTCGTGCGCGAGCGTCAGCCGCAGTATCTGTCGTACCAGGACTGGCTCAAGCTCGACGAGCTCGAAACTCGGCGCGGCAAGGAAACCGGACGGCCGCGTGTGAAGTTCACTCGAGTGAAGGACATGCTGGCGGCCCTTGGTCGCGCGTGATATCGTGACGCCGTTCACGATCTTTCCTTCCTGAGAGGAGAACCCATGAGGGCGTTCCGCAAACCGTTGACCGTCGCCGTCGCCGCCACCGCGCTCGCGGTCGGGATCACCTCGGGAATCTACGCGCAGGGCAGCGACTGGAAGGCGCCGGCCGACGCGAAGGGCACGAAGAATCCCCTGGCGGCCAAGAAGACCGACGCGAAGCTCCTCGCCGACGCCAAGAAGGTCGCCGAACAGAACTGCGTGACGTGCCACGGACCGGGCGGCAAGGGCGACGGCCCGGCTGCCGCGGCGCTGCCGCCACCCAAGCCGGCGGACTGGACGTCGGCGAAAGTCGGGTCCGAGACGGACGGGGAGCTCTTCTGGAAGATCAGCAACGGTCGCGGAGCCATGCCCCCGTGGAAGCATCTGCCGGAGGACCAGCGCTGGTCGCTCGTCAACTATATCCGGTCGCTGAAGAAGTAGGCGCGCGCCCGCGCCCGTGAGTTTGCAACGCCCCGCCGACCTTTCGGCGGGGCGTTCGTATGTTTACGCGGAGCGGCGCTCATGACCACGCGAGTCGCGGCGATCGATCTCGGAACCAACACCGTGCGGCTGCTCGTCGCCGACGTGCCGCCGGGCGCCGCGCGCTGGTCGACGGTGCTCGCGGATCAAAAGGTCACCCGACTGGGCGAAGCCGCACGCACGACCGGCGCGCTCGGCGACGCCGCGGTCGCGCGGACCGCCGCCACCGTGGTGGATTACGTCCAGCGCGCGCGCCGCGCGGGCGCCGCCCGCGTGGTGATCGCGGCCACCAGCGCCGTCCGCGACGCCACCAACGGCCGCGCATTCGTCGACGATCTGCAGCGCGCCACTGGCGTCGCCGTCCGCGTCATCGCCGGTGAAGACGAAGCACGCTTGACGCTCGCGGGCATCGTCGCGGGGCTCGGTCCGCTGCGCGGCCGCGTCGTTGCGTTCGACATCGGCGGCGGCTCGACGGAATACATCCTCGCGCAGGACAGCACGGCGGTGACCGTCGTCAGCCTGCGCCTTGGCGTCGTGCCGCTCGCGGAGCGCTTCCCATTTCCGCGCGCGGTCTCCGCCGAGCGCTACGCGACTCTGCGCGGCGAGGTCGACGCCGAGCTGGCGCGCGGGCTGCCGGCTGAGATCGCGGACGCACGCGTCGAGACACTCGTCGGCACTGCAGGAACGGTCACCACGCTCGCCGCGCTCGACCTGGAGCTCGCGGAGTACGATCCCGCGCGCGTGCAGGGACACACGCTCACGCGTGCGGCCATCGAGCGGCAGCGCGGTCGGCTGACCTCCCTCGATGTCGACCAGCGCGCGGCGCTGCCGTGTCTTGAGCCCGGGCGCGCCGACCTCATCGTCCCCGGCGTCGCCATCGTCGAGGCGACGCTCGAGCGCCTATACTGTGACCGATTGGTGGTAAGCGACTGGAGCTTACGCGAAGGCCTTCTGGCCGAGCTGGCGGGCTATCAAGTTTGACAGGCTGTTAGCACCCGTCTATTCTGATGCCACATGGATGAAGTCGCGGTCCTGGTACTGAACCATACCTTCGAGCCGCTGCACTTCACCAACGCCCGCCGCGCCATCACGCTCCTTCTCGCCGGCAAGGCCGAGTCCGTCGAAGGCTCGCCGCGCGTGATCCGCTCGCCGTCGCGCGCGTTTCCGCTGCCGGCGGTCATCCGCCTGGCGGTCTACATTCGCAAGCCGTTCCTGGACCGCGTGGCGTTCAACAAGAAGAACATCCTCCGCCGCGACGGCTACACCTGTCAGTACTGCAACCGCCGCGGCGAACGCCTCACGGTCGACCATGTCCTGCCGCGCTCGCGCGGCGGCGACACGACGTGGACCAACGTGGTCGCTGCGTGTCTGCGCTGCAATCTGAAGAAAGGCAACCGGCTGCCGGACGAGAGCGGCATGCGGCTCATCCGTGAGCCCGTCCATCCGAAGTTCGTCTTCTCGACGCACATGCTCCGGCACCCTCATGCGCACTCCCTGCTGGATTCGTGGCGCAAGTATCTGGTCGCGGTTCCGACGCCCTCCTGACCGGCGCGCGCGCCGCCTTCAGGCTGTCTTCGGAGTACGAGCCTCGCGGGGACCAGCCGCGCGCGATCGCCGATCTCACGCGCTTCGTCGGCGCCGGGCGGCGTCATACCGTCCTGCGCGGCGTGACCGGCTCGGGCAAGACGTACACGATGGCCAACCTCATCGCGAACACGGGCCGCCCGACGCTGGTGCTGTCGCCGAACAAGACGCTCGCCGCGCAGCTGTTCAGCGAGTTCAAGGCGTTCTTCCCGGACAACGCCGTCGAGTACTTCGTCTCGTACTACGACTACTACCAGCCCGAGGCCTACATCCCGCAGTCCGACACGTACATCGAGAAGGACGCGCTGATCAACGACGAGATCGATCGCATGCGCCATTCGGCGACGCGTTCGCTGCTGGAGCGGCGCGACGTCGTCGTGGTCGCGTCGGTCTCCTGCATCTACGGGATCGGCGCCCCCGAGACGTACAAGGAGATGCATCTCTCGCTGCGGGAAGGGGACGCCATGGACCGCGACGAGATCGTGCGGCGCCTCGTCGCGGTGCAGTACGAGCGCAACGACTATGACTTCCACCGCGGCACGTTCCGCGTGCGCGGCGACGTCGTCGAGATCTTCCCGGCTAACGAGGAATCGCACGCGCTGCGCGTCGAGCTGTGGGGCGACGTGGTGGACGCCATTCACCGCATCGACCCGCTCAAGGGCGCGGCGCTCGAGCGGCTGCCCGCGGTGCGCGTCTATCCAGCCAGCCACTACGTCACGCCGGCCGAGCAGCTCGATCGCGCCATGGTGACGATCCAGGAGGAGCTCGGCGAGCGTCTCGCGTTTCTGAAGGTGCGCAACCGATTGCTGGAGGCGCAGCGGCTCGAGCAGCGCACGCTGTTCGACCTCGAGATGCTGCGCGAGCTCGGCTACTGCCACGGCATCGAGAACTA
>JBKOZH010000290.1:0-4704 GCA_046725765.1 Candidatus Methylomirabilota bacterium | reverse complement strand
CAGACGACGATCACCGCCACCGCGGCCGAGCGCGCGGCGGCGGCTTGCATCAAGCCGTGCCGCTCCTCTCGCGCGAAGGCCGCCTCCAGCCGAGCCCGGGCGCCGAGGTCCGGGAGCACCGGTTCTGTGACGGCCATGGGGTGTCTATACTACTGCCGGCTCGTAATCAGTATCGCCTTCGCCGAGACGAGGTCGGTGGTGTCCCAAGATTTCTGCGAACCGTCCGTTTGCGGGGTACGATCAGCGCCGCCGACGAGAGGAGAGCGCCCCATGCACAGCCCCGTCCGCTTCTCCGCTGACATCGAGCCCCTCGTGCAGTTCATCGAGGAGACCGAGCCCAACCGGATCCTCGAAGCCACCCTGGGCAAGCTGCGGGACGGCGTCCCGGTCCGGACGCTCCTGACGGCCTCGGCCCTGGCCGTCACGCGCTCGTCGGACCTGCCGCCGGGCCACCACGGCGGCCCGCTCCACCCGCTGGTCGGGATCCACGCCCTCCACCATACGGTCGAGCGCGTGACGGGCGAGCAGCGCTTCCTGCCGATCCTGCAGCACGTGGCGCTGTCGAACAAGCACATCAACCACCCGAACATGGGGCCGTACATCCTGGCCGACGCCGAGCCGCTCGACTCGGGCGGGGTCGAAGCCACGAAGAAGGCGTTCTTCGCGTGCGTGGATCGCGGGCTCTACAACGGCGCCGACCGCCACTTCCTGTGGCTCTGGGACAATGTCCCCCACGGCGAGGCCCTCGACCTGCTGCTGAGCGTGGCGATTCCGAAGAACACGCTCGACGACCACTACTTCATCTTCCCGATGTTCACGTGGCGCGCGCTCGACTGGCTCGGCCGCGAGCACACGAAGTTCCTGATGCGGCCGGCCGTCCGGTACGTGAGCCGCTTCCCCACGCCGCCGGTGCTGAAGGATATCGAGCCGCTGCTCGACGAGTACCAGCTGCTGACGCGACCGCTCGGGTTCCACACGAGTCCGGACGAGACGGTGGCGATCGGCCGGCTCGGCGAGGCCATCACGCGCACGGACGTTTACGCTGAGATCCCGCGGATGCTCGCCCAGGCGCTCGCCGACGGCCTGTCGCTCGAGGGCACGGGCGAGGCGCTGTCGATCGGCGCGGCCGGGCTCTTCATGCGCTCGCTCACCGGCAACCCGATGGACGTGCACCTGCACACGGGCGCAAATCTACGTCGCTACCTGCTGAAAGTCCCGGGCGTGAGCCTCCGGAACAAGCTGCTCGCGTTGCTCACGTGGCACACGGGTCCCGAGGTGCGCTCGACGCAGAACCGCATGGAGCCGCCGCCGCAGCCCGATCCCGCCGCGGTGGCCGCGCTGCCGCACCGCAGCCAGAGCGAGCTGCTCGACGCGCTCGCCGAGTCCATCTTCGCGCAGCCGCCCACCGATTGGTCGAAGGTGACCAACCTCGGCCAGATGCGCGCGGTGCCCGAGGTGAAGAACACGGTGAACCTCGCCCAGCAGTACGCCGACCTCGGCTATGACCCCGATGCGCTCATCGCCCGGCTCGCCGAGATCGTGGTACACGACAATTTCACCGAGATGCACGCCTTCAAGCACCACCAGGCCACGTTCGAGGAGTTCCACACCACGCGGCTGCCGTGGCGCTGGCGCCACCTGGTGAGCGCCGCGCAGGCCTCGGCCATCTCCTACGGCAAGAACATGGAAGTGTACGAGGAAGCCGTGGAGCTGCTGCACGCATGAGCGAGACGGCGCCCGTTCTCACGCAACAGGAGATCGACCAGCGCGTGCTCGATCTCTACGACGAGTACTGCCACGGCGGGATCGACCGCCGCGAGTTCCTGCAGCGCGCGGCGCTGATCACCGGCGGGCTGGCCATGGCGCACGCGCTGCTGCCGCGCTACGCGCTGGCCCAGACGATCTCGTTCACCGATTCGCGGATCAAGGCGAAGTACGTCAGCTACCCGTCGCCGGGCGGCACCTCGGGCACGATGCGCGGCTACCTCGTGCAGCCGAGCGGGCAGGGCCCGTTCCCGGCCGTGCTCGTCGTCCACGAGAACCGCGGCCTCAACCCGTATATAGAGGATGTGGCGCGCCGCGTGGCGACCGAGGGCTTCGTCGCCCTCGCGCCCGACGGGCTCTCGCCGGTGGGCAAGAAGCACCTCGCCTGAGCGGCATGCGCTTCGGACTCTTCGGCAGCGCGCAGGCCCGGCGCGGCGGCCCCGACGCCGACAGCGGCGTGGGGTTCCGGGAGTTCGTGGACTACAACGTCGAGGCGGAGTCGCTCGGCTTCGTCAGCACTTTCATGGTCGAGCACCACTTCACCGGCTTCGGCCAGATCTCGGCCACGCTGAGCCTGCTGACCTTCATCGCCGCGCGCACGAAGACGCTGCGGCTCGGTACCGCGGTGATCGTCCTGCCCTGGCACAACCCCGTGCTGCTGGCCGAGCAGGTCGCCACGCTCGACCTGCTCTCGCGCGGCCGCGTGGACTTCGGCATCGGCATGGGCTACCGCTACAAGGAGTTCGCCGGCTTCGCCATGCCGATGGAGGAGGCCGAGGCCCGCTTCGACGAGTCGCTCGCCGTGATGCTGAAGGCGTGGACGTCTGACGAGCGGTGGTCGCACCGTGGCCGTTACTGGCAGTTCGACGACGTGGTCGTCGAGCCGCCCACGCACCAGAAGCCGCACCCGCCGCTCTGGATGGGCGCGGGCAGCGCGGCGTCGATCAAGAAGGTGGCCGCCCTCGGCTACAACCTGCTGCTGGACCAGTACTCGACGATCGAGGATGTCGTCGAGCGCATCGCGATCTTCAAGGCCGAGGTCGAGCGGCTGGGACGCCGCTTCGATCCGATGAGCGTGGGCGTCACGCGCTCGATCAATGTCATCACGGATGCGGCCGCCCTGCAGAAGGCCTACGAGAACCGCATCGCCGCCAAGCGGCGCATCGACCGGCTGACCGTGCGCCCCGACAACCAGAACGCCGGGCGCGTATCCTCCGACGAGACCATCTGCGCGAGCGCGCTCTACGGCACGCCCGAGGAAGTCGCGCGCAAGCTCGAGGTCCTGCGCGCCGGCGGCGCCGCCTACATCCTCGTCAACTGCCCCGCCGGAGCCGCCGGTTTGCGCCGTTTCGCGCAGGAAGTACGCCCGGCGTTCAATGAGATGGGGGCCCCGACATGGCCCCCCATACCCCCAGCGTTCGCGACGCCCCGGCGAAGCCGTGGCGTCCCTCGTTAACCCGCCCGCCCGACGGAGAACGCCGCCAGGGCCGTCACGCGAGCGGGCCGAACGCCGGCGGCGGCACACGGCGCCGGGAGGCCGCCTCGTAGGCCGAGGCGATCTTCAGCACCACGTCCTCCTTGCCCGGCTCGCAGCGGAACACGAGCGAGAACGGCAGCCCCGGCGCCGGAATGGTGGTCGGCGTGCGTGACGGCGTCGGCACGTAGCGCATGGCGTCCGGCGTGAGGACGAAGACGGGATCGTACACGGTCGTCACGTAGCCCGCCGGCACCAGCACCTCGGTGAGGCCGGCGTTCGGGCCGTAGAACGACTCGCGGCTGAGATTGCTGGGGCCGCCGCGCGGCTGGTGCGCGCCGCCGATCACGCCCGGCGGCCACGGCGTGTGAAGCCGCACCAGCGCGTCGAGACGGTTCTCGAGGATCACCATCATGTCGACGCGGCGGAGGAGCTCGCGCAGCATGATGCGCTCGTTCACGCCCTGGCGACCGTCCAGTGGATTGCGCGGGTCGGCGATGTCTTCCCAGTTCTTGAAGGCGGCGCGCTGATCGTCGCCCCAGAATTTCGAGCGCGCGTTGAGCTGCGCGAAATCGGTCAGCGTCTCGCGAAAGCCGCGGGCCCGCCAATCCTCCGCGCGGCGCGTGAGGTACTGCGGCACCTGGAAGCGAAAGGTCGGGGCCAGCTCTTGTTCCTGGATCGTCGCGATGTCGAGATTGCTCGGCGGCTCGATCCGGCCCTCGGCCAGCTCGACGCAGTAGTCGATCGGCTTGAGCGTGCCGGTGCCGAAGACACGGCCCGGCAGGAACTCCGTGGGCTCGATCGCGGCGGCGAACTCCTTGAAGACGGGCTGGCCGTCCGGCCCCAGCCGAAACAACAGATCAGGCATGAAGAGCGAGACGAGGCGGGCCAGCGCACGACGGAAGTCGACCTTCATGGCCTCGCATTCGGGATCGGGCGTCCAGAGCGGATCGCTCGACTCCACCAGCGTCGCGCCCAGCCGGCCGCCGAGCACCGCCTTGATCTCGGCCGCGGCCGCCGTGACGATCGGCGCCTCGGTCAGCGACTCGCGCGGGTGGACCATCGACTCGCGGATCACGCCGAGCCGCATGCCGGCGAGCGCGCCGTCCGCCCCCGGCATCGTGGCGTGGCTCGCGTAGCGCGTGGACAGGATCGACGAGCGCGGCACGGTCGTGAACGGATCGCGCGGATCGTAGTAGCCGCGGACGGGGTCCTGGAGCGCGTCCAGCACCTTGGCGCAATCGGCCAGCGTGCGGCAGAGGATCCCGGTGCGATCGCAGTAGATGTCGGCGCCGATCGCGCCGCCGACGAAGCCCAGCATGGCCTTGTGCGGCAGGATCAGCGCGACGGCGTTGTGGTTGGCGGGTCCGCGCGTGGAGGCGCGCGTCTCCTCGCCGAGGCTCGCCATGACGAGATTGGCGCTGACGGACACGCCCGAGCCCGAGCTCGAGCCGAGCGACGCCGAT
>JBKOZH010000330.1:0-2987 GCA_046725765.1 Candidatus Methylomirabilota bacterium | reverse complement strand
TGGCCGCGGCCGGAGCGCTCGCGCTCGAGCAGCGCGACGAGGATGCCGTGCGCGAGGAACATGCCGGCCGTGAGATCGGCCACCGGGATGCCGACCCGCACGGGACCCTGACCCGGCAGACCGGTGATCGACATGAGACCGCCCATGCCTTGCGCGATCTGGTCGTAACCGGGACGGTCGCGGTACGGACCGGACTGGCCGAAGCCGGAGATGCTGCCGTACACCAGGCGCGGGTTGACCTTACTCAGCGTCTCGTAGTCGATGCCGAGCCGATGCTTGACGTCGGGCCGGTAGTTTTCCACCAGGACGTCGGCCTTCGCGACCAGCCGCTTGAGCACCTCGACGCCGCGCGGGCTCTTGAGGTCCAGCGTGATCGAGCGCTTGTTGCGGTGCAGGTTCTGAAAGTCGAAGCCGTCGCGCGCGAAATCGTCTTCGTTTTTGTTCTCGACCTTGATCACGTTCGCGCCCATCTCCGCGAGCTGCCGCACGCACGTCGGTCCGGAGCGCGCCCGGGTGAGGTCGATCACCGTGAAGGCTTCGAGCGGCAAGGCCATATCGTCCTCCGTGTCGTTGGTGGTCCAGATGCTACCATTCGGGCGGGCGTCTGTCGTGGACCGCTTGCGACGCGAGTTCTGGAGACACAGGCCGTCGGCGAACCTCTGGGCGGTGGAGGTGAGCGGGCGCGACGAGAGTCTCCTCGCGTGCTGCGGGCCGTTCACCCCGCGCGCCGCGCAGGTGATCGCTCTGGACGACCTCGCCTACGGGCGCGGTGCGACGCTCGCCTGGCTGCGCGAGCACCGCGCGGACTTCGAGCGCTACGACGCGAGCAGCGACGCTGCCGGCGCGCGTGTCGAAGCGCCGCGGGCGGGCACCATCTCCGCCGAGGCGGTCGACGCCCTGCTCACCGAGGCGCGGCAGCTCACGCGCGCCGAGGCGGGCACCGTCTACATCCGCGAGCCGGCCGGGCTGCGCTTCGCCGCCGCGCACAACGAGGCGCTCGAGCAGCGCCACGGCTGGGCCGAAGCCCGTCGGCGCCTGACGGCCGGCTCGCTGCCGCTGTCCGAGCGAAGCATCGCGAGCTACGTGCTGCTCACGCACCGCGCGGTCAACACGGCGGACGCGTACGAGCCGGAAGGCACACACCCGTGGGTGTTCAACCCGGCGTGGGACGTCCGCAACGACTACCGCACGCAATCGGTGCTGTCGCTGCCCATCCGCGACGCGCGCGGCGACATCGTCGGCGTGCTGCAGCTCATCAACGCTCGCGACGAGCGCGGCGCGACCGTGCCGTTCTCGACCACGCTGCAGGACGAGGTCGCGCGCCTGATCGTCGGCTGGGCGCAGCACCTCGCCGTCGCCGCCGGCTAGGGAAAACCGCCGCCGCGTCGCACGCGCGTCAGCGCCGCGAGTGGACGGTCAGAGCCCGTACAAACGCCGCGCGTTGTCGCACAGGATCAGCCGCCGCGTCGCGGGCGGCGTGTCCTTGAAGTCGCGCTCGATGACCGATTGCGACTCCGGCCAGGTGCTGTCCGCGTGGGGATAGTCGGACGCCCACATCACGCGGTCGGCGCCGATGAGGTCCAGGCATCGCAGCCCCGCACGATCCGACTGGAACGTCGCCCACACCTGCCGCTTGAAATAGGCGCTCGGGGTCATCGTCAGCGGCAGGCCGCCGTGCGCGCGCCAGAAGTCGCCCGCGTCGACGAACTTGTCGTACGTGTCGTCCATGCGCTCGAGCAGATACGGGAGCCAGCCGATCCCCGTCTCGGCGAGCACGATGCGCAGATCGCGGTGGCGCTCGAGCGCGCCCGAGAAGATGACGGCGGCGATCGGCTCGTCCATCTGCAGCGTCGACACGCTCACGCGCACGCCCATGTTGCCGGGATGCGAGGCGTTCGCGCCGCTCCAGGTCACGGTGCGCAGGCCGCCGCCCAGGTGAAAGCCGATCGGCAGCCGCGTCTCGGCCGCGGCCTCCCACAAGGGCTCCCACGCCCCGTCCCACAGCGGTAGCTCGGCGCGGGCGGCGAGGAACATCCCGGTGCGCAGGCCCAGCGCCTTCAGGTGCCGCACCTCCTCAGCGGCGGCCTTCGGCTCGTCCACCGGGATCAATCCGGCGCCGATCAGCCGCTCGGGCGCGGTGGCGCAGAACTCGGCGAGCCATTCGTTGTAGGCGCGGTAGCAGACGCGCCGCAGCTCGGGATCCTTGATCAGCAGCGGCACGATCGGCCCGTACATCACGGTCGCGTCGACGCCGTCGCGATCCATGTCGGCCAGCCGCAGCTTGGTCGTCGTCGGACGCAGCACGCCCGGCTCGAGCACGCCGCCCCGATCCAGCGCGTGCCGCCGGCCACCCATCGCGCCGGCCGCGCCGCGGCGTCCGCCCCAGGCGTCCCAGCGCTCGTCACCGAGCATCCAGTACGGTCCATCGGGCGCGTCGACCACGCGCGGCGCGCGCTCGCGCCACGCCGCGGGGACGCGCGTCTGCCACAGGTCTTTCGGCAGCCACGCCAGGTCGATGTGGTCGTCGGCCGAGATGATGCGGTAGTCCATGATGCGATCCTCCGTGCGGGCGACGGTACCATGACGCGCAGCGCTTGACTCCCGCCGCCCGCGGCACTAGCTTCAGCCAACATCGCCAGTCGGAGGCCCGTCATGACCTCGAGCGCCCTGAACGTCCCGTCCCTGAAAGGCAAGGTCTCGCCCGAAGAGTGGGCGGCCCGCGTCGACCTCGCCGCCGCGTATCGGCTCGTGTCGCTCTACAAGTGGGAAGACCTCGTCTTCACTCACATTTCGCTGCGCGTGCCGGGGGCGGAGGACGAGTTCCTCATCAACCCCTACGGCGTCTTCTTCGACGAGATCACGGCCTCGAGCCTCGTGAAGATCGATCTCAAGGGGCAGAAGGTGGACGACTCGCCGTTCGAGGTGAATCCCGCGGGCTTCGTCATCCACAGCGCCATCCACGCCGCGCGGCACGACGCCAAGTGCGT
>JBKOZH010000299.1:0-13166 GCA_046725765.1 Candidatus Methylomirabilota bacterium | reverse complement strand
GCCGGATAGCCTCGCGCGCGTCGCCGATGTAGCTGTAGGTCGGGCTGCTCCGCGTCCACGCGATATAACTGCTCGGGCTCGATTCGAGCGCGCGGTCGAACATGGCGATGGCTTCCTCGAACTCGTAGCGGAAGAGCGCCTTGGCATGCGCGCAGAGTGCCAGCGCGGTCGCGTCGAAGCTGTCGCGGGCGAGCGCCGCTGTGGCCATGCGCATGCCGTCGACCCGATCCGTCTCGGGATCCGGTGACCACCCCTGCTGCACGCGCAGCACGTGCCACGTGGCGAGCAGCGCATAGGGCGAGGCATAGGCCGGGTCGAGCGTGATGGCCTTGTCCAGCCACGTGCGCGCCTCGGCAAAGTCGGCGGCATTCATCTGGTAGAGCTGGGCCATGCCGCGCAGGACGCAATCGTAGGCGGCGAGGTTGTCGGGATGCTTGCGCAGCGCCCGCCGCAGCTGCTCCTCCCGGACCTGCGGCGCGAGCGTGCCGACGACACGCGTTGCAATCTGGTCCTGCAGCGCGAAGAGATCGTCGGCGATGCCGTCGAAATGGCTCGCCCACATGACGGCGCTGTCGGCCGTTTCCGCGAGCTCGACGGAGACACGCATCCGCGGACCGGAGCGCCGGACGCTGCCGGACAGCGCGTAGGTCGCGCCGACGGCGCGTCCCACCTCGCGGACGTCGACGCCGGCCCCACGATAGCGCAGCGTCGAGCTGCGGGAGATCACGCGCAGCTCGCGCAGCGACGCGAGCGCGCCGACGATGTCCTCGACGATGCCGTCGCCGAAGTACGTGTTGGCCTCGTCCTCGACGCGGAACGGCAGGACGGCGATGGAGGCGCGGCTCGGCGCGCCGGCGGTGACACCGGCCGGCGTGGGCGCACTCGGCGTGACGGCGGGCGTGGCGGCAGTCTCGACGTCCTGTGATGCCGCGGACTCCTCCGCCGTGCTCGCGCGCAATCCAAATCGCGCGATCCGCGCACGGACCGTATTCCGCGTGATGCCCAGCGCGGCCGCCGCGCGCGAGATGTTCCAGCCCGTCCGCTCCAGCGCCTCGCTCAGGCGACGGCGCTCGAGCTCGGCGATGGTCGGATCCGACACGCCGGCCGAGACGTCGCGCCGGATGTGCGGCGCGACGTCCAGGTCGAGGAGCGCCGCGGAGATGACATTCGTGGGCGCCAGGAGCACGGCGCGCTCGATCACGCTGTTGAGCTCGCGGACGTTGCCCGGCCAGCGATAGGCGCGCAGCGCGGCATACGCGTCGCGGTCGAGCGTCTTCGGGGGTCCGCCGTGCTTCGCGGACTCGCGCGCGAGCGCCTGCTCGGCTAGCAGCTCGATATCGTCGCCCCGCTCTCGCAGCGGCGGCAGCGCCAGCGTCACCACCGCCAGGCGGTGGTAGAGATCCTCGCGGAACCGCCGCGCGCGCACCATCGCCTCGGGGTTCTCGTTCGTGGCGCTGATGATGCAGACATCCACGGGCTCGCTGCGGGTCGAGCCGAGCCGCCTCACGCTGCGATCCTCGAGGACCTTGAGGAGCTTGGCCTGAAGCGCCGGTGGCAGGAGCCCCACCTCGTCGAGGAAGAGGGTTCCTCGATGCGCGACCTGGAACAGGCCCGGCTTCGACTGACGGGCGTCGGTGAACGCGCCCCGCTCGTAGCCGAACAGCTCGGACTCGAGCAGCGTCTCGGGAATGGCCGCGCCGTTGACCTCGACGAACTGCGCACCAGCCCGAGAGCTGCTGCGGTGCAGGATGCGCGCGACGAGCCCCTTGCCGGTGCCCGTCTCCCCCGTGATCAGCACGGGCGGAAGGCGATGCAGGCTTGCCTCGCGCGCGAGCAGCGCGCGGATCTGCTCGCGGAGCGCGACCATCTTCGCGCTGCGGCCGCTCAGCTCGTCCGTCACGTCCATCCCGCGCGATTATCGATCGCCGGCCGACGGTAATCCAGTACGCCGCCCGCCGTCCTGGGCGGTGGTCAGCATGGTGTTCAGCGCTTGACCACCCGCCGGTTGACCATCCACAGCGCGCGCCAAATAGCTGATTCGTTTCTTGTTTGACTTGGTACTCCGCTTGCCTTCACTACGGGCCAGCGAGCGACCGCTCGAAAGGGGGGACGGATGATGAACCAGGCGTTGCGCGCAGCCGCGGTGGCCGCGACGCTGTGCGCGGCAGGAGCGTTCGGCGTCGTGGTTGCGACCGTCGTGGACGCCCGCGCATTCATGGCGGCGGTCGAACAGGCGCCGGCGTACATGCACTACCAGCGTGCGGACGACGCGCTGGCCGCGGGCGACGTCGTCCGCGCCCTGCGCCACTGGCAGGAGGGCTACGCCGCGGCCGTGGGCAGTCGGCGCTGGGAAGGACTCGTCGAGGCCGGCGATCTCTATCGGCGCATCGGCGCGCGCGGACGCTTCGAGGGCGCGCTGCGCGCCCGTGACTGCTATCTCCTGGCGCTGGTCCGCGCGCGCGGCGAGCGCTCGCTCGATGGCGTGCTCCGCGCGACCGAGGCCTTCCTCGATCTCGGCGACGCCGAGCCGGTGGAACGCGGCCTGGAGATCGCGCGCGAGCTGGCCGCACGCGACGCCGATCCCCGCGCGCGCGAGCGGATCGAACGGCTTGCGGCGCGGTGGGCGGCGCGCGCGGGGCGCGCGGGGGCCGGCGCGTCGGCGGAGACGCCGCGATGAGCGGGCCTCAGCGCACGGCGATGGCGGTGCTGGCCGCGATCAGTCTCTGGAGCCTCGCGTTTTTGTTTGGGGCGGTGACCGAGCGCATGCGCGGCGGTTGTGAGCGGAGCGCCGCGACGGCGCTGGCCGCAGAGCCTGGAGGACCGCGATGAGCGAGACGTGGGCGCAGTATCTCAGCGAGATGGAGCGGGCGATCGCGGCGAGCGAAGCGGCGGCAGCGGTGCGCGCCTGGCATCGCGCGCACGCCGCGGCGCTCGATCAAGACGGCTGGCAGTCGACAGTGCGCGTCGCCAAAGCAGCGCATCGGATCGGCACACTCCGCGGCTTCGAGCGCGCAGCGGAGGCCCGTGCGCGAGAGACGTACTGGGTTGCGCTGTTTCGTGCCCATCGGGAGGGCTCCCTCAGCGGTGTGATGCAAACGGCGGAGGGCTTCGGCCGTCTGGGCGACCGCAACATGGTCGAGCAATGCATCCGGATCGCCGAGGGCCTCGCCGCGCGCGGCTCCGAGGAGCGGGCGCGTGCGCACGACGTGCGCGCGCTCGCGGAGGATCTCGTGCGCCGCTACTTCACCGCGCCGACCGAGCGTGAGGCGCAATCTCCTGCATGAAGCGGTCGAGCACGGGCCGGGGGTCCTTCGGCAGGAACATCGTCGGAATCCACAGCATGCCGACTCCGGCGGCGGCGAGCCGAGCGAGCTTGTCACGGATCGCACCGACCGAGCCGGCGAGCGCGGTGTCCTTCGCCAGCGCCTCCGCCATGCCGAAGCGCTTGGTGAGCGCGCCGCGCAAACGGTCCGCCTCGCCGGTGTCGTCGCTGATCAGCAGCGCCATGTTCGCCGAGCGCGTGATGGCGTTGGGATCGCGTCCGGCCGCGCGACAGTGCGCGTCGACGATCGCGCCCTTGCGCGCCAGCGTCTCCGGCCCGCCCCAGACGTTCCAGTGATCGGCGTGGCGCGCGGCGAGCTTCAGCGTGACCTTCTCACCGCCGCCGCCGATCATCAGCTCGGGATGCGGACGCTGCACGGGCTTGGGCGCGAGCGGTGCGTCGCTGAGCTGGTAATAGCGGCCCTTGAAGGTGGTCTTGTCCTGCGTCCACAGCGCCTTGAGGACCTGACACGCCTCGTCCAGGCGCGCGAGCCGCTCGGCGACCGTGTAGAACGGAATGCCGTAGGCTTCGTGCTCGTTCTGCTGCCACGCCGCGCCGATGCCGCAGATGAGCCGCCCGCCGGAGACGATGTCGACCTGAGCCGCCATTTTGGCGAGCACCGCTGGATGGCGGTACGTGTTGCCCGACACGATCGTGCCCACGCGCATCTTCGGCACGCTGGCTCCCAATGCGGCGAGCGTCGTCCAGCATTCCATCGTGTCGCCGACGCGGTCCGGCGTGTTTGGCATGAAGTGATCGGTGACGCAAGCGGCGTCCCAGCCGGTCGCCGCCGCGTGACGCCACAGCTCGAGCACGGCGTCCCACGTCGTGTTGCCCATTCCCGTGAAGATTCCGAATCGCATGTCACCTCACCTCGGTCGCGTCTGACGCGGCACTTGCGACGGCTGCGGCGGTGGTGTTGCTGGGTTGTCGGCGGCGCGGTCACCCCTGGACTGCTTCATCTCCACCCAACCCCGCGCGCGCATGCAGTCCTCGTCCAGGTCGCCGCTCTTCTTCGAGCACTCGGCGTAGTCGCGCCGGAACTCGGCGGTCGTGTAGGGCTCGGAGACCTTCATCCATTGTTTCTCGACGGCGCCACAGCCCGCGAGGGCGGCGGCGAGGATCAGCAGGCCGAGGGCAGGCCAGGCGGCTCGCATCGCGCGGCATTGTACCGGGTGCGTATTGCCCTTGGCCACCTCCGGTATCCCCGCGGCGGGTGTAGCCGTCCGGGTGTAGGCTCTAAGCGGTAACGCGCATGCGTGACCGCTGGGACGACGGCGTCTGGTCCGCTCTCCTCGAAGCCCGGGAACGGCTCGCGGCCATCCTGCCGGGGCTCGTCGTGTTCGTCGTGCTGCTTGGGCTCGGTCTCCTCCTCGGCTGGATCGCCAAATTCGTGCTCGAACGCGGCGCCCGGGCCGTCGGCTTCGACCGGGTAATGGAGCGCTGGGGCGTGGCGGCGTCGCTGCGCCGTTCCGGCGTTCAGCGCCCGCCGTCCGCCGTGTTCGGCCTCGTGGCGTTCTGGGCGATCTTTCTGTTCTTTGCGAGCGCCGGCGTCGATGCCATGGCCGCACCAGGCGGTTACAGCGCGACCGCGCTGCTGCTCGCGTTCTTGCCGCCGCTGTTCGCGGCCGTGCTCATCCTCGTCGCCGGATGGCTCCTCGCCAACTTCCTGAGCCGCACGATTCTGATCGCCGCCGTCAATGCGCGGCTGCCCGAGGCGCGGCTGCTCGCGCGGGCCGCGCACTGGGCCATTGTCCTCTTCACCGTCGCCACGGCGCTCACGCACCTCGGGATCGGCAAGGAGATGGTGCTGGTCGCCTTCGGCATCACGTTCGGGGGACTCGTGTTTGCGCTGGCGCTGGCCTTCGGGCTCGGCGGCCGTCACATCGCCGCGAATCTCCTGGCGCGTCGGCTCCGACGCGAATCACCTCCTCCGCAGGAGCGCCTCACGCATCTGTAAAAAAAGGGGGGCCCCGACATGGCCCCCAAACCCCCTCACGCTCGGACCGCGCCGGCGCAGCCGTCGCGATCCTCGGTCATCGGGTGCGCCTCTATCGCGCGCCTGGCCACGCGGGGTCGAAGAAGACGTAGCCGACACCGCCTCTCGCCAGCCACACTGCACCAAATTCGTCGGCGCGATAGCGCCGCGGCACGCCGGGCGCCGTCGGCGCGGCGGGATCGTTGACGAGCACCATCTCGCCCTCGAGGCCGACGACGACGACGAGATGGCCGGGCGTCGCGGCGACGGCCGCACCCGTGAGCTCGCCGGCCGCGTAGCGCACCGAGGCGACGATCGGCAACCCGCGCTGTAGACACCACCGCGCTGCGTCCCAGTCCGGAAAGCGCAGCAGGTAGCCGGCGACGCCGCGCGCCGCGGCCGCGCGAATCGCCGCCGGCCAGACGCCGTAGATGTCGAGCGCGGGATGAAAGACTTCCGCCGCGACGGTCGCCGCGGACGCGGGGCGGCGCCAGTAGCCCAGCACCATCGCCACGCTCGTCGGCGAGCAGATTCGCGCGCCGAGCGTCGCGTCCGCCTCGAGCTGGCTGAGCGCGGGCACCTCGAGTCGCACCGGCGCGCCGGCCGCGACGCGCAGATCGGCGGCCGCGTCGTCGGCGGCCGAGAGCGCCACTATCCAGCGCGCGCCGTCAGCGACGCGCGCCCGCACTCGGAGCCGGATGGCGTCGGCCGGGCTGGTGACGCGGAACACGTCCACGTCGCAGGTCAGGGGCGGCACGGCCGGCGGCAGCGCAGCGAAATCGGCCGCGCCGATCGTCGCGGTGGCCACCCACGGCGACCACGCGCCGCCCGCATAGGCGGAGACTTCGAAACGGAACGCCACCGGTGCCTCCGTCAGCGGGGCGAATGACGGCAGCACGTGGACGGCCGGCCGCCGCGGCGTCCAGGTCGGAAGCATCAGCAACGTGTCCGCGCCCTCGCGCGCCGCCAGCGGGGCGGGATCGACACCGCGCAGACAGGTCGGCGGCACGGCGCGCTCGAGCACGAGCGGGTCGAGACCCGCGGCCGCGAGGAATAGATCAGTCGTCACCGGGCGTCCGATCTGGGCAACGAAGTTCTCTCACGTCGCGTCGTGCACGCTCCAAGCGCGCGCCGTCACGAAATCGAGCTCCGGGCACACCGCTTGCACCACCGCGCGACATTTTCGGGCGAGTCCGCTCGGGGAGGAAGACGAATGACCTTCGGGAAATGTGTTTGGGACGGTTGCACCCGTCACGCCGAAAAGGAGTCCACCGGCGCATGCCGCGCACATCACGTTCAGCTCCGCGATGCACGCTGCAGCGGCTGCCAGGGGCCCCTGCGCAATCGCGTCGAGCTCGATCGCAAGCGCTGCGCGCGCTGCTCCGTCGTGCGCGCCGCATGACATAAACGGATCAGTTCGCTTCCGTGCCTGATGCACGCGATTGCGTCGTCGCAGTGCAGGCGGTGTCGGGTCTCAAGCAAATTCACGTATCTACACGTGGCATTCGCGTTGCAATCTGACACGGGCATGTCCGAGCCCGCGCCCTCGGAAGAGAGACCGGAAGAACACACGTCGGACGCACAGGTCGTCCACACCTTCACTGTGCTCCGCGGCATGGCCATCGCGCTGGTGATCGAGACCCGCGACTGGTACTCGGGATTGCTGCAGGCCGCACTCGCACGCGTCCGCATCGAGGGTCAGAACTAGACGCGCGTGCGGGGGCCGCGGGCGGACGATGCCGCCCGCGGTACTCCCCTTGTTTCTTGCACGGCGCTTGCGCCGTGCGCTCCGGCGTGCGCCGGAGCTATCCACTACCAAGGGTCTGGGCGCCGCACGCGGCCGCTAGCAGGCTCCGCGCGGCGCGGTCATCGAGTCCGGTGGCGAATTCTCCATCCACACCTCCTGGATTGGAGTTGCCCTCGACGGCGACGGGGACGATGTCCGCGTCGCCGTGGTTTACCTACTACTCCCCTCGCGCGTCGACGTCAAGAGTCGGCGTGAACACTCAGCGCACGCCGCGCAGACGCGGATCGAGCACGTCACGCAGCGCATCGCCGAGCATGTTGAAGCCGAAGACGGCGAGCGAAATGGCGACGCCGGGCCACACGGCCATCCACGGCGCGCGCAGCATGTACGTGCGTCCGGAGCCGGACAGCATGGCGCCCCACGACGGATATGGCGGCGGCACGCCGAAACCGAGAAACGACAGTGCCGACTCGGCCAGGATGACGGCGCCGAGGCCGATGGTGGCCAGGATGATGATCGTCGCCGTGACGTTCGGCAGCAGATGCCGCGCGATGATCCGTACGTGACCGCATCCCATGGCGCGGGCGGCTTCGACGAACTGGCTCTGCATGACGGTGAGGGTCGCACCGCGAATGACGCGCGAGTTGACCGCGGCGCCGATGATCGCGATGGAGACGATGAGGTTCAGCCGTCCCGGCCCGAGCACGGCCATCACCGACAGGATGATGACGAGAACGGGAAAGGACAGCCACGCGTCCACGACACGCTGCGCCGCGAGATCCCACAGGCCGCCGAAGTACGCGCACGACACGCCGATGGCGGTGGCGGCGAGGATGGCCAGGGCGATGGCCGCGAACCCGACGGTCACCGACACCCGCGCCCCGTAGACGATGCGGCTCCACATGTCGCGGCTCAAATTGTCGGTGCCGAGCCAGTGCGCCGAGCTCGGGGGCCTCATGCGTGCGCCTCGGATCGTCTCGTCGTAGGGATACGGCGCGATTTGCTCGGCGAACGCCGCCATGATCAGCATGGCGACGACGATGATCCCGCCGATCGCGCCCAGCGGCTTGGCCCGCGCGAACCAGACGACGGCCAGCGCCCATCGTATGGCGGTCGCTCGGCGACGCGCGCCCGCGGGAGCCGGTGCCGCGCCGTTGAGCTCCAGCGTGGCCGACGTCGTCGCGCTCAATAGCGGATCCGCGGATCGAGCACGGCGTACAGCGTGTCCACCGCGAGGTTGATGACGACGATCGTGGAAACGACGAGCAGATTGACGCCCTGGATGACCGGATAGTCCCGCTGGTTGATCGCGTCGAACAGGAAACGACTGACGCCGGGCAGTCCGAAGATGGTCTCGATGATCACGGTGCCGCCGAGAATCTGCGGCAGCTGGGTGCCGAGCAGCGTGATCACCGGGATCACGGCGTTGCGCAGGCCGTGCTTGATCACCACGGCGCGCTCGGTGAGGCCTTTGGCCCACGCCGTCCGCACGTAGTCCTGGCGCAGCACCTCGAGCAGCATTCCGCGGGTGAGCCGCATCAGCGCGGCCGCAGACGCGATGCCGAGGATCAGCGCGGGCAGGAGGATCTGCGTCACGTGGGCGAGCGGATCCTGACGGAACTCCACGTACCCGGTGAGGGGCCGCCAGCCCCACCAGATGGCCGGCAGCACGATCAGCAGCGTGGCGAGCCAGAACGCCGGGACCGACAGACCGAGGATGGCGAGGCTGCGAGCGATGTAGTCGGCGACGCTGTCCTGGCGGGCCGCAGCCAGCACGCCCACCGGCAGCGCGATCAGCATCGCGATGATGGTCGCGTAGAGCGCGAGCTCGCCCGTCACAGGCAACCGCTGCGCCAGCTCGAGCAGCACCGGCCGTCGCGTCCACAGCGACTCGCCGAGGTCGCCGCGCGCGGCGCGCCCCAGCCACTCGACGTACTGCACGTGGAAGGGCCGGTCGAGGCCGAGCTTGGCGCGCAGCTCGTCGAGGTCCTTCGCGTACGAGGTCTCGGCCAACATGAGCTGCACGGCGTCGCCAGGAATCAGCCGTGGCAGCGTGAAGACGATCGCGGTGGCGATGAGCAGCGAGGGGACGGCGACCAGCAGCCGACGCAGCAGATACCGCTTCAGCACGCCGCCGCCGTCCCCGCGCGCCTCAGCGGTCCAGCCAGGCGGCCACCAGCCGGCCGCCGTAGTCGTAGCCGAGATTGGGACCGTAGTTTTTCAGCGCGCCGTCCCACACCGCCGTGTACATCGCGCCGACCGAGGTCGTGTAGTAGACCTGCTTTGCGAGGTAGCGCTGGATCTCGTGGACCAGCTCGCGGCGCTTGCCGATGTCGAACGTCCGGCGCTGGCGGACGACCATGTCGGCCACGACCGGATCGTTCACGTGGCTCTGGTTCTTCATCTCGTTGGGGAAGTAATAGCCGAAGAGATAGTTGTCGCCGTCGAGGAACGGCGTCTGCGGTCCGAACGCGAGCGAGTCGAACTTGCCGTAGAAGCACGTCGAGATGTATGCGCCATATTCTTTGGTATCAAGCTTGGCGTCGATCCCGACGTCCTTGAGGTACTTCACGATGAGCTGAGCGTGATCGACGACAATCGGGGTGCCGTACGTCGTCCAACAAATCGACGCCGGGAAGCCGTTCGGATATCCCGCGGCGGCGAGGAGGCGCTTGGCCTCCTTCGGGTCGTAGGTGAAGTTCTTGGCGCCTTCGCCGAGCTGGTCTACCGGCAGCGACCAGTCCTTCAGCGCCAGCGGCACGCCCGGCGGATTCGCCACGCCCGCGCCTTCGTATAGCGTGTCGATTATCGCCTGGCGATCGAGCGCCATCGACATCGCCTGGCGCACGCGCAGGTCGCTGAACGGTTTTTGATCCACGCGCATCGAGATGTGGTTGCCAACGTTGCCGGGAAACTCGACGACGCGAAGATTCGGCCGCTTGGTCTTCAGCGTGTCGCGGAGCTGCACCCAGTCCGATCGCGCGATGACGCCGGGGAATTCCCACCCGAGATCGTACTTGCCGGCGAGGAACGAGGCCGTGCGCGACGCATTGTCCTCGTCGACGGTGACTTCGATCCGGTCGATGGAGGGTTGCCCTGCGACGAAGTAGGCGGGATGGCGGACGAGCGTATAGCCGATGTTCGGCCGGTAGCTGTCCAGCATCCACGGCCCGGTGCCGATCACCGACTCCCACGGCTTGAGGTCGCCGTGCTTGTCGACGACCTCCTTGGCGACGATGGCTACGGCCATGGGATTGGCGAGCATGTCGAGGAACCACGCGAACGGTTCCTTCAGCGTGAACTTCACGGTGTATTTGTCGACCGCCTCCACCTTATCCACCGAGCGCAGCATGTAGGCGTTGGCGTTGCCCTTGACGGTCAGAAAGCGCTCGACCGTGTACCGCACGTCCTCGGCGGTCAGCTCTCGACCGTTCACCGGCGGCTTGCTGTGCCAGCGCACGCCTCGCCGGAGCTTGAAAACATACGTCGTCTCGTTGGGCTGGCTCCAGGACTCGGCGAGGTCACCCTCGATGGCGAGGCTGCCCGGCGCGACACCGGGCCCGGCCTTGTGTTTCAGGAGACGGCTGTGCGTGAAGCTGTGCGCGATGTGCGTCTTGTACGAGATCGTCTGATCAAGGTCCCAATGCGGCGGATCCCAGAGTCGCAGCGAAAGCGTGCCGCCGCGTTTCGGGGTTTGGGCACCCACACGGCGGGGAGCAAGCGTCGTGGCGGCGAGCGTGGCGCCACCGAGGGACAACAGACGGCGTCGGCTGAGGTCCATGCGGCCTCCGTAGCGTTCTCAGGTCAGTCGCGGGCGAGCGCCGCGAGCACCTCGTCGAAGATGCCGACCGTCTCGGCGACGTCGGCATCGGAGTGGGCGAGCGAGACGTAGATCTTGTTGACCGCTTTCACCACGCCGCGGCGAAGCAGCTCCTGGTTGAACCGCGTGATCTTCGCGCGATCCGCGGTGAGCGTGGCGCGATAGTCGACGATCGGACGGTCGGTGAAGAACAGGTCGAACACCGGCGGCTCGCCGCTCACCTGCGCGGCCACACCGTGCTTGCTGACGGCGGCCTGCAGGCCCGCCTTGAGCCGCGCGCCCGTCGCGAAGAGGCGCTCGTACGTGCCGGGCTTGCGCAGCTCGGCGAGGGTGGCCAGGCCCGCGGCGGCGGCGATGGCGTTGCCGTTGAACGTGCCCGCCTGCCAGACGTAGTCCGGGGTGCCCTCGAGCGCCGCGTCGAAGTGCCGCATGATCGCGGCCGACCCGGCGATGCACGCGAGTGGAAAGCCGCCGGCCACGACCTTGCCGAACGCGGCGAGGTCCGGCACCACCTTGTAGAACTCCTGCGCGCCGCCATACGCGAAGCGAAATCCGGTGACGATCTCGTCGAAGACGAGCACGACACCATGGCGCTGCGTGACGCGTCGCAGGCCCTCGAGGAACCCCGGCGCCGGCGGAATCGTGCGCTGATACGGCTCGACGATGACGGCGGCGAGCTCGTCGTGATGCGCGTCGATGAGCGCCTCGGTGGTGGCGAGATCGTTGTAGGGGGCGATCAGCACTTCGCCGTCGATCGCGTGCGGGATGCCGGCGGAGTCGACCATCGGCGCGGGAAACGCCTTCGGCGAGCGGGGCACGACGCTCATCAGCACGTAATCGTGCGTGCCGTGGAAGCCGCCCTCGAACTTTAGAATTTTGTCGCGCTTGCGGAAGGCGCGCGCCAGGCGCAGCGCAAAGAACGTGGCCTCGCTACCGCTGGCCGTGTAGCGCACCTGTTCCGCGCACGGCACCGCGCCCACGATCTCCTCCGCGAGGCGAATCGCCGGCTCGTTGACGACGAAGTACGAGGTGCCGCGCTCCATCTGCCGCTGCACGGCCTCCACCACCGCCGGGTGCGCGTGACCGAGCAGCATGGGGCCGGAGCCGAGCAGGTAGTCGAGATAGCGCCGGCCCGTCATGTCGTAGAGGTAGCCGCCGCGTCCGTCGCGCACGACGAATTCGAGGCCCGGACCCGAGCGGTGACTGCCGAGGAGACCGCCGGGCAGCACGCGCGCGGCGCGCTGCAGGAGATCGTTCTGATCACTCATGGCAAGACCGTCCTCGCTGAAAAAGGTGCGTCATGATACCAGAACTCCGGAGCCGGCAAACTCGCCGCGCTTGAGCGCCGCCAGCGCGCGATTCGCGTCGGCGAGCGCGAACGTCGTGGTCGCCAGCCGCACCGGGATTCGCGCCGCCTCCGCGAAGAGCGATTCGCCGTCGGCTCGCGTGTTCGCCGTCACCGAGCGCACCTGCCGCTCGTAGAAGAGCTCGCGCTCGTAGTCGAGCGGCGGTGTCGGCGTCATGTAGATGCCGGCGAGGGCCAGCGTGCCGCCGCGCGCAAGCCGTCGCAGGGCGATGGGAACGAGATCGCCGACCGGCGCGAAGACGATCGCGGAGTCCAGCGGCTCGGGCGGCGCGTCGCCGAGGTCGCCCGTCCAGACGGCACCGAGATTCTGCGCGAGCTCGCGATGCGACGGCTCGCGCGTGAGGACGTAGACACGCGCGCCGCGGGCGCGGGCGACTTGCAGCGTGACGTGCGCCGAGGAGCCGAAGCCCCAGAGGCCCAGACGGCCGCCGGGCGGCACCGCCGCCCGCTCGAGCGCACGAAACCCGATGATGCCGGCGCAGAGCAGCGGCGCGGCCTCGACGTCGCCGAACACGGCGGGGATCGCGTATGCGAATGCCGCGGGCACGGCGGCGAGCTCCGCAAAGCCGCCGTCGGCGTGCCAGCCGGTGAACTCGGCGCGCTCGCACAGGTTCTCGCGGCCGGAGACGCAATACGCGCAGCGGCCGCACGTCCGCCGCAGCCACGCGATGCCGACCCGGTCGCCGCGCCGGAATCGTCCGCCGGCCGCCGCCGACTCCACGACACCGACGACTTGATGACCGGGGACGATGCGCGAACGCACCAGCGGGAGATCGCCCTCGACGACGTGGAGATCGGTGCGGCGAACCCGCACGCGCGCACCCGCACGAGCAGCTCGTCGGGGCCGGGCGTGGGCACGGCCACATCCTCACACTGAAGCGGTCGTGTCTCGATCGGCGCCTGGCCGTGCAGCACCATGGCGCGCATCGCCGC
>JBKOZH010000170.1:0-7677 GCA_046725765.1 Candidatus Methylomirabilota bacterium | reverse complement strand
TTCGACGTCCGCGCTCAGAATGGCGGCGAGCTTGCGCCCCACCGGACGGGGATCCATGCGCGCAATTTTACGCGCTCCGACGACGCCGGCTCAGCATGACGCTCGGATGCGAACCGATGGTGCGAAACTTGCTGCCCGTAGTTTTGACAATGCGCGTCGCCGCATGGCTCCTGCTGGTATTGCTGAGCGTCGGCTGCACCGGCGTCAACGCCCACCAGAAACTGCCGGAAGTCGAGCTCGGCGAGGCGTCGTTCTACCCCACGCTCGAGGCGTACGCCGGGGCGCCCATCATGGTGGGCAACGACGTTCGCATCCTGCTCAACGGCGAACATATCTTCCCCGCCGTGCTCGAGGCGATCCGGTCGGCGAAGACGTCGATCACCTACGCGCAGTACTTCGTCGACGACGGTCCCGTGGTCGACGACGTGGTGGCGGCGCTGGCCGAGCGCTGCCGGGCCGGGGTTCCCGGCCACGTGCTGCTCGATGGCGTCGGCACGGTCTCGATGTCCGAGCGCCACACCAACCAGCTCAGGACGGCGGGATGTGACGTCCGAACGTTTCGGCCGCTGCGCCCCTGGGCCCTGCGGCGCGTCAACAACCGCAACCACCGCCGCATCCTCGTCGTGGACGGCCGCATCGGGATCACGGGCGGCTCCGGCGTGAGCCGCAAGTGGATGGGCAACGGGCTCATCGACGATCACTGGCGCGACACGGATGTGCGGATCGAGGGGCCGGCCGTGGAGTGGCTTCAGGCGGCGTTCGTCGAGAACTGGCTCGAGACGACCAAGGAGGCGCTCGGAGGCGAAGCGTACTTTCCGCGCCCCAGGCAGAACCCCGGGAACGTCGCCGCCCAGATCGTGCGCAGCTCCCCGGGCGGTGGCAGCTTCGCGATGTACAGCACGATACTCATCGCGCTGAACTCGGCGCGCCGCTCGATCCGGATCACCAACCCCTACTTCCTGCTCGACGAGGCGATGCATGACGCGATCCTGAGCCGGCTCCGGCGTGGGGTGACGGTGGAGGTGCTCGTGCCCGGGACGATCGACCACAAGTTCGTCCGGCAAGCGAGCCGCGCGACCTGGGGGCCGCTGCTGCAGGCGGGCGTGAAGATCTACGAGTACAGCCCGGCGCTGCTGCACTCCAAAACGATGGTGATCGATGGCGCGTGGGCGACAGTGGGTAGCACCAACATGGACAACCGCTCGTTCGCGATGAACGAGGAGCTCAACCTCATCGTCTACGACCGCCAGGTCGGTGCGCGGTTCGAAGAGATCTTCGCCGCCGATCGGCGCCACTCGCGGCAGATCACGTACGACGAGTGGCGCCGCCGCAGCCTCGGCGCGCGGGTGTTCGAGCTCGTCGTCGCGCCGGTGCGCGACTTCCTGTAGTCCTCTCAGAGGGACTTCAGGAACTGAACCAGGTCCGCTCGCTCGGCGTCGCTCAGTGACAGTCTCAGCACGCGCGCGTAGTGCCCGACGACCTGGTTGAGATCCGCAAAGCGCCCGTCGTGGTAGAAGCCGCCTTTCTCGCGGGTGAACAGGCCCTTGAGCGGTGTCGTTCGATAAAACTTCCGGTCGGGCGACCGGCTGGCCTGGAAGTCGTCGATGCCGATCTCCTCGGCGGCGTGCATCGGCCAGCCCGGCTCGGTGTAGATCGGCGGCACGTGGCACGTCGCGCACTTCGCCTTGCCCTCGAACAGCGTCTTGCCGCGCGCGGCTGCGGCAGCATCGAACGAACCTTTGGGAGGCTCTGGAGCCGGGATCGAGAGCTGGTAGTAATGCAGTGCCGCCAGCTTCGATGTGATCAGGTCTGGCGTGTCGCGCTTGTTCCAGTCGCCGGACTTCACCGCAAGCGGGAACCGCTGTGGGTCGTTCATCCGCGGGTCGTAGAACGTCCCCTTCCCGTGCATCTGCGTGTTCGCGACATAGGCGTTCCAGTGCGTGACCGAACCCCAGCCGGAATACGTGTGCAGGTTGACGCCGGCGAGACCGAAGGCGGCGGGCAGCAGCGTCGTCGCCGGCTTGCCGTCGGGTCGAGTCGCCTTGCCGTCGTGGTTCAGCTCCGCGTCGTATCGACCGGGCCCCCAGCTCATCAGCACGCGCCTGACCGTCGGCTCGTCGACGCCGAGCAGGTCGGAGAACGGCTTCAGGGTGGGCGCCGAAGCCACGATGGCGCCGACGTTGAGGTCCCGGTTCGGCCAGCCGTCGAGTCGGCGCCCGATGCCCTTGGCGAACGAGTCGTCGACGGTGGAGTGGCAGAGCGCGCACTGAATCCCGATCCCCGTCAGCTTCTTGCTCTCCTTGTCGAAGACGCCGGTCACTCCCACGACGGAGTTCGCTCGGAGCAGCTCCAGCGTCGTCTCGACTTTGTCCAGATCAACGGCGCGTGTCCTCAGCACCTCGACGAGGATCTTCGGCAGGGCCGCGATATCGACCTTGAGCCCGAGCTGGAGCGCCTGGCGCGCGGTCACGCCGGGGCCGACGCCGCCGAGCTTGTCGCCGGCGATCGCCTCGTGCAGCCGCAGCTTGCCGCCCCAGAAGTCTTCGCTACCAAAGGTGTCGTACCGAAAGATCCGCTTGCCTTCCTTGAGCATCTCTTTGGCGTTGTCGTCGACACGGTCGTCGAAGGACTTCTCGGGGGCCCGCTGAGCGCGGACGGCGGGATCGGTTTCCACGCCGGTCGGCTGAGTCGTCGAGCAAGCATAGCCGATCGCAACGAGGAGAATGACGGTTAGGACAGACGATGTGCGCTTCATGGGGGGCCACCGCCTTTCCGCAGCTTGGCGTCGCAACGAGTGGTGAAGCCTTTAGGTTCTATTGGGCCACCGCAAGAGCGGCCGTCAACGTTACCGAAACTCACGAAACCGCCGCGTGGTTCGCGGCCGAATCGACCATTCGCTTACAGGAGCGACCGGAGCAGTCGCTCGACGAGCGGCCAATCCCGGCCGCCGAGCTCTCGATACGTCACGCCGGCACGTGATACCGCTGCGGCCTTGAGCCGAGACCGAGCCACTCGGACGCTGGTCTGCAAGCGCCCGAGTCGTGCCGTGCTTGCGTAGGCCTTGCGACACGTCGGCGAGTCGAACTGAGTTCCGCTTGGTCCGGCGATGCCACGGCCGGCCCGAAGCGGCTTCCGGCAGTGATCGCACCGGGCAGTCACTGAAGACATCCGTTCCCCGACATGACCATGAGAAGCGGCGAAGCAGGAGGGTCTTACCCCTGCGCCTCCAGACGTACCAGATCGCGCAGGATCTCGTATTCCTCGCGACACACGCCACAGTGCATCAGGTGCCGCTGGAGCCGCGGCAGCGTCCGCTCGGCGGCCGTGCCCGCGACCTCGAGGTCCACGTATTGCGACACCAGATCGAAGCATTCCGCGCACGAAATCTCATCGTCGTCGGTATTGACGATTTCCTGCACGAAGCGGCGCCATGCCGGCGGTACCATCGAGTTCTCTCCGACCTTTAGTGACGTCTCGGGGGCCGGCTCTTACGTCTCGTCACTGAAGACATCGAGCACCTCCCTGGCATCGAAGCCATGCTCTACCAAGTGGGCCTTGAGCTTCCGTCGCGCGTCGTGGAGCAGCTTGTACAGTGCGTTGCGGTTGGAGCCCCAGTGTCGTGCGAGCTCATCGAGCGGGACGTCCTCGAGCACGATGGCCATGATCGCCTGCCGCTGGCGCTCCGTGAGACGCCGCTCGATTCCTTGCCGGATGGCGGAGATGATCTCCGCCTGTAATGCTCGGCGTTGAGGATTCGACGATGGGGGCGTGAATGAGCCGATCCGCGCGAGCAGGTGCGGAGTGTCCAGCAGCCGATCGAGCGGGACGCGGCCCCAGCGCTCACGCCGCGCCGCGACCAGGGCGGCGTTGACGGCGAATTTATACGCCCACGTCGTGAACTGGCTCTCGCCTCGGAACTCGTCGAGGTGTCCGAGGAGCGCCGACAAGGCCTCCTGCGCGCAGTCCTCCGCCAGCTGGTCGATGTCCGTGGGCGCGGAGTCCCGCAACGTGCTTCGTTTTCGCGACAGCGCGTAGCGCGCGGCGCGCAACAGATACGCGCGCAGCTCCGACAGCGCGGCACTCTGGGTGTGGCCCTCGGCCTTCAACGCGGTGAGCCACTCGGCATTCGTGCGTGAGGTCATCGCCCGATTCGGACTCCAACCTTTAGCGTCGGCTGGCCACCCAGATCTGCTCACCACCGGCGCGGAACGGGCCCCGCATGAAGTCTCCATAGAGCGTGTCGACGCGGAAACCGGCGCGTGTCAGCAGATGCTCCATCTCGTAGCGAAAGACGTAGCGAAGCGTCAGCGGTGACCGCGACGCCGCCACGACGTTGCCCATGGCGTCGTGTTCATCGAAGACAAACGCCCCTTCGACCAGCTGGCGCTCGAGATCGTACGTGAACTCTTCCTTGATCGTGACCCGGTTGCCGGTTCGTGGATGCACGAACTCGCGGCGCCGGGCCGATGGCACCGACCAGCGACCGGCAGCCAGGTGCTGAACCTTCGGATCGAAGACGTTGAAGATGAGCCTGCCCTTCTCGGCCAGGTGCTCCCGGACACACTGGAGCGTCCGCAGCTCGTCCTCGACGCTGAGATTGTGCAGGAACGCGCGATACGGAATCGTGACAAGCGAAAACCGCCGACCGAGGGAGAAACGGCGCATGTCGCCCTCGAGGCATTGCACGCGGCGGCTAACGTCCGCGGGATGGGTCGCGAGCTTGTTGCGCGCGATCGCGAGCATGTCGGCAGAGGCATCGAGCCCGACGACCTCGAGCCCCGCCTGCGCCATCGGAATGAGGATTCGGCCGGTGCCGCAGCCCAGCTCGAGGACCGGCGATCCCGCCGCGCGCGCCTCGTCGACGTAGAACGCGATGTCTCCAATGACGCCGGTGGCGACGTGATCGTAAAAGACTGCGCCGTCACCGGTGTACTCCGAGCGCCTCGAATTCCTCGCCGTCACATCCGCTCGCGTGGCTCAGAGCGTCGCGAGCGCCGGAATGACTTTGGCCCCCATCAGCTCGATCGAGCGCATGGTCGTGCGGTGGTCCATGCGCGATTCCTGCGCCTCGAGCAGCAGGTGGCCTACGCCGAGCTCGCGCCGCACGTGGGCGAAGCGATCGATCACCTCGTCGGGCGTGCCCGCGATGATGAAGTGCTCCGCCAGCAGCTCGTCGTAGCTCATCGCCGCCAGCGAGCGAGGCCGCGCGCGGAGCGCGAACTGCGTGCCGGCCCGCGAGCGCATCCCCACCGGCTGGAACCAGTCGGCCGGGCCGCGCAGCGTCGGCCCCATGCGCCACACGAAGTGCCGGCCGGCCTCGAGCGCTCCGGCCTTCGTATCGGCGGTGACCGCGCAGATCAGAAAGCCGAGATCATCCGCGGTGACCGTGCGTCCGACCTCGGCGGCGCCCTGGCGGTAGAACTCGAACAGCTCGCGCGCGATGTCGAACGGCACGAGGAACGGCACGTACGTGTAGCCGCGGCGGCCGGCCCAGATCGCCGTCTCGGGGCTCGCCGTGCCGGGGATCCAGATCGGCGGATGCGGCTTTTGCAGCGGCAGGCACCACGGGTTCACGTGCCGGAAGTGGTAGTGGCGCCCCTCCCACCGGAACGGGCCCGGCTCCGTCCAGCATTTGAGGATCAGGTCGTGGCACTCCTCGAAGCGCTCACGGTTGTGCACCGGGTTGGCATTGGCCCACCACTGCTCGATGCCTACGCCGCGCACGAAACCGGAGAGCACGCGCCCGCCCGAGATCAGGTCGGCCATGGCGATCTGCTCGGCCATCCGCACCGGGTTGTCCTCGATGGGCAGGATGTTGCCGAGCAGCAACAGCTTCGCCCGGCGCGTGGTGCGGGCCAGGATCGCCGCCGTCATGTTGACGCCGACGTTGACGCACGAGGGCGTGGAGTGATGCTCGTTGATCATCAGCCCGTGGTAGCCGGCCTGGTCCGCGAACTCGTACTCGTCGAGATAGCGCGTGTAGTTCGACGCGGCTTTCGCGCGGTCGAAGAAGCGATTCGGAAACCCGAGCCGCAGCGAGGGGTACTTGTCGCCCTCCTCGTCCGGATACTCGTGATGCGGCATCTCGCTGAAGTAGTAGAGCTTCATCGCCGCGTCTCTCCGAGAAAGTCGAGGATCAGGCGAGCAAACGCGTCGGGGTGCTCGAGCGGCGGCAGGTGTCCGCAGCGCTCCAGCACGCTCAGCGTCGCATTCGGCATCAGGCGTCGATACTGCTCACCGCATTCCACGGGCACGATGCGGTCGTCGCGGCCCCAGACGATCAACGTCGGATTGGCCACGCGAGGCAGGAACTGCTCGAGCCGCGGATTGTGCATGTACGGCTTCCAGGTCAGGCGCGCCGCCATCTCGCGGTTTCGGGCGGCGACCGCCAGCTCGGCCGGCGTCGGCGTGAGGCCGAAGAGCTCGTCCCAGTCGGGCACGGTCTTGGGGTCGCACACCATGAGATCCCGCAGCTCCGCCGGCGAGTGGTAGAAGACGTCGAGGATCTCGCCCGCCTCGGGCTTGAGACCCACGGGGTCGACCAGGATCAGTCGGTCGATGGAGCCGGGACTCATCGTGGCCATCTCGGCGGCCGTCCAGCCGCCGATCGATTGCCCCAGCAGGTGCGGCCGCTCGAGCCCTGCTCCGTCCATGAACCACAGATAGAAGCGCGCGAGGTCGTCGATGCCCTCCATCCACTCGGCGTCGCCCGATGCGCCGAAGCCGGGATGCGTTGGCGCCCAGACCGTGAAGTGCTCGGCGACGGCCCGCGTCCAGCGCGTGAACCCCCGGTTGCCGCCGCCGCCGTGCAAGACGAGCAGCGGCGCGCCGCGGCCGCCGACCCACGTGTGCACATCGATGTCTCCGACCCGGATCGTTCGCTCGGTGGGTGGCATGGGTCCGTATTATGCGCCGACCGAGCTGGACGCGTACTCGCCCGTATTGACACGGCCGGGATGCGTTTCCTACGCTTGTCGCGTCGTTCGTCTGACGACGCATCAACCCGTGGTGAAAGGTTCCCTCCGCCAACGGCTGTTCGTCCTCGCGGTGATCGGCATCGTGCCGGTCGCGGCGATCTCCGGGCTCGGGCTCTACGCGCTGCTGCATCAGCAGCGCGCTCAGGTCGAGCGTGTCGGGCTCGAATTCGCGCGTGCGCTGGCCACCGCTGTGGATGCCGAGCTTCGGCGAACGACCGCCGTCCTCCAATCGCTGGCGACCGCGGTGGTGCTCGATCGGGACGACCTCATCGGCTTCAGGCTGCGCGCCGAGCGAGTTTTAGAGATGCAGCCCAACTGGGCGGCGGTGATGCTCGCCGATCGCGCCGGGCGGCGCATCGTCGATACGCGGTTTCCCGCAGGCGCCAGCCTGCCGCCGCTCGTGGACACCGAAAGCTTCGACGCCGTGGTTCGTACACGGGGTCCGATCGTCGGTAATCTCGCGCGCAGCCCGCAAGGCGAGCACATCTTCGCCGTCCGGGCGCCGGTGATCCGGGACGGCGAGCTGCGTTACGTGGTCTCGGCCATCGTCAAGCCGGAAGCGATCCTCGAGGTGATCACTCGCCAGCGCGTCCCCGCCGACTGGGTCATCTCGGTGTTCGATGCGAATGGCCGCCGCGTCGCCCGCTCGCGGGCGCACCAGGAAAATCTCGGCGGGCGCGGCGCCGTCAGCCTGCAGCGG
>JBKOZH010000243.1:0-5729 GCA_046725765.1 Candidatus Methylomirabilota bacterium | reverse complement strand
CCGCGCGCGGCGACGCCTCCGCGGGCATCGATGCGGCGGCCGGCTCGCTCGACGGCTTGCTGCGGCTCGCCGCCGCGCAGGAGGCCGCGGGTCTCGGCGACGCGCCCTGGCCGCCGCACTACCGCAAGCGGAGCGAGGAGCCGCCGCGCGTCGCTCCATCGCGACGCCGGAGCGACGATCGTGCGTCCACGCTCATCACCGTCGCCAAGGCTGCGCACAAGAGCGACGCGCTCGCCGGCCTCGAGCGGTGGAAGACGCGGCATCCCGCGGCCACGGCGCGGCTGCAGGTCGACGATGTGCTCGTCGATTCCATGCGCGGGCGCTCGACCACGTGGACGCGCGTGCGCGTCAATCTGCGCCACGTTCCCGAGAGCGAGCGGCCGGGCGAGGAGCCCCCCGACCCCGACTACGATCCCTGGCGCTCGCCGAACACGCGCTCGAGCTCGTAGGCCGGCGTCACCTCGAGCTGATCGTAGCGGCAGTCGCGCGGATGCTTGTCGGGGCGCCAGCGCACGAAGTGCGCGGCGTGCCGAAAGCGCGTGCCCTGCATGTGATCGTACGCGACCTCGCAGACGCGCTCGGGGCGCAATGGCTCCCAGCTCAGGTCCTTGCCGCGATTCCAGCGGCTGCTCCCGCCGGGCATCCGCTGTGCGTTCCCGCCCGCGTCGTCCTGGGCCTCCGCCCAGTCGCGCCACGGGTGTCCCTCGAGCGCCTTTTCGCGCAGCGGCGCGAGCTCGCTGACGAGCCGCTTGCGCATCTCGTTGGTGAACGCCGCCGTCACGCCCACGTGGTGCAGCGTGCCGTCGTCGTCGTACAGGCCGAGGAGGAGCGAGCCGACCATCGTGCGGCCGCCCTTGCTGTACCAGCGAAAGCCGGCCACGACGCAATCCGCCGTCCGCGCGTGCTTGACCTTGATCATCGTGCGCTCGCCCGCGCGATAGGGCGCGTCCAGACGCTTGGCCATGACGCCGTCGAGTCCCGCGCCCTCGAAGCGGCGGAACCAGTCCTCCGCGAGCTTGCGATCGCGCGTGGCTGGCGAGAGATGCACCGGCGGCGCCGCGCGCACCAGCGCCCGCTCGAGCCGCTCGCGCCGCGTCGCGAGCGGCGCCTCGCGCAGGTCGTCGTCGCCCAGCGCGAGCAGGTCCCACGCGACGAACGAAGCCGGTGATTGCTCCGCAAGCAGCTTCACCCGCGAGGCCGCCGGGTGAATGCGCAGGAGCAGGGCCTCGAAGTCGAGGCCGCGTTCACCGACGATGACGACCTCGCCGTCGAGCACGCAGCGCTCGGGCAGGGCTCGGGTCAACGGGGCGACCAGCTCGGGGAAATAGCGGTTCATGGGCTTTTCGTCGCGGCTCTGCAGCAGGATCTCGTCGCCGTCGCGAAACACCAGCGTGCGAAAACCGTCCCACTTGGGCTCGAACTGCCAGCCCTCTCCGGAGGGCAATGCCTCGGCGGCGCTAGACAGCATCGGCAAGAGCGGCGGCGCGAACGGCAGGCGCATGGCTCAAGGATACCGTCCCAGCGCGCGGCGCTGAGGTCTAGCCGTACTGGACGCTGATGATCTCCGCCACGAGCGCCGGACGCTCCTGGCCTTCGACCTCGACGGTCGCCTCCGAGATCACGCGGACGCCGTTGCCGTTGCCGTCCATCGGCTCGACGCTCTTGACCTTGTACGAGCGCAGCCGAATGCGCGAGCCCGCGGGCACGGCGTTCGTAAAGCGTACCTTGTTACTGCCGTAGTTCAGGCCGCGCTTACGGGCGGTGACCTTCACCAACGTCTGCGCCATGCGCGGCACGAGCGCCAGCGTGAGATAGCCGTGGGCGATCGTCTTGCCGCCAGGCATCTCCCGCTTGGCGCGCTCCACGTCGACGTGGATCCACTGGTGGTCGCCGGTGGCCTCGGCAAACTTGTCGATGATCCCCTGGTCCACCGTCATCCAATCCGAAGGGCCGAGCTCCTTGCCGATGTGCTGTGCCAGCTCCGTGGGTTTTTCGACGGTCAGGCTCATGCGGGCAGCCTTTCGTACATGTCGTGCACGTCGCTCCCGTGGAAGCGGGCGACGTTGTTCGTCGGCGCCAGCGGCTCGTTGTAGAAGAACGCGGGCAGCTCGTCGTCCTTCTCGGTGAATCCGGCGCGCCGGTTGAACTCGCGCTCGAGCTTCAGCGTCTCGCGGCCCAGCGCCGGGAAGAAGTCCTTCGTCAGATTGGTGCCGAGCGCGCTGTTGATCGCGTTGGCGATGAACTCGGTGTTGGGCTCGGTCACGCTACGCCCGAAGATGCAGAGCCCGAGCGAGTCCGTGGCCGCGCAGTTCGTCTGCGCGATGAGGCTCTGCTCGACCAGCGCGTTCAGGTCCATCTCCCGCGTCTTGAGGCGCGGCAGGTTGCCGGCCGTGTGATCGGCGCCCTGCGCGGTGGCCATCATCGAGATGCCGGTGGCCTCGACCACGCGCGGGTCGTAGGCGCTGATCGCCTGCTTCTTGATGACCGGCACGCGGCGCACCTTGTAGTGCTCGCCCACGCGCGCGGTGCCCTGCGCCCAGATCTTGCCGTTCGGCGTGCCGCGCATGACCTCGCGCAGCGAGTCGGCCATGAACTTGGCGTCCCCGAAACGGCCGAGGCCGGCCTCCATGAGCACGGCGAGCATGGCACCCGTTTCGATCGTGTCCACGCCCATGTCGTTGCAGATCTCGTTGAGTCCGGCGAGATCGTCCGGCTCGGTGAGACCGCAGTTGGAGCCGAGCAGGCCGAGCGTCTCGTACTCCACCGGCGAGACGACCTCCTTGCCGCTCGCGTCCACATAGACGTTGCTGCACTGGATCACGCAGCCCGGCATGCAGGCGTGCGTCTGCTCGCCGCCGCGGCCGGTGTTGAGGGGCGCGATGAACTGGCCGCCCATCTTGAACGTCTCGCCCGCCTTCACGTCCGCCAACTGCCCCGCGCTGAAGTTGCGCACGGGCAGGCCGCCCATCTGATTCTGCACGTCGGCCATGCCCATCGTGCCGAGCGGCTGATAGAAGCCGGTCACGATGCCGTCGGCCAGCAGCATCTTGCTGTAGTCCTTGATCGAGGCGTTCACCTTCTTGGGCTCGGCAAACGGCGGGATCTTGTCCATGTCGAGAACGATCGCCTTGACCTTCTTGGATCCCATCACCGCGCCGACGCCGCCGCGCGCGGCGAGCCGCGAGGGCCGATTGTCCTTGTCGGTGAACGCGATGCCGGCGATGAGCCCCTGGTACTCGCCGACGGGCCCACACAGGGCCGTCGCGATCTTCTTGCCGTACTTCGCGATCAGCATCCGGTTCGCCTCGAAGTTGCCCTTGCCGAGATAGGGGCTCGCGTCGTCGAAATCGAGCGTGCCGTCCTTCTTGAAGTGCAGCACCACCCAGTCGGGCGACGCGCCATGCAGCGTCATCCCGGCGATCTTCAACTGGCCCATCGCATAGCCGAACGTCCCGCCGCCGTTGGCCTCCTTGACGCCGCCGGTGAGCGGGCTCTTGCAGCCCACGCTCGTGCGGTTGGCGTTGGAGAACGACGACCCGGCGAAGGGTCCGGCCGAGAAGATCAGCGGATTGGCCGGCGAGAGCGGGTCAACGGTAGCCGCGCCAAGCTCGAGCAGGGTCTTGGCGATGTGGTATCGCCCGCCGTTGACGAGGTCAGTGCCCACGAGGTCACGCTTCCCGATGGTTCGATCGCCCAACCGGATGTCGTAATACGTCCGCATTTAGAAGGCTCCTTTCCGCCCCGAGAGTATACTTGAACATGGTGAGCCTTCGAGTCGATCCGGGCGTCGCCGATCAGCTCCTCACCTACGCACGTCGGCTCACCGCTCGCGGCTACATCCACAATCAGCTCGGCAACATCGCCATCCGCGTTCCCCACCCCGACCACGAGCACGGCGTCATCTACACGAAGCACTCGGGCGTATCGCTCGAGGACGCGACGGCCGAGAACATCGTGATCACCGATGTGCCGACGCCCGCGCTGCTCTACGGCAGCATCCCGACGAGCATCGGCCATCAGCTCAATCGCGAGATCCTCCGGTTGCGCCCCGACGTCAACGCGGTCATCCACGTGCATCACGACGAGACGATCGCGCTGTTTGCCTCGCGCGCCGTCAAGGAGCTGCGTCCGCTGTCGCTCGAGTTCCCGCTGATCATGGGCAAGCCGCCGGTCGTCTTGCCGTCGCACGTCGACGTCGAGCAGGACGTCGGGCCCGTCGGCGGCTTCATCCAGGACACCAATGCGATCGTCATGGAGAACCACGGCGTGACGACGCTCGGTCCCACGCTGGCCGAGGCGTACTACCGGCTGAACTCGCTGGCCGCTGAAGTGCGGCGCATCGCGCAGGCGGAGACGCTCGCGGCGGCCGCCGGCACCGAGGTCGCGTACCTGGCGCCGGACGCGGTCGATTTCATGTACCGGCACGCCTACGATCTGCAGTTCGCCGCAAAGGATCGCGGCGCCCGCTCGATGTAGCATCAGTTACTGAGTCCCGCCCGCTGCGACATACGCACGGCGCTGCGATATGCTTCGCCTGATGCGCTCCTCCGTCCGGACGTGGCTCCTCGTGATCGTCGTCGGGTGCGTCCTGGCGGGCGGCGCGTACGCGCTGACCCGCCCCGGAAAGGGTGGCGCCGGCAAGACGCCGGGCGGCGCTTCCGCGGCCGCCGTCCCGCGCCCGACGCCCGTCGTCACGGCGCAGGCCCGAGCCGGCGACCTCCCCGTCTCGATCACCGCGCTCGGCTCCGTCACCGCGCTCAACACCGTGACGGTTCGGAGTCGCGTCGACGGCCAGCTCATGAAGGTCCACTTTAACGAGGGACAGCTGGTCCGCGCCGGCGAGCTTCTGGCCGAGATCGATCCGAGCCCGTTCCAGGCGCAGCTGACCCAGGCCGAGGGGCAGCTGGCGCGTGACATGGCCGCCCTGCAGAACGCGCGCCTGGATTTGGAGCGCTACCGCGTGCTGGTCGACAAGGAAATGATCGCGCGCCAGCAGTACGACACGCAGGCCGCGGCGGTGCGCCAGGCCGAGGGCGCCGTGAAGGCCAACCAGGGCCAGGTCGATCTGATCAAGGTCCAGATCTCGTACACGCGGATCACCGCCCCGATCAGCGGCCAGGTGGGCCTGCGGCTCGTCGACGCTGGCAACATGGTCAAAGCCAACGACCCCGGCGGGCTGATCGTGATCGCGCAGATCGAGCCGATCGCCGTCGTGTTCGCGATTCCGGAGGACAGCCTGCAGGCCGTGCTCCGCCAGTATCGGACTGGCAAATCGGTGCCCGTGGAGGCGTTCGACCGGGAGGGCAAGCGCAAGCTTGCCGCGGGGACGCTGGCCGCCGTCGACAACCAGATCGACCCCGCGACGGGCACCGTGAAGCTGAAGGCGTCGTACCCCAACAAGGACGGCGCGCTCTACCCCAACCAGTTCGTTAACGCCCGCGTGCTCCTCGACGTCCTACCCAACGTCGTGCTGGCACCGTCCGAGGCCATCCAGCGCGGGCCGCAGGGCGCGTTCGTGTACGTCGTGCGTCCCGACGGCACCGCGCAGATGCGCCGGCTCGAGCTCGGGCCGAGCGATAGCGGCCTCGTGGCCGTCAAGCAGGGGCTGGCCGCCGGCGAGGCGGTCGTGGTGGACGGCGCCGAGCGGCTGCAGGACGGCGCGCGGGTCGAGCCCCGGGAGCGCCAGCCCGCGCGGACGCGGTCGTGAACCTGTCGCGGCAGTTCATCCT
>JBKOZH010000326.1:0-12812 GCA_046725765.1 Candidatus Methylomirabilota bacterium | reverse complement strand
GGGTGGCCTGGTCTAGGTGCGCGTGGCTTGATTTGTAGCGGGTGCCGCGAGGCCGGCTCGAACCGCGGGTGGCCTGGTCTAGGTGCGCGTGGCTTGATTTGTAGCGGGTGCCGCGAGGCCGGCTCGAACCGCGGGTGGCCTGGTCTAGGTGCGCGTGGCTTCATTTAGGAGTCGGCACGAACAGGCCCGTCGGGCGGATGAGCAGCGTCAGGATGAGGGCCACGAAGGAGACAATGACCGCCTGGGCCGGGCTCACCCAGATCGTGGCCAGCGACTCCAGCAGGCTGATGAAGATCGACGCGGCGATCGAGCCGCCGAGGTTGCCCATGCCGCCGACCACCACCACGACGAACGCGCGCAGTGTGAAGTCGAATCCCATGGCGTGGTTGATGCCGACGGTCGGACCGAAGAGGACGCCGCTCGCGGCAGCCATGGCGGCGCCAATCGCGAACACGACTGTGTGCACCCATGGGACCGGGATGCCCATGGCTGCGGCCATGACGCGATCCTGCGTGGTGGCGCGAATCCAGATGCCGTGCTTGCCGTACTTCATGAACAAGTAGAGCGCGCCGATGATCGCGGCGGACATGAGCGCGATCACGACGCGGTACCACGGGTATTCGACGTAGAAGAGGCGGAAGTGCCCGGTCACCGGCTCGAGGATTTTGCGCGGCACCGGGCCGTACTGCCAGAGCGCATAGTTCTGGATGACCAGCGAGATGCCGAACGTGGCGAGAATCGTCGTCAGCGGATCGCGGCCGATGAGCGGCCGCAGCGCGGTCACCTGCAGCGCCGCGCCGAGGACCGCGAGCGTGAGGACGGAGGCGGCAAGCGCGATCCAGAAGTTGCCCGTGGTGAGGAACGCCGTCGTGCCGACATAGGCGCCCAGCATGAACAGGTCGCCGTGCGCGAAGTTCACGATATCCATGATCCCGAAGATCAGCGTGAGCCCCGAGGCCACCAGCGCGAGGATCATGCCGTTCACGAGGCCGTTGACGATCTGCACGAGGACCTGGTCGACCGGGATCATCGGCTCAGACTCCGAGATACTGGTGGATGACGCCGGCGTCGGCGCGCAGCGCCGCCGCCGGCGCGTGGTGGCGGACCATACCCTTTTCCATGATGTAGACGCGGTCGGAGACGCCGAGCGTGAGCGGCACGTTCTGCTCGACGAGCAGGATGGCGACGCCATCCTTGTGCAGCACGTCGATGATGTCCCGGATCTGGGCGACCATGCGCGGCATGAGTCCCTCGGTCGGCTCGTCGAGCAGGATGATGCGCGGCTCGAGCATCATCGCCCGCGCGATGGCGAGCATCTGCTGCTCGCCGCCCGAGAGCGTGCCGCCCGCCTGGTTGCGACGCTCGGCGAGGATCGGGAAGCTCGCGTAGACCTTGTCGAGCAGTGCCTGACGCCGCGCGGGCGAGACGTCGGGGCGATCGAGCCCGGTGCGTAGATTCTCCAGAACGGAGAGCAGACGAAAGATCCGACGGTCTTCGGGGACGTAGCCGATCCCGATCCGCGCCAGCCGATAGGGTGCGAGGCCCGCGATGTCCCGGCCCTCGAAGACGATGCGACCGCCGGACGGCCGCACGATGCCCATGATGGTCTTGAGCGTCGTCGACTTGCCGACGCCGTTGCGGCCGAGCAGTCCGACGACCTCGCCCGGGCGAACCTCCAGCGACACGCCGTGCAGGATGTGTGATTTGCCGTAGTACGTGTTGACGCCGTCGAGGGTGAGCATCAGGTCTTCAGATAGACTTCCTGCACTCGCTGGTTGGCCTGGATCGCCGCCGGGCTGCCCTCGGCCAGGACTTCTCCGTAGTGCAGCACGGTGATCGTCCGCGCGAGCCCCATCACGACCTCCATGTCGTGCTCGACGATGAGGATGGTGAGGTTCGCGGCGATCCGCCGGATGAGGTCCACCGTGGCGTGGGTCTCAGTGACGCTCATGCCCGCTGTCGGCTCGTCCAGGCACAAGAGCTTCGGCTCCGTCGCCAGCGCGATGCCGATTTCTAGATTTCGCTGCTCGCCGTGGGAGAGATTGGCCGCCAGCTCGTCCGCCTTGTCGACCAGGCCGACGGAGGCGAGCACGCTGCGAGCGCGGTCCACCACGTCGCGGTAGCTGCGGTGGTGGCGCAGCAGACTCCACGAGTGATGCCGTGACTGCACGGCGATCCGAACGTTTTCGAGCACCGTCGCGCCCGGCAGGATGTTCGTGATCTGGTACGAGCGTGCGATGGCTTTCTTCGAGATGCGATGCGGCGGCAGGCCGGTGATGTCGTCGCCGTCGAACACGATGCGGCCGCTCGTCGGCGTCAACACGCCGGTGATGCAGTTGAAGAACGTCGATTTGCCGGCGCCGTTGGGACCGATGATCGCGCGAATCTCGCCACGCGGGACGGCGATCGAGACATTGTTGAGTGCGGTCAGGCCGCCGAAGCGCATGGTGAGGCCTTCGGTCCGGAGGATCGCAGACGGCTGGGCCGCGGGGCCCCGACCGTCGCCGGCCGGGGCCGTCGCGCCGTGTTGCCGCGCGCCCGTCACGCCTTCGGGAAGGTGCAGGCGGGCGGGACGACCGTCTTTTCCCGCGCGATCACGTCGAGCAGGCGGTGCTTGCCGTCCTTGATGTCGAAGATGAACTGGCGCAGGAAGGCCTGGTGATCTTCACGGCGCAGCAGCTTGTCGCCCTGCGGGAAGTCGTCACCCTCCTTGACCTCCATGCCCTCGAGCGCCTCGATGAGTTTCATCGCATCCTCGCGCCCGCGGAATCCCGACTTCTGCATGCCAAGCTTGAGGAAGTTCATCGCCTCGAAGTTGGACTGCACGTAGCGATCCGGATCCGGCCCGGACCGGTCGACCTCCCTGAGCAGCACCTTCGACTCCTCGAAGAACTTCTTGTGGGCTGGCGTGTCCAGCGGCTTGGTCAGCACGGGAATGTAGCGATTGACGCCGACGAAGCCCTCCACCTTGTGGCCGAGCGCGGTGAGGTGCGTCGATTCAGCGACCGCGCCGTCACCCGCGTACTTCCGGTTCTTGAAGAGCCCCAGGTCGAAGGCCTGGTTGGTGAACGTCACCGCGTTGGCGCCGAACATGATCGCGAAGACGCCGTCGAACGTCCCCGTGATTTTTGAGATAAACGCGGTCATGTCGGCCGTGCCCAGCGGGATTCCGGTCGTGCCGACGACCTCGCCGCCGTTCTTCTTGATCTGCTCGACGTACGCGTCGCGCGTCGACTGGCCCCACGCGTAGTCGAGATAAACGACGTGCCACTTCTTCGCGAGCTTGTTGACGAGGTACGGCGCGAACGCCACCGCCTGCGAGGGCGCGTAGTCGAACGGCCGGAACACGTAGCGGCTGCACTTGGTGGTCGTGATGGTCGTGTCGAGGCAGACACCGATCATGTAGACGGTCTTCTGCTCTTCGAAGACGGGCATGCACGCCAGGCAGACGTTCGAAAGGTAGCCGCCCTCGCCGACATCGACCTTGTCCTCGTCGAGGAGCTTCTCGGCCTTGCGCCGGCCGACGTCAGGCTTCGATTCGTAGTCCGCGACCACCAGCTCGACCGGCCGGCCGTTGATGCCGCCGGCCTTGTTGATCCGGTTGGTGGCGAGCTGTGTGCCGACCAGCGCCGTCTTGCCGCCGGCCGCAGCGGCGCCGGTAAGCGGCTGCAGCACCCCGACTTTGTACGGCTTGGCCTGGCCGAACGCCTCGCGCCAGGGCGCCGGCACGAGCATCGTCGCGCCGAGCGCGCCGGCGGCCGTCGCCGAGAGGCCGATGAACTTCCGGCGCGTCGTCTTGCCACTCCACCACATGTCCTTGGCCCAGGGTTCGTCGTGCCAGCGTTCGGCCATGGTTAAGTCCTCCTGATGTGCCCGGGGGACGGGCACTCGTAAGCGAGCAAAATGTGCGTCTTTCTACACCAAACGGGCGAAGGGGCGCAAGCGGTTCCGGCGCAGGGAACGCGCCGCCGCACCCGCGCGTCGGCGTTAGCGACTGAGTCCGGCGCTTGCCAGGGCCCGGCGGATCGACTCCCGCTCCGCTGCGGACACGGGCGTCAGCGGCGGCCGCACGTGCGCGGCGGGGATGCGCCCGAGCAAGACCAGGGCCTCCTTCATCCGGTTGTGCATGTCGACGAAGGGCGGGGCGTAGAAGACGCGGACGAGCGGATCGAGGCGGTCGTTGATCCGCCGCGCGCCGTCGAGGTCGCCCTTCTGGCATGCGGCGAAGAGCTCGGCCTGCAGATCCGCAGTGACGCTGCCCATCCCGGAAATCGCGCCGTCGGCGCCGAGCAGGAAGCTGGCCATCAGCGACATCGTGAACGCCGACAGCATCGCGACCGGGCGTCCCGTCGCGCGCAGCGCGCGCAGATTGGCCTCGAAGGCGACGATGTCGTTCGACCAGTCCTTGACGGCGACGACCTGCGGGATCTCGGCCAGCCGCGCCAGCGTCTCCGGCAAGTAGCCGATGCCGCACGCGGGCGGGTACTCGAAGGCGACGATCGGCAGCCCGACCGCGGCGACCTCGGAGTAGTGGCGAATCACCATGTCGGGCTTCGCCTGTGCCCCCCACATGAACAGCGTCGGCGGAAACAGCAGCACGCCGGCCGCGCCCGCCTGTCGGGCGTCACGAGCCAGCTCGACCGCTTCGGCGGTGCCGTCGGTATAGACGCCGGCGACGATGGGGCACGCGCCAGCGATCTCGTCGAGCGCCACGGCGAGCGCGCGCTTGCGCTCGTCGCGGGAGAGCGAGGCGACCTCCGCAGCGTGACCATTGGCGACGATGCCCGTGACGCCGGGCGTGTCCGCGAGCCAGCGCAAGTGCTTACGATACGCGGTCTCGTCGATGGAGAGATCCGCCTTGAACGGCAGGATGTTGGCCGGCATGATCCCGGAGAACGTCAGCATGGCTCGCTCCTATGTCCAGGCCGAAACGGTGTCTAGCACTTGCTTGGATGATACGACGCGGCCATAGGCCCGCGCGACGATGTCCAGTGTCGCGCGCTGGATCTCCGGCCAGAGCGTCGCCACCGCGTCGTCGACGACGGTCACGCGGTATTCGCGGTTGAACGCGCCGATCACCGTCGCCAGCACGCAGATGTCGGTCATCGTCCCCGTGACGACCAGCGACGTCACGCCGCGCGCGCGCAGTGCCCCGTCAAGCGCGCTGCCTGCGAACGCGTCGTACCAGCGCTTGTCGACGACCGGCTCGTCCGGACGCGGCGCGAGCGCGTCGAGGACGCGTGCGCTCGGCGAGCCGGCCAAACACGACGACGACGGCATGCCGAATCCGCGCGGCGCGCCGGGCGCGGCGGGCTTGTGCTCGGGGTGTAGCTCGCCGACGAGCAAGGGCACGTCCGGCGAGTACACGAAGGCCGTGAACACGACCGGCAGGCGCTTGCCGCGAAACGCGTCGAGCAGGCCGCGGATGACCGGCACGCACGCGCGTGCGGATGGCACTTCCATCGGCTCGCCCGGATCGACGAAGCCGCGCTGCATGTCGACGACGAGCAGCGCCGTGCGTGCTGGCTCCAGCGCGAGCACCCGATCGAACGTCTCACGTCGGTCCATTGGGGCTTCAGCGGTCCGCGTGCCCGAGGTCGCGCCCGGGTGCCACGCGGTCGCGTACCAGCTGCTTGAGCTCTTTCGCCTCTGGAAATCGGCCGCGGCCTTTCCGCGACCAGACCGTCTCTCCGTCCACGCGGACTTCGAACACGCCACCCGCGCCTGGTACGAGCGCGACCGCTCCGATGTCGGCCTCGAACGTCGTCAACAACTCCTGCGCCATCCACGCGGCCCGCAAGAGCCAGCGGCACTGCGTGCAGTACTCGATCTCCAGGCGCGGCTTCGTGCTCATCGTGATCAGCGCAGTGCGGGAAGGATCTCCCTGGCGATGAGCTCGACCTGCTCGGGCTGATAGCGATAGGGAATCAAGATCAGCCGATCGACTCCGGAGGCGACGTGGGCGCGGAGCTGCTCGATGCACTCCTTGACGCTGCCGCGGATGGCGTGCTCGATGGTCGACTCGCTCCAGGCGGCCACGTCCCATTCGGTCTGCAGCCAGCGCCGCATCGGCTCCTCGGTCTCGGCGCGCGAGGCGCCGACCAGGATCGCGAGCTGATTGGTGCCGGTGAGCGTCTTCGGGTCGCGCCCGGCCTCGCGCGCGAAGCCGACGATCTTCTGCCACGCGCGTGTGTACGACTCCGGCGTGTAGAAGTACGTCAGCCAGCCGTCGCCCTTCGTCGCGACGCGCTTGAGCACCGCATCAACGTAGCCGCCGATGAGGATCGGAGGGCGCGGGCGCTGCACCGTCGGCGGTCGCATCACGGCCTCGCGAAGATTGAACTCGTCCGCCTGCAGCGTCACCCGTTCCTCGGTCCACAGCCGCATGAGAATGTCGAGATTGCGCTCGAACAATCGGCCGCGCTGCTTGAACGGCACGCCGACCGCGTCGAACTCGCGTGCATACCAGCCGGCGGCGATCCCGACGATGAGCCGGCCATTCGAGATCACGTCGAGGGTGCCGAGCGCCTTCGCCGCGACGGTGGGATTGCGCAGCGGCAGCACCAGCACGCCGGTGCCGAGCCGGATCTTCGACGTCCGCGCGGCGAGCGCGGTGAGCGTGCCGACGGCGTCGAGGATCGGAAACGATGGATCGACGCCGAGGATGACGTGATCCCACGCCCACAGCGACTCGAAGCCCAGCGCCTCCGCGCGCTCGGCATAGCGGTAGAGGCCGCGGACGTCCGGCGTCTCGGTGGGGCCGACGAAGTTCTTGATCGCGAGACCGACGTGCACGGCGTCAGCCCAAAAAGCGCCGCTCGGGATCGAGCGCACGCAGCATCGCCAGTTCGTCCGCCGACGGCGGCTCGGTCACCGCCACCGTCTCCGCCTCCAGCAGCGGGAAGCCGGTCTGTTCACGAACCTGCTCGCGCGTCACGCCGGGATGCAGGGCGTCCAACCGCATGCGCCGCGTCTCGGGATCGAAGCCGAAGATGCCGAGCGTGGTGACCACGCGTGACACGCCGCCGAAGGGCAGGCCGGCGCGGCGGCGCGCGTCGCCGCCGTCCAGCCACGCGGGGCTGGTCACGAAGTCCACCCGCGGGACGAAGCGGCGCTTCTCGTGGACCGTCAGGATGATGACCTCCTTGCAGAGCGAGGCGATGTCGTTCGCGCCGCCGGTACCGGGCAGGCGTACCTTCGGCTTCCAGTAGTCGACTCCGAGCACGCTGGTGTTGACGTTGCCGTGCTGATCGATCTGCGCGCCGCCCATGAAGCCGTAGTCGAGGAACCCGCGCTGCGCGAAGAGGAAGGTGTCGGTAATCCCCGGGAGCATCTGCGCGCGATGACCGGCGCGCATCTCGTTGGTCGAGATCGGCAGCCGCCCGGGTTTGATGCGCGGACCGATGATGCCGCCCTCGATCACCATCGTCAGCTTCGGCGCGTGGCGCTGCTGGGCCAGGGCCGCGGCGAGCAGCGGCACGCCAACGCCAGCGAAGACCGTCGTGTCGTCGCGAAGGACGCGCGAACCCTGGACGGCAAGCAGCTCGGACGGGGTGGCGCTCATTGCGTGAGCTCTTTGGCTGAGCGCTGTTGTTTCGCCAGCCGCTCCCCGCCGAAGAGATCCAGGTAGTCGTCCCAGGTCGGCGGGCCGTACACGTAGCGGACGAGATAATCGCCGACGGCGGCCTCGGGCCCGCGCGCGTCGATCGAGGCCGTGTACTCGCCGAAGTGGTCGAAGTCCGCCTCGTAGAGGCCGTAGCATTCGTGCGGAAACGACCCGAAGGGCACGTGCACGAGCGCGTCGACGAGAAACCCTGGAAGGACGGTGCGATCGGGGTGGCGACGCGTCTCGTCGTCCGTGATCAGCTCCTCGGTCGTGACGAGCACCGTCGCCGCCGCCCGGGCGATGTCCGCGTCCATGTGCGGATAGCCGTCGATCTGGCAGTTGCCGAAGCGATCGGCGCGGTGCACGTGCAGCAGCGCGACGTCGGGAAACAGCGCCGGCACCGCCGCTAGCGTCTCGCCGGAATACGGATCGGCCACGGTCTTCATGCCGCCGACGGCGACGAGGTCGGAGCCGAGCATGGTCAGCGCGGGGACGAACGGCACCCCCATCGCCGCCGCACGGAAGCGTAGGCCGAGCGCCAGGTGGCTCCACTCTTCGAGGGCGACCGCACCCGACTCGACGTAGTGGCGCATGACCTTCGAAACGCCCCATGGCAGACCGATCGACATCCAGGCCGTCATCACGCGCTCGACGGCGCCGGCCACCATCATGAGCTCGCCCTCGGTGCACATGAGGTTGCGCACCAGCGTCAGCCCACGCCGCCGCGCTCGGAGCACCTCGCGCACGAGGGCCAGCGGCGTGCGCGAGAACAGGCAGCCGCCGACGGCGATGCGATCGCCGTCGGCCACGTGCCCCGCCGCGGCGTCGATCGAGGTGAGCTTTTCGCCGGCCGATTTTGGCTTGTCCTCCAGCCGCCGCCGCGCGGCGACGAAGTCCCACTCGGCCGGTCTCAGCGCAGGATCTCCCACTTCGACTGCCAGCGATCGAGCTCGCGGCGCGTCTTGTCGTCCATCGGATGCGCGCGCTCGGGCACGTCGACGTGCTTGGACTCGCCGCAGAGCGCGGTGGTGAAGTAGCGCTGGCCGGTGTCGTTGGCCATCGTCACGATCGAGGTGAGCTCCGGATGCCGGGCCGCGAGCTTGAGCGCCGCGGCGACGTTGCAACCGGTCGAGATCCCACAAAAAATGCCTTCTTCCGCGGCCAGCCGCCGCGCCGCCGTCAACGCCTCGTCCGTCGTCGTGGTGATGACCCCTGTGAGCATGGAGACGTCGAGGTTGTCCGGGATGAAGCCGTCGCCGATACCCTCGATGCCGTGCGGGCCCCACGCGCGGCGCGAGAGCAGCGCGCATTCGTCGGGCTCGACGGCGTACAGTCCGACGGCCGTGTCACGCTCGCGCAGGTAGCGTCCGACGCCGGTGAGCGTGCCGCCGCTGCCCTGCGAGGCGACGAACGCGCCGACAATGCCGCCGGCCTGCTCCCAGATCTCCGGACCGGTGGTGCGGTAGTGTGCCTCGACGTTGTCCGCGTTGTCGAACTGCCCCGGCACCCAGTACCCGGTCGGATCGCCCGCGCGAATCTCGGCGAGGCGCTTGAGTGACAGATCGACGTCGCTCTCGCCGCCCGGCGTGAAGACGAGGTCCGCGCCGTACGCGCGCATGATCTTTTTGCGCTCGTCGCTCATGCCCTGCGGCATGACAACCGTGCAGCGATAGCCTTTCACCGCCGCGACGAACGCGCACGCGATGCCGGCGTTGCCCGTCGAGCTCTCGAGCACGCGCATGCCGGGCTTGAGCTCGCCGCGCGCTTCGGCGCGCTCGAACATGTGCAGATAGATCCGGTCTTTGAGACTGCCGCTCGGGCCATACCACTCGAGCTTGAGATAGACCGGCGGACGCGCGTCACCCACCACGCGGTTCAGACGCACGAGTGGTGTACGGCCGACGGCCTCGATGATGCTCGACAGCGCGGAGCGATGCGCGTCCCAGCGGACCGGCATGAGGACCGGATTGTACCCGACGCTTGGAGAAACTTCTTCTTCCCCGTCCGACACTTGGCTTGCCTGCGGGCGTCGTAACTACACGCCGCGATGCACCGCGCCCCCTGGCACGACGGATGCTGTATTGAAGGACGGAGGCCGCCCCATGCGTCCGTTCGAGCAATTCGTCGAAAAGACGTTGGAGGACTTCGAAGACACGCTGAAGGCCCGCGACATGCCGGAAAGCGAGCGGCGGACCTGCATGACGTGCGCGAAGGAGTTCGCCGTCTATCTCATGGAGGGCGACCCGTCCCGTCCAACGAGGCCGCGCAAGACCGCCTGACCTTCACTCGATCGCGTCGAAGGCGCCGCGCACGTGCACAATGCCCGTGCGACCGGCGGCGTCGATCGTCACCGACACCACGTCGAAGCGGCAGCGGACGTCTCCAAGCCGGCGCCACTTGAGATAGTGCTGCGCCAGGCGCGTGAGCCGCCGCTGCTTGTGCCATGACACCGCGGCCCCCGGCGGGTCGCCCCATGTCGCGCGCCGGCACTTCACCTCGACGAAGACGACCGCGTCGCCGTCACGACAGACGAGATCGATTTCGCCGTGGCCGAGCCGCACGTTGCGTTCGACGACCTTGAACCCCTCGCGCTCGAGGTAGTCGGCCGCGGCGCGCTCGGCGCCGCGCCCGAGCGCCTGTCGCGGATCTGGTCGCCCGCTCACGCGGCCGGTATAGCGCGCCGAGCTACGTCGCGGAATGTCCGAAGTTCGAGACGCTAGTCGTCGTCCTCGAGCACGAACAGCTCGCCCTGCCGCCACACGCCGGAGAACGAGCGCCGGTGGATCGGACACGCGCCGTGGCGGTCGAGCGCGGCGAGATGATCGGGCGTGCCGTAGCCCTTGTGCTTCGCGAAACCGTATTCGGGGAACTGCTTGTCCGCCTCGAGCATCAGCCGGTCGCGCGTGACTTTCGCGACGATCGAGGCCGCGGCGACCGTCGCGCAGCGCATGTCGCCGTCGACGAGATTGCGCTGCGGGCAGGGCAGGGCGGGCAGCGCGACGAAGTCGGTGATGACCAGCTCCGGCACGATCGCGAGTCCGGCCAGCGCCTCGCGCATGGCGAGAATCGTCGCCTGCAGGATGTTCACGCGGTCGATTGTGAGGTGATCCACGATGCCGACGCCGACCGCGACGGCGCGCTCGTGGATCAGCGCAAACAGCTCTTCGCGGCGCTCGGCGGTGAGCAGCTTCGAATCCGCCAGCCGCTTCACGCGCCGAGCGGGATCGAGCACGACCGCCGCCGCCACCACCGGGCCGGCGAGGGGCCCGCGGCCGACCTCGTCGACGCCGGCCAGACGCGCGACGCCGGCCCTCCAGGCCTGAGCCTCGTAGCGGTACGGCGCCGACGGAGGCGGCGTCACGCGAAGACGGGTGCGCTACTCGGTTGGGGCTTCGGCCGCCGTGGCGGGAACGACGTTGACGCGCTTCTCACGCAGCCGCGCGGCCTTGCCGGCGAGCGAGCGCAGATAGTAGAGCTTGCTGCGGCGCACGCGGCCGTGCCGCACCACGTCGACGCGCTCGATGCGCGGCGAGTGCAGCGGGAACGTCCGCTCGACGCCCACGCCGTAGGAGATCCGGCGAACGGTGAACGAGGCGCGCGCGCCCTCGCCGCGCTTACGAATGACCGTACCGTCGAAGATCTGGGTGCGCTCCTTCTCACCCTCGATGACCTTCACGTGCACGCGGACCTGATCACCGGGCTCGAAGCCCTGCCGGTCCTTCTTGAGATGCGCCGCCTCAACGATGCGAATCGCGTCCATGATCCTCGTCCCTTTCTCCCCGCGCGGGCGCCGCCGGCGCCTCGCCGCGCTCGAATCGCTCGATCAACCGTCGCTCCTCGTCCGTCAAGCTCGCCTCCGTGAGGAGCTCGGGGCGGCGTCGCCACGTCAGCCACAGTGCCTGCTCGCGCCGCCAGCGCGCGACGCGGGCGTGGTCGCCGGACAACAGCACGTCCGGCACTCGCGCGCCCCGGAATTCTTCGGGGCGCGTGTATTGCGGAGGCTCCAGCAGCCCCGCCGCGAACGACTCACGCTCGGCCGCGGCCTCACCACCGAGCACGCCGGGCAGCAGGCGCGTCACCGCGTCGGTCACCACCAGCGCCGGCAGCTCGCCGCCCGTCAGTACGTAATCACCGATCGAGAGCCGCTCGTCGGCGATCATCTCTCCCACACGCTCGTCGACGCCCTCGTACCGGCCAGCTACCAGGATCAGATGCGCCTCGCGCGCCAGCTCGCTCGCCACGCCCTGGGTGAACGTCCGTCCGCGCGGATCCATCAGAATCACCCGCGTCCGCTCGCCCCGCAGCGCCTCCACCGCGGCCGCGATCGGCTCCGGCTTCAGGACCATCCCGCCGCCGCCACCGAACTGATAGTCGTCGGTGACGCGATGCTTCCCCGTCGCGTAGTCTCGGAGATTGACCACGCGAATGTCAACGAGCCCGCGCGTGCGGGCGCGGCCGAGCATCGAGGTCGCCACGGCCGGCTCCACCATGGCCGGAAACAGGGTGACGATGTCGATCCGCATAACCCGCGTTACAGCTCCAGTAACCCCTCGGGCGGTCGAATCACGACGCGGCGGGCCTTCAGATCCACGTCGACGACGATCTCCGGGACCGCCGGCACCAGGTGCTCGCGCGCGTCGTCGCCGATCACCCAGAGGTCCTGCGCCGGCGCCGCCTCCACTCGCAGCACACGACCGACCTCGCGGCCGTCTTCCGTGACCACCCGGCAGCCCTCGAGCTGCCAGGGATAGAAGTAGCCCTCGGGCGGCGGCACCGCCTCCGCCTCGGGGATGGCGAGCAGCCGTCCCGTCAGCGACGCCGCGGCCTCGGGCGTCTCGCAGCCGGCGATCGCCACCACGAGCGCCTCGCCGTGGCGCCGCGCCGTCATCACCCGGCAACGCTCGCGCCGATCGTCCGCGACATCCCACAGCACACACTCCCGCAGGCGCTCGAACCGCTCGGGATGATCGGTCAGCGGCGTCACCCGTACCTCGCCCGCGAGGCCATGCGGCCGGCCGATCTCGCCGATCGCGACGAGGCGGCCGTCCGCGAGCGTCATGCCTATTCCACGATCTCGAGCACGGCGCGCTTCTTCAGCTTCGTCGCGTTGGCGTTGAGGATCGTGCGCAGCGCGCGCGCCGTGCGTCCCTGCTTGCCGATGACCTTGCCCAGATCGGTCTGGGCGACGCGGAGCTCGATCACGGTC
>JBKOZH010000314.1:0-5933 GCA_046725765.1 Candidatus Methylomirabilota bacterium | reverse complement strand
AGGTCCGCCATCCGCGCCGCGCGCCCGCGCGACCTGCCGCAGCGGCTGCCGGAGGCGCTGCGCACGGCGCGCGCGCTCGTGGGCGCCGACCCGCGCGCCGAGATCCACGTGTTCACCGACGGCGCGTTCACGCTCGCCCAGACGCCGGAGACGAGCGACCCGCGCATCCATTGGGTGGGCGTGGGGCGTCGCGGCTACAACGTCGGCATCGTCAGCCTCGCGGTGCGCAAGGCGTACTACGGCACCTTCGGCTACCAGGCGTTCGTCTCGCTCGTGAACCACTCGCCCGAAGCGCAGACGTTCGACTTCGCGCTGGCGATCGACGGCAAGACGATCGCCGAGAAGTCGCTGACGCTCGAGCCCAACGTCCGGCGTTCGATCGTGCTGCCGTTCACGCACGAAGCCGGCGGCACCGTGACCGCGAAGATCGGCGTGAGCGACGACCTCGCCACCGACAACATCGCGTACGCGGTCATTCCGCCGCCGAAGAAGATCGCCGTCACGCTCGTGAGCCCGGGCAACCTGTTCCTGGAAAAGGTGCTACGCACCGATCCGACCGTCGCCCTCGAAGTGAAGACGCCCGAGCAGTACCAGGGCGGGATGGGCGAGGCCGACGTCATCGTGCTGGATTCCTCGACGCCGCCCAAGGTCGGGCCGGGTCGCTACGTGTTCGTGAACACGGTGCCCCCCGACGTGCCGCTGGAGGTGCTGGGTCGGCTCGAGAATCCCACCGTCATGGATTGGGATCGCACGCACCCGGTCATGCGTCACGTCGAGTTCGCGAAGGTGGCCATCCAGGACGCGATGCGCGTGCGGCCGCTGGCGGCGGGGCGCGCGCTGGTCGAGGCGGTCGGCGGGCCGCTGCTCTACGCGCTCGAGGAGCCGGACCGCAAGGCGATCTTCATCGGCTTCGATCTGTTCAAGACGGACTTCCCGCTACGCGTGGCCTTCCCGCTGATCCTGTCCAACACGCTGCGCTGGCTGCATCCGGCGGCGCTGGATCAGTCGAGCCTGCAGCTCGCCGCCGGCCAGCCGATCCTGCTGCCGGTCGCCCACGGCATCTCGTCCGCGACCGTCAACACACCGAGCGGGCGCGCGGTGAAAGCACTGGTGACGCGCGGGGTGGTGTCCTTCACCGACACTGACGAGGTCGGCGTCTACACGCTGTCCACCGGGCGCGGCGACCTGAAGCTGGCCGTAAACCTGGGCGACGGGGACGAGTCCGACGTCACGCCGCATCCGCTGCCGACGCCCGCGCCGACGGCCGCGGGGGCGTCGCCGCCCGTGCCGATCCAGCGCGAGCTGTGGCCGCTGTTCGTGCTGATCGCCGCGGCGCTGCTGGCCCTCGAGGGCTTGCTCTACTGGCGCCGCCAGACGGCGGGACGCTTCCGGATGCCCGCGGTGACCGGCGACCAGTGGGCGTTGGCCGTGCGCGGCGCGCTCGTGATCGTGCTGCTCCTGACGCTGCTGCGTCCCACGCTGCCGCGGTGGGTCGATCGTCTCAACGTGGTCTTCTTGCTCGATCACTCCGACAGCGTCAGCCTCGTCGCGCGCGAGCGCGCCTATCGGTTCGTCTCCGAGGCGGTGCGGCACCTCAAGAGTGGCGACCGGCACGAGGTCATCGTGTTCGGCGAGGAGGCCGTCGTCGACCAGGCGCTCTCCAATCGCCCGGGCATCGACCGGCCCAAGGCGACCGTGAGCGGCCGCGGCACGAACATCTTCCAGGCCATTCAGCTCGCCCTCGCCACGCTGACGCCGGGCCACGCCAACCGGATCGTCATGCTCACCGACGGCCGGCAGAACGCGGGCAACGCGCTCGCCGGCGCGCAGGCCGCCAAGGACGCGCGCGCCGACATCTTCTACGTGCCGGCGCCGCTGACGTTCACGCAGGAGGTCGTCGCCGAGTCGATGCTCCTGCCGCAGGAGGTCAAGTACGGCGAGCCGTTCCAGGCCAAGGTCGTCGCGTGGAGCCACAAGGACACGCAGGGGCGGCTTTCGCTGTTCCGCAACGGCGAGTTCCTCGGCTCGCAGATCGTGCGCCTCACTGCCGGCAAGAACGTCTTCGCGTATCGGCAAGCGCTCGACCAGAGCGGCATCCATGTCTACCAGGCTGCGCTCGATGTGGACGGTGACACGATCGAGGACAACAACCGCGCCGTCGGCACCGTCGTCGTGCGCGGCCGACCGCAGGTGCTGCTCGCGGATCGCGATCGCTCGCACGCCGCCTCGCTGGCCGCGGCCCTGCGCTCGCAGAACATCGAGGTCACCGTCGTCGATCCGCCCGGCATCCCGAAAGACGTCGCCGGGCTGCAGAAGTACGACGGCGTCGTGTTGTCCAACGTCAGCTCGCTCAAGCTGACGCGGCCGCAGATGGCGCAGATCCGCGACTACGTCCGCGATCACGGCGGCGGCCTGATGATGATCGGCGGCGAGGAGTCGTTCGGCCTCGGCGGCTACTACCGCACGCCGATCGAGGAAGCGCTGCCGGTGACGATGGAGGTCAAGCAGAAGGTTGAGATCCCGAGCCTCGCCGTCGTGCTCTCGATCGATCGCTCGGGCTCGATGGCGATGTCCACCGACGAGAAGGTGACGAAGCTCGATCTCGCCAAGGAAGCGGCGCACCTCGTCGTCGACTTGCTCGACGAGCGCAACGAGGTCGGCGTGATGTCGTGGGACACGGAGTTCATCTGGGACTCGCCGATGCGCGGTGCGCGCGACAAGGGCGCCATTCACCACGCGATCGCCACCATCAAGGCCGGCGGCGGGACCGACGGCTACCCCGCGCTCAAGGAGTCGTACCAAGTCCTGTTCGACCGGCCCGCACTGCTCAAGCACGTCATCTTCCTCTCCGACGGCCAGATGACGCGCGGCGATTTCGCGGGCCTGCTGCGCCGGATGGCCAAGGACAAGATCACGGTGTCCACCGTGGCCATCGGCAAGGACGCCGACGTCCAGCTGATGGTCGACATCGCCAAGTGGGGCAAAGGGCGCTTCTACTACACCGAGGATTCGCAGACGATCCCGCGCATCTTCACGCTGGAGACGCAGCTGGCCTCGAAGGCCTCACTGGTGGAGCACCCGTTCAAGCCGCAGCTGACGGCGCCGAACCACGAGGCGATGCAGGACATCAACTGGCGGTCCGTGCCGCCGCTCGGCGGGTACGTGGCGACCAGCGTCAAGCAGAATGCTGAGCTCGTGCTGATGAGCCACCAGGAGGACCCGGTCCTCGCGACGTGGCGCTACGGGCTGGGCCGGGCTGCGGCCTTCACCTCCGACGCCAAGGCCAAGTGGGGCGTGCTCTGGCTGCGCTGGCCCGAATTCAACAAGTTCTGGGCGCAGCTGACGCGCTGGACGCTGCGCAGCGGTACGCGCTCGGACACGACCGCGATCGTGCAGCGCACCGATCGCATCGGTGAGGTGGTCGTCGACGCGGTCGACGGCAAGGGCGAGTTCATCAATTTCCTGGACTCGCAGATTGGCGTCGTCGCACCCACCCGCGAGCGCAGCGTCGTGGACCTCGAGCAGATCGCGCCCGGCCGGTACCGCGGACGCTTCCCGGCCCCACAGGAAGGGGTCTATCTCGTCGGCATGGCCCAACGGAAGGCCGATCGCGTGGTTGGCTCTCAGCTGGCGGGCCTGGTGGTACCGTATGCTCAGGAGCTTCGCGATCTCGGAGTCGACGAGACGGTGCTTCGCGAGCTGGCGGAGCTGACCGGAGGCTCGGCGCTGCAGGAGCCGCAGGACGCGTTCCTGAAAGCGCGAAGGCGATCGCGAATCGCTGTCGACATTTGGCCCTGGCTGGTGGGCTTCGTGGCGCTGATGCTGGTCCCCGATATCGCGCTGCGGCGCGTGGGACCGGGCGGCTTGTCCCGAATGAAGAGCTGGCTGAACCGCAAAGCGCGCCGGAGAACGCCGGCGGCGCAACCCGGAGAGGAGGGCACCTGATGGCGCGACGTTGGACGGTCCTCGCGATCCTGGCCTTCTGCGGGCTTGTTGCGGTCGTGTCCACCCACGCCGCGGTGAAGCCGCGGACGATCCTCATCGTGCCGTTCGAGCCGGTCGGGCTCGCCGGGGACGAGCAGTGGATTGGCGAAAGCGCAGCCCAGGCGATCTCGCTCGGCCTCGTCCAATCGCCGGCCTTCGTGCAAGTCGACCGTGGGCGCCTGCGCACGTTCGGACAGCCTGAGGCGTGGGGCGAGGCGGCCGTGCTGCAGGCCGCGCGGAGCCTGCGCGTCGACGCCGCGCTTTACGGCCGCGTGACACGCGCGAACAACGAGCTGGTCCTGCAGCCGAAAGTGCTCGAGCTGCGCGCCAGCGACCCCGTGGCCATGGAGCCGGTGACCGTTCCCGAGGGCGAGCTCATCGCGCGTCTGGCCACGCTGCCGATCGCGTATGCGCGCACGCTGAAGGTGACGCTCAGCGAGGCGGACGCGCGGCGGATCGAGAAGTCGGCGACGCCGACCAAGTCGTTGCGCGCGTTCGAGCTGTTCTCACGGGCGCAGATGGCGGCGGTGAAGGGTGGCCAGGAGGCCAACGAGAGCGCGGTCGATCTGCTCTCGCGCGCCATCGAGGTGGACGCAAACTTCGTGGTCGCGCAGTACACGCTCGGCGCCGTGCATCAGGCGCTCGGCAATCGCTGGAAGGCCGCGGCGCAGTTCCGGGCCGCCACGCAACTCGACGCCAACTATCCCGAGCCCTACAAGGCCCTGGGCGATCTCTTCCTCGCCGCGCCGCGCCGGCTCTTCGACCAGGCCGTCGAGGCGTATCAGAAGGCCATCGAGCTGCGGCCGTTTTACGCGGACGCGCACGTGGGGCTGGGCGACGCGCGCGCCGCCAAGGGTGAGATCGACGCCGCGATCGTCGCCTATCAAAAGGCGCTGAGCTACAACGCCATCAATCCGAAGGTCCACATGAGCCTCGGCAAGATCTACTACGCCGAGAAGGGCCTGTATTACGAGTCGGTGCAGTCGTACAAGCGCGCGATCGACCTCGATCCGCAGTCGGTCGAAGCCCGCATGGGTCTTGGCGAGGTCTACGAAGACAAGGGCCTCTATAAGGAAGCCGTGGAGGAGTACCGCAAGGTCATCGAGCTCGACGACAAGAACACCGGCGCGCTCTACAACCTGGCGCTCGTCTACGAAAAGACCGATCCCAAGGAGGCCATCGTGCAGTGGGAGAAGTACATCGCCCTGGCCTCCCAGCTCCCGTCTGAGAAGGACTGGGTGGACGTGGCCCGCCAGCACCTGCGCAAGCTCAAGGGTCAGATCAAAGAGTGACCGACAGTCGGTGGACGAGCTGAGGAAGGACCCGACCCGTGGGCAGTGGGTGCTCATCAGACCGAAAGGTGCGTGGGCGCCGGACGCGCCCTGCCGCTACTGCCCCGGCTCCGAGCATCTGACCGGCGCCGAGATCGCCGCTTACCGTAAGGACGGCTCCCTTCCCAACGGCCCCGGGTGGACCGTCCGCGTGGTGCCCGAGGCCGACGCGTACTTCCGAATCGAGTGGGAGCTCGTGCGCGAGGGCGTGGGCATGTTCGACATGATCACGCCGCGCGGCGCCAGCGAGCTGATCGTCGAGTCGCCGAACCACGACGATACGCTGGCGACGATGGATCCCGATCAGATCGAGGCGGTGCTGTGGATGTACCGCGACCGGCTGCTCGACCTCAAGCGCGACGGTCAGATTCGCGACATCCTGATCAGCCGCCACCACAAGAAGCCGGGCGTGGCCGCGCACCATCCGTACTCGCGCGTGACGGCGATTCCCATCGTATTCGACGAGACGCGGCGCGAGCTCTACCAGGCGCGCGAGTACTACCAGTACAAGCGGCGGTGTCTCTACTGCGACATGCTGCGCCAGGAGATCGCCGCGCTGGAGCGCGTCGCGAAGCTCACGCCGGCGTTCGCCGCGCTCGTGCCGTACGCCGCGCGCAC
>JBKOZH010000048.1:0-21919 GCA_046725765.1 Candidatus Methylomirabilota bacterium | reverse complement strand
CGCTAGGCGCCTACGAGCGCGCGCGCCGCGCGGCGTTCGCCGACAAAGCGCGCGTCACGCGCGTGCTGCAGGCGCTGATCGCGCACCGCAGGCTCGCGAACGCCGCCGCGCGCTGGCTGGCGGCGCGTCCGCGCGTGCTGGCCGCACTGCTCGGCGTCATCGGCGACTACGTGCCTCCGCGCGCGCTACCGCGGCTCGTGTTGTCGTAAAATCGCCGTCCGTGGCCTCGCGACGCTCCGACAATCTCCCGCGGCGGTTTGCCAAGATCTACACGGCCGCGATCACCGACGTCCTGGACGAGATGGGGCTGCTGCGCCAGACGCTGCCGCACGCGATCCAGCCGCTGACCCCGGACATGCGGCTGGCCGGGTACGTGTTCACGGCGCGCGGCCGGGCGCATCGCGGCACCCCCCGGGAGCGTGACGCCACGCTGCGGAAGTTCCTCGCCATGCTGGGCGCGGTGCCGGCGGACTCCGTCCTCGTGCTCGCCTCCAACGACGACGAGGCGGCGCACTTCGGGGAGCTCTCGGCCGAATGGTTTCGCGCGCGCAAGATCCGCGGCGCCGTCATCGACGGCAGCACGCGCGACGCCGCCTACATCGCCCGGGTGCGCTTTCCGACGTTCGTGCGGTACCGCACGCCGCAAGACTCCGTCCCCCGCTGGCGCGTGACCGATTGGGGACAGCCACTCACGCTGGGCGGCGTGCGCGTGAGCCTGGGCGACATCGTGGTCGGTGATCTCGACGGCGTAGTCATCGTGCCGCGGCGTGTGGCCCACGAGGTGCTCGAGCGTTGCGAGCGCCTGGTCGGGACCGAGAACAAGGTGCGTACGGCGGTCAAGCGCGGCATGACGCCGCTGGCCGCCTACGAGAAATTTGGCGCTTTCTGAGCGGGTGACCGAAGTCCGCCACGGCTACGGCGGGGCGGAGTGAGCAATTGCCGGGGAGTCCGAGGGGGCGTAGCCCCTTCGCTTAAAAAATACGGGGGGCCATTTCGGGGCCCCCCCAGTCGTTAGCGCCTGCGGCGGGGCGGGCGCGGCGCGCTGGCCGGCGCGGCGTCGTCATCTTTCAGCGCGCCGAGACCAGCGATCTCGGGCAAGCCGGCGTCCTTCAGCGGACGATTGACGCGGTCGCGGATCCACTTGGCGTCCCACCACTCGAGCGGCGTGACCGACACACCGGAGACCAGTACCTCGAAGTGCAGATGATCGCCGATGGCGAGGCCGGTGGCGCCGGTGCGGCCGAGCGCCTGCCCCTTGGCGACCTTGTCGCCCGCCTTGACGTCGATCGACGAGAGGTGCGCGTAGAGTGTCTGGAGCCCGAGTCCGTGGTCGAGGATCACCGTGTTGCCATAGATCGTGAGTGGCCCCGCGAACGCCACGGCGCCCGCGTTGGCGGCCGGCACCGGCGAGTGCTTGGTCGACGCGAGGTCGTAGCCGTAATGCACCTGCGTGTCGACCGATCGGCCGTCGTAGACGTACGTGCGGGTCTCCGCGAAGTTGGAGAAGACTTTCGTGTTGCGCGGCTGCACGAACGGGCCTTCCCACAGCGGCGTGTCGGCCGTCTTGGCGCCGATCTCGTGCTTCACCGTCTCCGCCTGCTTGCGCTGATCGCGATTGATGACGAGAAACGCGTCGAGCAGCGACTGCGACGGCGGCCGCTGCGGCAAGAGCTCAGGGACCTTCGCCTGGAGGAACGCCTCGCTGATCTTGATCGTGTCGCGCGGAAACGCGCGCGGCTTCAGCTCGCCGCCGACCCCGCGCGTGGCGACGTTGCCGGCCTCGTCGCGCGCGCTCACAGTGACCGGTGTCCCCGTGCTGTAGTCGTAGGGCAGGGCCACCAGCGCCACGCGCGCGCCCTTGTCGGCGGCGCCATACGCGAACGAGGGAAACGCGCGGCCGCCCACCGTGACGTCGGCGCGCTCGGCATCGCTCACGCGGAACGTGACGAGCTGCACGCCGCCGGGTGAGACGTAGCGCGTCGCCGAGAGCACGTCCAGCTTCGGCGGCGTCAGGTCGATCGTCACCGGCGCGCTCGCGACGGGACGCTCGGCGCCGCGATAGGGGCGCCAGAAATCGTCGCGCGCCCACACCTCGACGGTGGCGGGTCCCTCGCGCAGCCCGACCGCGGCGGCCTGGAACGCGACGGGAAGCTCGACGCGTCCGCCCAGCGGCGTGTCGGACTTCGCCACCGTCACCGGACGGTCGCCCTGCACGACGCGCACCTCCGCGCGCGCGATGCCGCCGCGCGCCGCCTGCAGCGACACGGTGAACGCGGGCGCGTGGCCGATGGCGCGCGGGACGCCGAGCGAGACGCGAACGCCGGGCACGGTCTGGCGCCAGGCGAGATACGCGATCGGGACCAGGACCGCGAGAACGACGATCAGCACGAGGACGAATCCGAATCTGAAGCGAGAGCGCGACGGCACGCTGCATCATACCACGGCGTTGCTTGACACCCCCAATACCCGCCGATAGATTGACGCGGTGTCCACCGTCTGGTTGATCCCCGCTTTTCCGCTCGCGGGCGCGCTCATCAACATGATGGTGGGACGCGCGATCGGTCGGCGCGCGCACTGGATCGCCGTCCCCGCGCTGGTCGGCTCGTTCATCGTATCCTGCGCCGTTTTCGCGCGCGTCGCGTCGGGACCGTCCTTCAGCGCGACGCTCTTTACGTGGATCGTCGCCGGCGACTTCGAGACATCCGTCACCGCGCTCGTGGATCCGCTGACGGGCGTGATGCTGCTTGTCGTCACCGGCGTCGGCACGCTGATCCATCTCTATTCCGTCGGCTACATGCACGACGATCCGGGCTACGCGCGCTACTTCGCGTACCTGAACCTGTTCGTGTTCTCGATGACGATGCTCGTGCTCGCGGGCAACTTCCTGCTGCTCTACGTCTTCTGGGAGGCGGTCGGTCTCTGCTCGTATCTGCTGATCGGCTTCTGGTATACGCGCGAGTCGGCCGCCGCCGCGGGAAAGAAGGCGTTCATCGTCAACCGCGTCGGCGATTTCGGCTTCGGCCTGGCCATCATGTGGATCTGGACGGTGTTCGGCACCCTCGACTACGCGGGCGTGTTCAAGGGCGCCGAGACGCTGGCACCCGCCACGGCCACCGGGATTGCGCTGCTGCTCTTCATGGGCGCGTGCGGCAAGTCAGCGCAGGTGCCGCTGCACGTTTGGCTGCCCGACGCCATGGAGGGCCCGACACCGGTCTCCGCGCTGATCCACGCCGCCACCATGGTGACCGCGGGCGTTTACATGGTCGCGCGCAGCCATGTGATCTTCGAGCGCTCCGGCGTCGCGCTCGACGTCGTCCTCTGGATCGGCGTGATCACCGCGGTCTTCGCGGCCACCGTCGGCCTGGTCCAGACCGACATCAAGCGCGTGCTCGCGTATTCGACCGTGAGCCAGCTCGGCTACATGTTCGCGGCGCTCGGCCTCGGGGCGTACGCCGCGGGGATCTTTCACCTCGTCACGCACGCTTTCTTCAAGGCGCTGCTCTTCCTCGGCGCGGGCTCCGTGATCCACGGCCTGCACGGCGAGCAGGATCTGCGCCGCATGGGCGGGCTCGCGCCCCGCATGGTGACGACGACGATCACCATGGTCATCGGCGCGGCCGGCCTGGCCGGCGTGCCCGGGCTCGCTGGGTTTTTCTCGAAGGACGAGATCCTCGCCGCGGCGTTCCACGGCCGCCGCGCCGCGTGGGCGCTGCTGCTGGCCGGCGCGTTCATGACGGCCTTCTACACGTTCCGGCTCGTGTTCCTCGCGTTCTTCGGCGCGCCGCGCATGTCCAAGGACGTCGCGCACCACGTGCACGAGTCGCCGCGCGTGATGACGCTGCCGCTGATCGTCCTGTCCGTGCTGACGCTCGTCGCCGGCGCCGCGTTTGGCATTCCATCCGAGCACGGCACACCGTTCGAGCGGTTCCTCACACCGGTCCTGCCGGCGCACGCGGCCGCGCACGGCGGCGTGGCTGGCATCATGCTGCTCGTGATGTCCGTCATCGTGGTGGCGGCGGGCATTCTGCTCGCCTGGCTCATGTACGTGGCGACGCCGGTGCGGGCGGAGGCGCTCGACCAGCCGAGGTCCCTCGTTCAGCGCGTGTTGCTCAACGCCTGGTACGTCGACTGGCTCTACGATCGCGCGATCGTGCGCCCGCTCTTCGCGCTGTCCGAGTTCCTCGCGCGCGTGTTCGATCTGGGCGTTGTCGACGGTATCGTCAACGGCCTCGGCCGCGCTGTGGCCTGGGGCGCGGCGGGCCTGCGACGACTGCAGACGGGCTACGTCGTGAACTACGCGCTCACCATGCTCGCCGGCGCCGTCGTCTTCGTCGTGTATTTCCTCTCCCGATGAGGCCACGCGGATCGGACCACGCTGTTGAGCGGAGCCACTCGTGCCTAGGATCACGCCGTTGAGCGGAGCCCCGCGTGTCTAAGACAGCCCACCCGCGGACCGAGCCGACCTCGCGGCACTCGTGACAATGACCTTGCCGCCCATCGGACTGCTCACGCTCGTCACGTTCCTGCCGGCGCTCGGGGCGCTGCTCATCATGCTCGTCGTCCCACGGCATCAGGAGACGCTGCTGCGCTGGAGCGGGCTCGGCGTGAGCCTGGCCGCCTTCGCCGTGTCGCTGCCGGTGTGGTTTGGCTTCGATGGCGGCGACGCCGACATGCAGTTCGAGGAGATCCTGCCGTGGATGCCGGGGCTCGGCGTCGGCTATCACGTGGGCGTCGATGGCATCAGCGTGCTCCTGGTCCTGCTCACCACCTTCCTCATGCCGGTCGCGCTCGCCTCGGCGTGGCACGCCATCGAGGACCGCACGAAGGAGTTCGTGATCGCCATGCTCCTGCTCGAGACGGGCATGGTCGGCGTCTTCGTCTCGCTCGACCTGTTCCTGTTCTTCGTCTTCTGGGAAGCGATGCTGATCCCGATGTACTTCGTGATCGGCGTCTGGGGCGGCGCGAATCGCGTCTACGCGGCGGTCAAATTCGTGCTCTACACGATGGTGGGCTCGGCGCTCATGCTGGTCGCGATCCTGGCCCTCTATTACCAGCACGGTGCGGCGACCGGGACGTACACCTTCGATCTGCCGACGCTGACGCGCTTCGTCCTCGCGCCGGGGCTCGCGCAGAACCTCATGTTCCTCGCGTTCGCGCTGGCCTTCGCGATCAAAGTGCCGTTGTTCCCGTTTCACACGTGGCTGCCCGACGCGCACGTGGAGGCCCCGACGGCGGGATCGGTCATCCTGGCCGGCGTGCTCCTCAAGATGGGGACGTACGGCTTCTTGCGCTTCTGCCTGCCGCTGTTTCCGGACGCGAGCATCGATTTCGGGCCGTGGGTGTACGCGCTGGCCATCATCGGCATCATCTATGGCGCGTTCGTCTCCACCGTGCAGCCCGACCTCAAGAAGCTGGTCGCGTACTCCAGCGTCAGCCATCTCGGCTTCGTGATGCTCGGCCTGTTCACGCTGACGCAGCCCGGTCTCGTCGGGGCGATCGTGCAGATGGTGAATCACGGGCTGTCCACCGGCGCGCTCTTCTTGATGGTCGGCATGATCTACGAGCGGCGGCACACGCGCCTGATCTCGGAGTTCGGCGGCCTGTGGGCGGTGATCCCGGCGTTTTCCGCGCTGTTCCTGATCGTGTGCCTGTCGTCACTCGGCTTGCCGGGACTCAACGGGTTCGTCGGCGAGTTCCTGATCCTCGTCGGCGCCTTCACCATCAACAAGTGGCTGGCCGCCGCGGCGACGACGGGCATCATCTTCGCCGCCGTCTATTTGCTGTGGATGTATCAGCGGGTCGCGTTCGGTGAGCTGCGCCACGAGGCCAATCGGCGGCTCGCCGATCTCACACCGCGCGAGTGGGCCGTGCTCGTGCCCGTGCTGGTGCTGATCGTCTGGATCGGCGTCTATCCGAAGGCGTTCACGGCCAAGACCGAGGCTTCCGTGCAAGCGCTCATCGCGCAGGTGGAAATCAAGGCGTCGGTGGCCAGGGCCCCGGTCTGGTTCGCGCGCCAATGATTCCGCCGCCGCCCGTCGACCTCGGCGCGCTGCTGCCCGCGCTGATCGTGTTCGGAACGGGCGTCGTCGTGCTGCTGCTCGATCTGCTGCCGCCGCGCACCAAAGACCATCTCGGCGGCGTGGCGCTCGCCGGCATCGTCGGCGCGCTGATCGGCGCCATCACGCTCTGGAACCACGAGACGCGCGCCTTTCGCGACATGGTGCTGCTCGACAACTACGCGGTCTTCTTCCACGTCGTCATCGCGTACGCGTCGGCGCTCGCGGTGCTGCTCTCCATCGACTACCTGCGGCGCAACGGCGTCGAATCGGGCGAGTACTACGCGCTGCTCCTGTTCTCGACGTCCGGAATGATGCTGCTCGCCTCGGCGGGCGACCTGCTCGTGGTCTTCCTCGGCATCGAGCTCATGTCGCTGTCCCTCTACGTCATGGCCGGCCTCTTCAAGGCGCGGCTGGCGTCGGCGGAAGCCTCCATGAAGTATTTCCTGCTCGGCGCGTTCGCGACGGGCTTCTTGCTCTATGGGATCGCGCTCATCTATGGGGCAACGGGCTCGACGAACTTCGACCGCATCGCCGCCGCCGCCGCGGCGCGCCCGCGCGACTCAATGATCACGATCGGCCTCGGCCTGCTGCTCGTCGGCTTCGGCTTCAAGATCTCGTCGGTGCCGTTCCACATGTGGGCGCCCGACGTGTACGAGGGCGCGCCCACGGCGGTGACGTCACTCATCGCCACCGGCTCGAAGGCCGCGGCGTTCGCCGCGCTGATCCGCGTCCTGACCGTCGCGCTCAAGGCGGCCCAGCCAGACTGGAGCGTGCTGCTCTGGGCGATCGCCGTGCTGACGATGACCGCGGGCAATGTCATTGCGATCGCCCAGAACAATCTCAAGCGCATGCTCGCCTACTCGTCGATCGCCCACGTCGGCTACATGCTCGTCGGGCTGGTCGCGGGCGGCGCGCCCGGCGCGGGCGCCGTGCTGTTCTACCTGCTGGCGTACACGTTCACGACGGCCGGCGCCTTCGGCGCCATCCTGCTGCTGGAGCGCTCCGACGGCGAGGCGGTGGAGGTGGGCGACTACGCCGGGCTCGGCCGCCGCCATCCCGTGCTCGCCGCCACGCTCGGCCTGTTCTTGCTCTCGCTCATCGGCATTCCGCCGCTGGCCGGTTTCGTCGGCAAGTTCTATCTGTTCGGCTCGGCCGTGCGAGCCGGATACCTGTGGCTCACCGTGTTCGGCGTGCTGAACTCGGCGATCGCCGCCTATTACTACTTGCGCGTGATCGTCTACATGTACATGCGTGAGCCCGACGGCGACGTGCGGCTCGTTCCGTCGTTCGCGGGCGGCGTCGCGCTCGCCATCGCCATCGTCGGCATCGTGCTGCTCGGGGTGATGCCGGCACCGTTCGCCGATCTCGCCCAGGTCGCCGTCGCCCCGCTCGTCCGCTAGTGATCCGCGCCGCGTACCGTGCCGCCAACGCCCGGAGCACGGCCGCCGCGCTCACGCCGGGATGGCTCGCCAGTACGCCGCCCGCTCGCTCGGGCGCAATTCGCGCGACCCCCCAGCCATTGTCGGAGGGGGCGTCTCACAGGCGCGCCTCCAGCGCGACGGCCCCCTCCGATGCCTCCCCCAGGATTCGGCTGCGCCGGCAAAGCCGGCGCCCGAACTGCGGCGGCCGCATTCCGGGCGTACGCGGCACCCCACTCGGGCGCCTCTAGTGGCCGTGCGGTTGGCGCAGCGGGGGTGGTTGTTGGATCTGGACGGGACGGTGTACGTCGGCGAGCGGCTGGTGCCGGGGGCTGATGAGGCGGTGGCCGCGCTGCGCGCCGACGGCCGCCGCGTCGCGTTCCTGTCAAACAAGCCGCTGCAGACGCGCGCCGATTACGCGGAGAAGCTGACCCGGCTCGGCATTCGCGCCGAGGCCGAGGACGTCATCAACTCGTCGCTGGTGCTCGCGCGTCACCTCAGCACACTCGACCGCGGCGCGCCCGTCTTCGTGATCGGCGAGCCGCCGCTGGTGGCCGAGCTGACCGCACACGGCTTCGAGGTGCGGCGCGATCATCGCGTGCGCTGGGTCGTCATCGCCTTCGACCGCACGTTCGACTACGCGAAACTCGACACGGCACTGCAGGCGGTCCGCCAGGGCGCGCGGCTCATCGCGACCAATCCCGATCGCACGTGCCCGGTCGAGGGCGGCGAGATTCCCGACTGCGCGGGGATGATGGCCGCGGTGGAAGCCGTCACCGCCAAGACGGTCGAGGTCGTCGTCGGCAAGCCGTCGCCGATCATCCTGGAAGTCGCGCTGCAACGGCTCGGCGTCACCGCGCGCGACGCCGTCATCGTCGGCGATCGTATCGAGACCGATATCGTGATGGGCAAGCGCCTCGGACTCGCCACGGTGCTCGTGCTCTCGGGAGTGACGCGTGCCGACGACCCGCGCGTCGCGGAGATCGCGCCGGACCTCGTGCTACCATCGCTTCGAGCGCTGATTGCATGACGTCCCGTCCCCAGCCTTTCCTCGACGCCGACTTCGATGTGGTCATCATCGGCGGCGGCATGGCGGGCGCGGGCGCCGCGCGCGATCTGGCCATGCGCGGCCTCGCGGTGGCGCTGCTGGACCGCGACGACTTCGGCGGCGGCACCACGTCGCGCTCCTCCAAGCTCGTTCACGGCGGGTTGCGCTATCTCGAGCTGTTCGACTTCGCGCTCGTGCGCGAGTCGCTGACCGAGCGCGAGCGGCTGCGGCGGCTCGCTCCACATCTGGTGCGGCCGCTGCCGTTCCTGGTGCCGATCTATCGCACCTCGACGCGCGGGCTCGTCAAAGTTCGCATCGGGCTCACGCTCTACGACTGGCTCACGCCGGGGCGCGACCGCGAGCGCTATCGTGTGCTGGCGCCCATCGATGCGCTGGCGCTCGAACCCCATCTGCGTCCCGAGGAGCTGCGCGGCGCCGGCTACTACTTCGACGACTTGCTGCTGTCGCCCGAGCGGCTCTGCCTCGAGAACGTGCTCTCCGCGTGCCGCCACGGCGCGCGTGCGTTCAACTATTGCCAGGTCGACGAGGTCACGCGCGATGCCAGCGGCGCGATCACCGGCGTCATCGCGCGCGACTTGCTCACCGGGACGACCGCGCGACTCGGTGCCCGCGTCATCGTCAATGCTACCGGCCCCTGGGTCGATACGCTGCGTGCCGCTGCGGGCGTGAGTGAGCGCGGCGCGAGATTGTTGCGCCGCACGAAGGGCATTCACTGCCTGCTCCCACGTCTGACGGAGCGCGCGATTTACCAGTCCACGAGCGACGACCGCATGATCTTCATCATTCCGTGGCGCGAGTTCTCACTGGTCGGCACCACCGACACGGACTTCGACGGGGACCTCGACCGTGTGCACGCGACGCGTGAAGAAGTCGACTACCTGCTGGCGGAGGCGCGCAAGGCGCTGCCCGATCCGCGTGTGCGGCGCGAGGAGGTGCGCTACACGTACGCCGGCGTGCGGCCGTTGTCGTACGAGGAAGGGACGTCGGCACCGAAAGTGTCGCGGGCGCATCGAATCGTCGCCGAAGAGAACGGGCGCTTTCTGTCCATCACCGGCACCAAGCTGACGTGCTTCCGCAGCCTCGCCGAGCAGCTCGGCGACCGCGTGTCGCGCGCGCTCGGCCGGACGCGCCGCAGTCAGACTGCGCAGCGCACGCTCGACGGCCTCGACGAGGACGTGCGACAGGTGGACGCCGAGGCCTGGCTCGACGTCTCCGACGAGATGGCGGGCAGCGGTCTCGATCGCGCGACGCTGCAGACGCTGCTCGCGACGTACGGTCGCGTGTATCCGCGCGTGGTGGAGCTCGTCGGCAAGGTCCCCGCCGGCGCCGAGCGCCTGTGCCCGCACAACGCGGACGTCGTCGCGGAGCTGCACCACGCCGTGCAGGAGGAGCTGACAGTCTCGCTGCAGGATTTCCTGCTGCGGCGCACCGGTATCGGCACCAGCCGTTGCCAGGGCGAGGACTGCGCCGACGCGATCGGCCGGCGGATGGCGTCGTTGCTCGGCTGGTCGTCGCGCCGGCTCGACGCAGAGCTGGAGGCGTATCACACGCACGTCGCACGCTCGCGGCGCGCCCTCGCGTGACGCGCGCGCTCGCCGCAATCCTACTGATGGTCGTCCCGACGGCGGCCGCCGCAGACGAAACGATTCGTACGATTCCGACGCGTCCTGGCGTGACCGAGTCGTTCGTGCTGATCAAGCCGTCGCGCGCGCCGTCCGCGAGCCTGATCCTCTTCATGGGCGGCCGCGGCGGGCTCGGGCTCGCGCGCGGACGGATCGGCCCGCGCAACACCAATTTTCTGGTGCGCAGCCGTCAGGCGTTCGCCGACCGCGGCTTCCTCGTCGCCGTCGTCGACGTGCCGTCGGACCGTACGCAGGATGCGCTCGTGCGCTTTCGCACCAGCGCCGAGCACGCCGACGACGTGCGCGCGCTCATCGCGGCGCTGCGCGCGGAGGCGCCGGTGCCCGTGTGGCTGGTGGGCACGAGCATGGGAAGCGTCTCGGCCGCCAGCGTCGCGGCCCGGCTCGCCGATGGCGGGCCCGACGGGGTGGTGCTGACCTCGAGCGTGATGGGCGCCAACCGCGAGATGGGCGAGTCGCTGCAGGATGTGCCGCTCGAGCGCATCCGCGTGCCGGTGCTCGTGGTGCACCACCGCGACGACGCCTGTCCCTCCGCCCGCTACGCGGGCACGAGCTGGGCGATGCGCCGCCTGTCGGCGGCGCCGCGGCGCGAGCTGCTCACGTTTTCTGGCGGAGAGGCGCCGCAGTCGGACCCGTGCGAGCCCCTGTCTCCGCACGGCTACTTCGGCATCGAAGCGCGCGTCCTCGACGCCATCGCGGCCTGGATCACCGCCGCTCCGCGGTAACCTGAGCGTCGTCCGAGCGTCGCACGCGCTGTGCTATAGTGCGGCACCGCCGTTCTCGAACTCCGATCTTGGAGGCACGCATGAAGTCGCTCCTCGTGCGCACACTCGCGGTGCTCGCCGTCGCCGTCCTCGCCGCCCCGTCCGTCGCGCTCGCCAAGACCGAGCTTGCGTGGTGGCACGCGATGACGGCCGTGCTCGGCGAACGGGTCAACGAGATCGCGGCGAAGTTCAACGCCTCGCAGAACGACTACGAGGTGAAAGCGGTCTACAAGGGCACCTATCCCGATACGCTCAACGCCGCCATCGCGGCCTATCGGGCCAAACAGCCGCCGCACATCGTGCAGGTCTACGAGGTCGGCACGCAGACGATGCTGTCGTCGGGCGCGGTGTACCCCGTGTTTCAGCTCGTGCGCGACCACGGCGTGACGATCGACTGGAACGACGTCATCGGTCCCGTGAAGAGCTACTACTCGCAGGGCGGCAACCTCTACTCGATGGCCTTCAACTCGTCCACGCCCGTGCTGTTCTACAACAAGGACCTGTTCAAGAAGGCGGGCCTGCCCGACAAAGCGCCCGCGACGTGGGACGAGGTCGAGGCGGCGGCCAAGAAGCTGGTGGCCTCGGGCGCCAAGTGCGGGTTCAGCGCAGCCTGGCCGTCATGGACGCTCGTGGAGAACATGCACGCGCTGCACGACCAGCCCTTCGCCGATCACGCCAACGGCTTCGACGGGCTCGCCACCACGCTCAAGATCAACGGCCCCTTGGGCATCACGATGATGGAGCTCCTGCAGCGTGGCGCCAAGGAAGGCTGGTTCACCTACAACGGCCGGCTCAATAAGGCCGAGGCCAACATGGGCAACGGCGAATGCGGCGTATTCCTCTCGTCGTCGGCCTACATCGGCAACTTGACGCGCGCCTCCGAGGGCAAGTTCACCTGGGCGACGGGGCCGCTGCCGCGCCTCGCCGGCTTCCCACAGGGCAACTCGATCATCGGCGGAGCCACGCTGTGGGTGCTCAAGGGAGCCAAGCCCGAGGAGTACAAGGGCGTCGCGCAGTTCTTCAAGTACCTGGCGTCGACCGAGAACCAGGCGTGGTGGGCCGGCGTCACCGGCTACATTCCGATCTCCAACAGCGCCGTGAAGGCGATGGAGGCGTCGGGCCACTTTTCGAAGAATCCGCAGCAGCTCACTGCCATCAAGCAGATGCAGAGCGGCAAGACAACGCCGAACAGCCAGGGCATTCGCCTCGGCAACTTCCCCTCGGTCCGCGACGCGATCGAGGAGCAGATGGAGAACATCTTCAGCGGCAAGAAGACAGCCAAGCAGGGCCTCGACGACGCCGTCGCGAAGTCGACCGACATCCTCAAGGAGTTCGCCGCGCTTTATAAGTGAAACGCAGCGTCTTCCCGAATCGCTGGCTGCCGTACGCGCTGGTCGCGCCGCAGATCGTGATCACGCTGCTGTTCTTCTTCTGGCCGGCCTTCGACTCCCTGCGGCTGTCGCTGTATCGCGCCTCGCCGTTCGGCGACCGGCTCATCTACGTCGGGCTCGGCAACTTCCGCCGGCTGTTCCAGGACGACGCCTATCTGCGGTCGATGACCACGAGCTTCGTGTTTTCTGCGGTCGTGACGCTCGTGGGGCTCGCCCTCGCCCTGCTGCTCGCCTCGCTCGCCAACGCGAAGATCCGCGGACTGACCGTTTACCGCTCGCTGCTGCTCTGGCCGTACGGGATCGCGCCCGCCATCGCCGGCATCATCTGGCTGTTCGTGTTCCACCCCTCGTACGGCATCCTGCCGTGGCTGCTGTCGTTCGTGACGGCCTACCGGTTCAACTGGTTCCTCGAGGGCTGGGTGGCCATGATGCTGCTGATCGTGGCCGCGATCTGGAAGCAGTTCGGGTACAACCTGGCGTTCTATCTGGCGGGCCTGCAGGCGATCGAGACCGCCGTGCTCGAGGCGGCCAGCGTCGACGGCGCCGGCCCCATCCGCCGCTTCTTCGCGATCACGTTCCCCCTGCTGTCACCGGTGACGTTCTTCCTCTTCACGCTGAACATGACGTTCTCCTTCTTCGATACGTTCGGTCTCGTGCACGCGGTGACGCAGGGCGGGCCGGGCGATGCGACGTCGATCCTCGTGTACCGCGCCTGGAAGGACGGCTTCGAGGGCCTGCAACTCGGCTACTCGGCGGCGCAGTCCGTGGTGCTCATGGCGCTCGTGATCGTGCTGACCGCCGTGCAGTTCCGTTTCGCCGAAAAGAAAGTCACCTACTGATGGCGCGCACGCTCGCCCAGCCGGCCACGCTCGCCGCCGCGCACGCGCGGCCGCGCAAGCGGGACTGGCATGCGCTGACCGCCCACGCCATCCTCCTCGCCTCGGTGGCGCTGCTGGCGTTCCCGCTCTACTACGCGTTCGTGATCAGCACGCAGACGCTGTCGGAGGTCACGACCATTCCCCCCAAGCCGTGGCCGTCCACCGCGATCATCGCCAACTACGCCGAGGCGTGGCAGCGGGCGCACATGGCGCGCATGCTGCTCAACAGCGCGATCGTGGCACTGGGCGTGGCGCTGGGCAAGATCGTCATCTCGATGCTCTCCGCGTTCGCCATCGTGTACTTCGACTTCCGCGGCAAGCACGTGGTCTTCTGGATGATCTTCATCACGCTCATGCTGCCCGTGCCCGTACGGATCGTGTCGACGTACCAAGTGGTCAGCGTGCTCGGCTGGGTCAACACGTACTGGGGCCTGACGGTGCCTCTGATGGCGTCCGCGACGGGGACGTTCCTATTCCGGCAGTTCTTCCGAACGATTCCCGACTCGCTGGCCGAGGCCGCGCAGCTGGACGGCGCCGGGCCGATGCGCTTTCTCTGGACCATCCTGCTGCCGCTGTCCAAGGCCAACATCGCCGCGCTCTTCGTGATCCTGTTCGTGTATGGCTGGAACGATTACCTGTGGCCCCTCATGATCACCAACACCCCGGACATGCGCACGGCGGTCATCGGGATCGAGACGCTGGTGCCGCGTACGTCGCAGCTGCCGGAATGGAATGTCGCCATGGCCGCCGCGATGATGGTGCTGCTTCCGCCCGTCGCAGTCATCGTCGCCATGCAACGGTGGTTCGTGAAGGGCCTCATCGAGACCGAGAAGTGACGACTCGATTGGCCGCCCACCGCGGCGGTGCGCGCCTGTGGCCCGAGAACAGCCTGCGCGGCGTGCGCGAGTCGCTGGCGCTCGGCGCCGATCTCGTCGAGCTGGACGTGCATCTGGCCGCCGACGGCGCGCTTGCCGTGATCCACGACGCGACGCTGCGCCGCACGACCGACTGCCGCGGCCGCGTCCGGACGCGGACGAGCGAGGAGCTTCGCCAGGCCCGCCTGCGCGGCCCCGACGGCCGCGTGACGACCGAGCACCTGCCGATGCTCGACGACGTGCTGCCCATCGTCGGCGCCTCGCGAGGCGGACTGTTGCTCGAGGTCAAGGTGCCCGGCCGCGGTCTCGGCGTCCGCTACTTCCCGCGGGCGCGTATTCGACCCGGCGCGCGCTACCACGGCATCGAGGAACGCGCCGTCACCGCGCTCTCGAGCGCGAAGCTCCTCGATCGCGCCAATCTCATGTCATTCAATCCGGCGGTGATCGAGCGCGCCCGCGTGCTGGCGCCCGCGCTGCGCACCACGCTGCTCGTCTCCGCGATGCACATCCGGCTGGCGCGCGCGCGTCCCGCGGAGACGATCGTGTGGGCGCGCCGATTCGGCGCCACCGACGTCGGGCTCAAGTACACACTGGTCGACGAGTCGGTCATCGAGGCCGCGCGCGCGGCCGGCGTGCGTGTGGGGGTGTGGACCGTCAACGACGAGCCGGCGATGCGCCGACTCATCGCGCTCGGCGTGGATACGCTCACCAGTGATCGTCCGGACGTGGCGCTGCGCGCGCTCGGCCGCGCGTGAGCATTTCGGGGTAATCTCCCCCCGCATGGCCGGCCGCTTCGTGCTCGCGCTCGATCAGGGAACGACCGGCTCGACCGCGCTCGTCGTGGACGCCGAAGGCGTCATACGCTCCCGCGGCTACGCGGAGGTGCCGCAGCACTACCCGCGACCGGGCTGGGTCGAGCACAACCCAGAGGACCTGTGGACGACCGTCGAGCGCGCGGCCGCGCAGGCGCTGACAGAGGCCGGCGTCCGCGGCGAGGACGTCGCGGCGGTTGGCATCACCAACCAGCGAGAAACGACGATCGTCTGGGACCGCGCGACCAGCGCGCCGATCCACCCCGCGATCGTCTGGCAATGCCGGCGCACCGCGCGCGCGTGCGACCGGCTGCGCGCCGCGGGCCACGAGGCCACGGTGCGCCAGCGCACCGGGCTGGTGCTCGACGCGTACTTCTCCGGAACCAAGATCGCCTGGATCCTGGACACGGTGCCCGACGCGCGCCGCCGCGCCGCGCGTGGCCAGCTCGCCTTCGGCACCGTGGATTCGTGGCTCGTGTGGAAGCTCACGCGCGGCCGCGTGCACGTCACCGACGTCAGCAACGCCTCGCGCACGCTGTGCCTCAACATCGCTACCGTGGACTGGGACGACACGATGTGCGCGCTGCTCGGCGTTCCGCGCGAAGTGCTGCCCGAGCTCGTGGACTCCTCGGCCATCGTCGGAGAGACGGCCGAGCTGGGCTGGCTGCCGGCCGGAGTGCCGATCGCCGGGCTCGCCGGCGACCAGCAGGCCGCACTGTTCGGGCAGGCGTGCTTCTCTCCCGGCTCGGCCAAGAACACGTATGGCACGGGCTGCTTCGCGCTGCTCAACACCGGGGAACGGGCCGTCATGTCCTCGCACGGCCTGCTGACCACGATCGCCTGGCGCATCGACTCGCGAACGACGTACGCGCTCGAGGGCGCGGTGTTCGTCGCCGGCGCCGCCGTGCAGTGGCTGCGGGACGGCCTCGGCATCATCGCGAACGCCGCCGAGAGCGAGACGCTCGCGCGCTCGGTCTCCGACACGGGCGGCGTCTATTTCGTGCCGGCGTTCGTCGGTCTGGGCGCGCCGTACTGGGATCAGCACGCGCGCGGCGCCATCGTCGGCCTGACGCGCGGCACGACCCGGGGCCATCTGGCGCGCGCGGCGCTGGAGGCCATCGCCTTTCAGAGCCGTGACGTTCTCGACGCGATGGCCGCCGACGCCAAAGCGAGCGTCGGCCGGCTGCGGGTCGACGGCGGTGCCGCCGCCAACGACTTCCTGTGTCAATTCCAGGCGGATTTGCTGGACACGACGGTCGACCGGCCGTCCGTGATCGAGACAACCGGACTGGGCGCCGCCTATCTCGCGGGACTCGGCGCCGGGCTCTGGCGCTCACTCGAGGCGGTGGCCGCGCAGCACGCGGTGGAGCGCACGTTCACTCCCAGCATGCGCGCGGCGGAGCGCGCGGAGCGATACGAGCAGTGGAAGCGCGCGGTGGAGCGCGCGCACGGCTGGGTGAAAAGCTGAGCAGGTGGACGTCGCGCGATGCGACGTCTTCAAGGGAGGCCCGATGATCCGACGAATGCTGGCGGTGGCCGCGGCCATCGTGACGCTGATCGCGGCGAATGGCGCGTGGGCGCAGCCGTCGATCGAGAGCGAGCTGAATCTGATCACGCCGGTGTCGAAGTTCATTCACGACGCGGCGCTCAAGGCGTTCGCCGAGTACGCGAAGGAGAAGTGGAACATCGCGGTGAAGGTGAACGCCATTCCCGCCGGCACGCCGATCGCCTATGGCCGCATCGTGGAGTGGAAGGGCCGGCCGGAGGTCGACATCTTCTGGGGCGGCGAATCCGCGCTCTTCGAGAAGCTCGTCGAGCAAAAGCTCTTGCAGAAGGTCGAGATCTCGCGCGAGGCGTGGGACTCGATCCCGCCCTCCATCGGCCGGCCGAAGCCCATTCCCCTCAAGGACAAGGACGGGTACTGGATCGGCACGGCGCTCGAGCCGTACGGGCTCGTCTATCACCCGAAGAAGATCCAGCGCCTGGGGATCGCCGAGCCCAAGGAGTGGGACGACCTGCTCAATCCCAAGCTCAAAGGGGAGGTCGCGCAGTGCGCGCCGACGCGGTCGTCGTCCTCCAACGCGACGTACGAGGTGATTCTGTCGATGTACGGCGAGGACAAGGGCTGGGACTGGCTCAAGAAGCTCGCGGCCAACACCGGCCACTTCACCGCGCGCAGCCGCGACGTGCCGACAGTGGTCGCCAAGGGCGAATACACGGCGGGTTTCGCGGTGCCGTCGTACATGGCCTTCGAGGAGAAGCTCGCGGGCTTCGACCTCAAGTTCGTCGCCCCTAAGAACGCGTTCGTCACGCCGGAACCGATGGCGATCCTGGCCGGGGCGCGCAACCCAAAGGCGGCGCGCGCCTTCATCGAGTTCTTGCTGACCGAGCGGGGGCAGAAGGTCTTCATGGAGCGCGGCCTGTTCCCGATCACGCCGAAGTACAAGGTGCAGGGGCCGCCCGGCTCTACCGCGGAGATGGCCGTGGAGTTCACTGGCGGCGTGCGCTCCTACTTCGACCGCGAGGTGTCGAACGTGTACGACGAGGCGGTGGCCGCCAAGCGCTCCGAGGCGCTCAAGACGAAGTTCCGCAACGACATCGAGGCCACGTGGAAGAAGCCATAACGGTGTCAGCCCCCGGGCGAACAGGGGAGTTCGAGGGGGGACGGTCGACGGTCCCCTCTCGATAAGATAGTGAGGATAGAGCTTCACGAGGTCACCAAGCGCTTCGCCACCACGACCGCCGTCGACCGCGTCTCGCTCGAGATCGGCGACGGCGAGCTCTTCACGCTGCTCGGTCCGTCCGGGTGTGGCAAGACCACGCTGCTGCGCCTGATCGCCGGCTTCAACGCCGTCGACGGCGGCGAGATCCGCTTTGGCGCGCGGCGGGTCAACGCACTGCCGCCGCACCAGCGCAACATCGGAGTGGTCTTTCAGAACTACGCGCTGTGGCCGCATATGACCGTGCGCGGCAACGTGACGTACGGGCTCCGGCTGCGCAAGCTGCCGGCCTCCGAGATCGGGCGGCGGCTGGCGGCGGGACTCGCCAGGGTCAACCTCACGGGCCTCGAGGACCGCTATCCCGGCCAGCTGTCGGGCGGCCAGCAACAGCGCGTGGCGCTCGCGCGCGCGCTGGTGCTCAACCCCGATATCCTGCTGCTCGATGAGCCGCTGTCGAACCTCGACGCGAAGATCCGCGTGCAGGTGCGCGGGGAGATTCGCGCGCTGCAGCAGGACCTCGGCATCACAACCGTCTACGTGACGCACGACCAGGAAGAGGCGCTGTCGCTCTCCGACCGCGTGGCCGTTATGCGCGAGGGGCGCGTGCAGCAAGTGGCGCCGCCCAAGACGCTCTACGAGCGCCCGCTGAACCGCTTCGTCGCCGACTTCGTCGGCACCAACAATTTCGTTCGGGGCGTGGTGAAGACGGTGGCCGATGGCCGCGTGGTCGTCGACACACCGCTCGGCCCGATCCGCGCCCGGCCCGGCGACGTGGCGGCGGGCGGCCCGTGTGTGGTGGCCGTGCGGCCCGAGAATGTCTCGCTGGAGGGTGCCGGTGACAACGTGGTGGAGGGCCGCGTGCGGCTCGCGTCCTATCTCGGCAACACGCTGCGCTACGACGTCGAGACCGCGCCGGGGCTCGTGCTCAAGGTCGACGTCGGCGATCCGTGGCAGCACGACGTGCTGCCGGCCGGCCGCACCGTCAGCGTCGCGTTCGCCGCGTCGGCGACGCTCGTGCTGCGCGATGACTGAGCCGCGCGGTGGCTGACGGCGCCGTCGCCGCCGCCCCAGGCCGGCGCGCGCTCGCCGCCGCGCTGCCCGCCCTCGGAGTCGCGGCCATCTGGGCCTTCCTCGTGGTCTTTCTGGTCTATCCGCTGGCGCGCGTTTTCTATGACGCCTTCAGCGACGAGGCCGGGCGCCTCACGCTCGAGAACTTCGCCGTCTTCGCCGCCGACGCGTTCTACCGGCGCTCGCTCTGGAACTCGCTGCTGCTGGGCCTGGGCACGGTGGCCGCGACCTCCGTGCTGGGCTTCGCGATTGCGCTGCTGCTGGTGCGCTATGAGTTTCCCGGACGGAACCTGTTCGGCTACCTCACCCTCATTCCGATCATCTCGCCGCCGCTCGTGGGGGTCCTGGGCTTCACCTTCATCATGGGCAAGGCCGGCACCGTCAACATCCTCCTCGAGGACTGGCTCGGCCTCGCCAGGCCGATCAACTTCGTCTACGGCCTACACGGGGTGCTGCTCGTGGAGACGCTGCACTTGTTTCCCATGATCACGCTCAACGTCGTGGACGCGCTCGGCCGCATCGACCCGTCGCTCGAGGAGGCGGCGGAGAGCGTCGGCGCGCGCGGCTGGCGTCGGCTGGCCACGATCACGCTGCCACTGACGACGCCGGGCTACGTGGCGGGCGCGCTGCTCGTCTTCATCTGGACATTTTCGGACTTCGCCACACCGCTCGTGCTCGGCGTGCACGACCTGCTCGCCTCGCAGGCCTATCTCAACATCGTGCAGTTCGTCGACCGCCGACTGTTCCGCATGGGCCTCGTGATCTCCGCGCTGATGGTCGCGCTCGCCATCGTGTTCCTGGTCGCGGCCCGGCGCTACGTCGCGATCAAGGATTACTCGTCGCTCGCGTACTCGCGCGTGCCGCGCCGGCACCTCGGGCGGCTCGGCGCGGCGGGCGCGGTGACGTTTCTGTCCACCGTCATGGCCTTCTCGTTCATCCCCTATCTCGGCGTCGCGCTCGCGTCGGTGGGCAAGGGCTGGTCCATGACGCCGTTTCCTCTGCGCTATACGGGCCTCTACTTCGAGCGTGTCATCGTCGAGACGCCGAAGTACATCGTCAACAGCCTGCTCTACGCAGCACTCGCCGTGCTGCTCTGCGTCGTCATCGGCGTGCCGATCGCGTGGATCCTCGCGCGCACGCGGCTGCCCGGCCGCGACACGCTGGACGGTCTCAACACGCTGATCCTGGCCGTGCCCGGCACGGCCATCGGCATCGCCTACGTGCGCGCGTTCCACGTCGAGCTGCCGTGGCTCGCGGCGCCGCTCACGAGCCTCTGGATCATCCTGCCCATCGTGCTCGCGGTGCGGCGGCTGCCGTATACCGTCCGCGGCTCGTACGCCTCGCTCCTGCTCGTGCACCGCTCCATGGAGGAGGCCGCGGCTAGCGTCGGCGCGACCGGCGCGCGCTCCTTCCGCGACGTGACGCTGCCGCTGATCTGGCGCGGCGTCCTCGTCGGCTCGCTGTTTTCGTTCATGACGTCGCTACAGGAGGCCTCCGCGGTGCTGTTCCTGTCGCTCGGCGGCTGGGAAACGATTCCCGTCGGCATCTTCGCGTTCTACATCGCGGGCAGCGCCAACGAGGCGGCGGCGCTCGGCGTCATCCTGATCGCCGTCGCGGCCGTCAGCGCGCTCGCGATCAATCGCGTGGCTGGCGCGCGCATGGGCGGCATGTTCGGATAGGTTGTGCTGTCGCTTCACAAGCTCCGAGCGCTGTGCTACTGTTTCGCCTCGCATGGCGCAGCCCGGGGAGAAATCAGCCTGGTCCGCGCTCGCCGAGTTGTCCTCGGTCGGCTTCGCGATGGTTCTCGCCACCGTGATCGGGCTGGCCGGCGGTTACTACTTGGATCAATGGCTCGGCACCAAGCCGTGGCTCCTGCTGCTCGGGCTCGGCTTCGGGATTGCCGCCGGGTTCGTGATCTTCTTTCGGTCGGTCAAAAGGGCGGAGCGGGAACTCGATGAACCCAAATGAGCTGACTTCGCGCGTGGCGCGCGATGCGTGCGTGCTCGGCGCGGCGCTGACGGGCCTTGCGGCGTGCCTCGTCGGCCTGGACGGTGCGCTCGGCGCCGCCGCCGGCGCCGGCATCGCCGTCGGCAACTTTCGCTGGCTCGCGGCCCGGGTAACGGCGGCGGCGAATGACGCATCGGCCGAGCGGCGGCTGTGGACGCTGGGTGCGGTCCTGAGGCTCGGCGCGCTCGCCGCCGCGGTAACGCTGGTCCTCCTCAGCGGCCACGCGCATCCGCTGGCCATCGTCGCCGGTCTCAGCGTCGTTCCCGTCACCGTTGTCGCGCGCGGGCTGCTGGCCGCGCGCGAGAGCGTCGCCGCGCGCGAGGACGCGTGATGGAAGCGATCGAGCACCCGCCGATCTTTCACCTGCCGGGAATCCCGGACCACGTGACCTACACGTGGCTGGTGATGATCATTCTGGCCGGCATCGCGTTCGCGGCCTCGCGCCGGGTGCAGCTGGTGCCCCGCGGCGTCCAGAACGTGATGGAGGTCGTGCTCGAGCAGATGCAGGGCATGATCGACGACGTGATGGGCCCGGAGGGGCGTCCGTACCTGCCGTTCATCGGGACGCTGGGACTGTTCATCTTCGTGGCGAATCTCATGAGCCTGGTGCCGGGCTTCGCCGGCCCCACGACGAATCTGAACACGACGGCCGCGTGCGCGATCGTCGTGTTCCTCGCGTACCACGCGATCGGGATCAAGAAGCAGGGGTTCGTCACATACCTCAAGCACTTCATGGGCCCCGTCGTGTGGCTCGCGCCGCTGATGTTTCCGATCGAGCTCATCAGCCATCTGGCGCGGCCGCTGTCCCTGACGCTCCGGCTGTTCGGCAACATGCTGGGCGGCCACATCTTGCTCGCCGTCATCTTCTTCCTCATGGGCTTCAACGGATTGATCGGCTGGGCGCTGTCCGGCAGCGCGGCCGGCGCGGCCGTCGGCGGGGTCAGCGGGCTCATCGCCATCGCGTTCACGGTCGGCTTTCTCTATCCGCTGAAGCTGCTCGTCTCGTTCCTGCAGGCCTTCATCTTCGTGATGCTCACGATGCTGTACATCGCCGGCGCCATCGAGCACGCCGAAGAAGGGCACGGCGGTCACGGCGCGGAGCACCACGAGGCCGGCCATCACTAGCACCCCACACGTACATAGGAGGACCGTCGTGCGACGCTCACTGATGCTGGGAAGTCTGTTCGTTCTCGTGTCCCCGGGCCTGGCGCTGGCACA
>JBKOZH010000316.1:0-3842 GCA_046725765.1 Candidatus Methylomirabilota bacterium | reverse complement strand
GGCGCGGGCGTCGTGACCGAGATCACGGACTAAGACGATGGTCACCCTGACCGCCGATCAGAAGATCCGCATCCGGCTCAAGGCGTACGATCATCACCTCCTCGATCGGTCGGTCAAGGAGATCGTCGAAACGGTGCGGCGCACCGGCGCGCGCGTCGCGGGCCCTGTGCTGCTGCCCACGATCATCAACCGCTGGACGGTGCTGCGCTCGCCGCACGTCGACAAGACGTCGCGCGAGCAGTTCGAGATGCGCACGCACAAGCGGCTGCTGGACATCGTCGACCCCACCCCGCAGACCGTTGATTCGCTGATGAAGCTCGACCTGCCCGCCGGCGTCGACGTCGAAATCAAGCTCTGATGCGACTCCGATTGACTTCGCGACACGTCGTTCTCGCTCGTCGCCGAAAGTCGCGTCAACGCGGTGCGAGCGGCGGCTTTGCCGCCGCAATCGAAGGGGGGAGGTTCGGAAGGGGGGCGTAGCCCTCCTCCGAGCTCAGAGATGGCACGGAAAGAAGCGCTCATCGGTCGCAAGGTCGGCATGACGCAGATCTTCGGCGACGACGGCAATCACGTCCCGGTCACCGTAGTCCAGGCGGGTCCGTGCACGATCGTCGGCGTCCGCACGAAGGACACGCACGGCTACGACGCGCTGCAGCTCGGCTTCGAGGCGGCGAAGAAGAACGTCAACAAGCCGCGCGCGGGCCACTTCAAGAAGGCCAACGTCGCGCCGACGCGCATCCTGCGCGAGGTGCGGCTGGACAAGGTCGAAAAGCAGTACGAGGTCGGCCAGTCGCTCACAGTGGAGCTGTTTGCGCCGGGCGAGATCGTCGACGTGGTTGGCGTGACCAAGGGCAAAGGCTTCCAGGGCGGCGTCAAGCGTCACGGCTGGCTCGGCGGTGAGGCGACGCACGGCTCGATGTTCCATCGCGCGCCGGGCTCGATCGGTGCTTCGTCGGATCCCTCACGCGTGTGGCCGGGACACAAGCTCCCGGGCCGCATGGGCGGCGTGCAGCGCACCGTGCTCAACGTGAGAGTCGCGCGCGTGCTGCCGGAGCAGAACCTCATCCTGATCCGCGGAGCGGTGCCGGGGGCCAACGGCTCGCTGGTGATGGTCCGCAAGAGCATCAAGACGACGAAGACGCAGCAGAAGGCCGCGGAGAAGAAGTGATGCCGAGCGTGAAAGTGATGGATGCCAAGGGCAAGGACACCGGGACCGTCGAGCTCAAGCCCGAGGTCTTCGGCGTGGAGATCCGCGTGCCGCTGCTGCACCAGGCGGTCGTCCGCGAGCTCGCCGATCGACGCGCGGGCACGCACGACACGCGCGGTCGCAGCGAAGTATCCGGAGGCGGCAAGAAGCCGTGGAAGCAGAAGGGCACGGGTCGCGCGCGCCAGGGCAGTATCCGCGCGACGCAGTGGAAGGGCGGCGGCAAGCCCTTCGGCCCCACGCCGCGCAGCTACGCCAAGGCGCTGCCGCGTGCCATGCGGCGTGAGGCCCTGCGCTCGGCGCTGAGCGCCCGCACGACCGACGGCGCGCTGCGCGTCGTCGAGCGCGTGACCGCCGACGGCAAGACGAAGGCACTCGTAGCCGAGCTGGCCGCGATCGGCGTGGCCGGCGAGCCCACACTGCTCGTGACCGCCACGCTGCCCGAGCCCCTCGCGCGCGCGGCGCGCAACGTGCCATGGCTGACCGTCGAGCCGCCGTCGCACGTGTCCGTCTACCAGGTCATGCACGCCCGACACCTCGTCGTCGAGCGCGCGGCGCTCGCGGCCATCGAGGAGGCGCTGGGATCATGAGGGACCCGCGCGAGGTGCTGATCCGTCCGGTCATGACCGAGAAGACGATGCGCGAGAAGGAAGAGCGGAACACCGTCGCCTTCCGCGTCCGCCCCGACGCCAACAAGGTCGAGATCCGCGCGGCCGTCGAGGCGGTGTTCAACGTGAAAGTGGCCGCCGTCCGCACGGCGTCGTACGAGGGCAAGCTCAAGCGCATGGGACGGTTCGCGGGGCGCCGGCCCGACTGGAAGAAGGCCGTCGTCACGCTCCAGCCCGGCCACAAGATCGACCTCGTCGAGGGAGCGTAGAGCACCATGGCCATCCGCACCGTCAAGCCGACGTCGCCGGCGCGCCGGTACCTCACGTACGTCACGTACGAGGAGCTGACCGACAAGGAGCCGGAGAAGAGCCTGCTGTCACCCAAGCGGCGGACGAACGGCCGCAATGCGTACGGGCGCATCACCGTGCGTCACCGCGGCGGCGGGGCCAAGCGGATGCTGCGCGACGTCGACTTCCGCCGCGACAAGTTCGGCATTCCGGCGCGCGTGGCCGCCATCGAGTACGATCCCAACCGCTCGGCGCGACTGGCGCTGCTGCACTATCGCGACGGGGAGAAGCGCTACATCATCGCGCCGCAGGGTCTCAAGGTGGACGATGTGGTGATGTCCGGCCCGCAGGCGGATATCCTGCCGGGCAACGCGCTGCCCATCCGGAACATCCCGGTCGGCACGCTCGTGCACAACGTCGAGCTGCAGAAGGGACGCGGCGCGCAGCTCTGCCGCAGCGCCGGTGCGCAGGCGCAGCTCCTGGCCAAGGAAGGGGACCGCGCGACCCTCAAGCTGCCGTCCGGCGAGGTGCGCTATGTCGCCGTCGAGTGCATGGCGACGATCGGTCAGGTCGGCAACCTCGACCACGAGAACGTCTCGGTCGGCAAAGCCGGGCGTGTACGGTGGCGCGGCTTCCGGCCCACGGTGCGCGGCACCGTGATGAACCCTGTCGACCATCCGATGGGTGGCGGCGAGGGCAAGGGCAAGGGCAACCACCCGATGACACCGTGGGGCAAGCCGACGAAGGGCTACAAGACCCGCCGCGGCGCGCGGCCCTCGGATTCCATGATCGTGACGCGCCGAAAGAAATAGGAGCCCGGGATGGGACGCTCGCTCAAGAAAGGCCCCTACATCGACGAGAAGCTCTACGAGCGGATCGAGGAGCTCAACCGCTCGCGTCAGAAGAAGGTCCTCAAGACCTGGTCGCGGCGCTCGACGATCGCGCCGGAGTTCGTCGGACACACGCTGGCGGTGCACAACGGCAAGAAGTTCATTCCCGTCTACGTGACGGAGAACATGGTCGGGCATCGGCTCGGCGAATTCGCGCTCACGCGCACGTTCAAGGCGCACGGTCAGGCCGAGAAGGCCGCCGCGTCGCCGACGGGGAAGGCGTAACGCGATGATCACGAGCGCCCGCGCCCGCTTCGTGCGCGTCTCCGCGCGCAAAGCACGGCTCGTCCTCGATCAGATCCGCGGCAAGTCGGTGGGCGACGCGCTCGCGACGCTCGAATACACGCCGCGTGCGGCCGCGCGACTCGTCGAGAAGGTTCTGCGTTCCGCGGTGGCGAACGCCGAGCACAACCACCAGGTGCGTAATCTCGACGATCTGCGCGTCGTGCAGGCCATCGCCGATGGCGGACCCTCGATGAAGCGCGTGCAGCCGCGCGCGATGGGACGCGCGTTCTTCATTCGCCACCGCACCAGTCACCTCACCATCGGCGTCAGCGACGAGCCGGGCCGCACCAGCCTTCGCCCGCCGGCAGCGCGCCCGGGCCGCGTGACGGCGTCCGCGCCCGCGGCCAAGGCGCCCGCGCCGAAGGCGCGCCCGGCCAAGGCTTCCGCGCGTGCGGCGCGAAAGCCCAAGGAGAAGAAATAGGCGATGGGTCAGAAGACGCATCCGATCGGCTTCCGTCTCGGCAGCACCCGGACGTGGTCGTCGCGGTGGTTCGCGACAAAGAACTACGCGGACCTGCTGCACGAGGACGTGAAGATTCGCCGCTTCATCAAGGACCAGCTCTATCA
>JBKOZH010000297.1:0-18125 GCA_046725765.1 Candidatus Methylomirabilota bacterium | reverse complement strand
TCGCAGCGCTGCCGGGGCTGGCCGTGGTGCTTGGGGTACGGCGGGTAGCGGCCAGCGACGAAGGTCCAGTTTCCAGCTCGTGTCTCGAGCGGCGATCTTCGTTGCGTGAGGGTGTTCACGGTCCTGCTGTGTTGCGCGCTGGCAGCATGCGCGCCTTCCATCCGAGAGGCGGCTCGCCCGGCAACGGGCGAGCCGATGCAGCGAATACGAGTCCTGACCTACAACACGCTGCACGGGCTAGAGAGGAGCGGAATCACCGTCAAAGCGGGCGAATCGCGAGAGGCACGGCAGGCACGCCTGGATCGCCAGTTTCGGCAGCTGGCGGCGATGGAACCGGACGTGATCCTACTCCAAGAGGTCAACCCGCTCCCGAAGCTCGCCAGGACGTACGTGGCCGCGCTCAAGCGCTTCGGTCTGCACTACACCGCGGTCCATCAGGTTGACGCCTGTGGCGTACGGATTACCCCGTGGGTGGCGGTTGTTCCGGGACTCAACAACGGCCTGGTGATTCTCGCGAAGTCTCCGTTGCAGCTTCGCAAAGTCAAGGGGCTCAAGCTGAGCGGGACTGGCGGCTGCCAGGATTTCATGGGGCTACAAATCAATGAGCTCCGCTATGCGCTCATCGCCGAGATCGAAAATCCCGACACGGGCAGGCGCGTTCTCGTGGTCAACACGCATTTGCACTCGGGGCTCGAGCGCGACGCGTTCTTCCTTCAAAGGATTTCCGAGGCTCAGGCGCAGGGCCGGTTACGCCCCGAGGAGGTCGGCGACCTCATCGCCGTGTTTGAGGAAGGCCAGCAGCGACGGCTAAACGAGGTACGAACGCTCATCGACGAAGTCGTGCGACTCAAGGGTGAGAGAACCAGCAGCGGCGTCATCCTCGGAGGCGACCTCAACTTCGAGCCGGGCTCACCGGAATACCAGGAGCTGGAGCGTGCGGGCCTGAAGGACACCTATACGATCGCGGTGAGCGACGGCCAGCTCCACAGTTACGATCCTCGGCAGAACGTCATCGCTGGGCGAGCCGAACCGGATGTACCCGGAGCACTGCCGAAGGCTGTGGCCCATCTTCCAGAAACTCAGCGAGAGAAGATTCTCGACGCGTATCGCAAAGGAGTGAGTCAGCCGAGGCGCATCGATTTTTTGTTCGTCATGACCGAGTCATCGGCTGGCCGCAGAGGGTGCCTGCGACAGGAATTGTTCGGGCAATCCCCGACTGTGACCATCGAGCCGGGGTCGGATCACTATGGTGTGCTCGTGACTTACGTCGCCGATTCATCGACGTGTTGAGAGGTGAGCCTGCGGACCTGACAATCACCGTGTGGACACGCACGCGCTGCTGCGCTTCGTGGCGCTCTACGCGCTCATGTATGGCGCCTACGGCGTGTCCTCGCCGTTCATGCCCGCGTTCTTCGAGCGTCGGGGGCTGACGGCCGAACAGCTTGGCGTGTTGTTCGGCACCGGCACGGCGATCCGGCTGGTCTCGGGGCCGCTGTGCGGACGCCTCGCCGACCTCACAGGAGCGCTTCGAGGCCTCCTTGCACTATGCGCCGCGCTGGCCGCGGTGGTTGCCGTGAGCCTGCTCAGCGTGGCCGGCTTCTCCACGCTGCTGGTCGTCAGCCTTTTCCACGCGGCGGCGCTGGCGCCGATGACCACGCTCGCCGATGCGCTGGCTGTCAGCGCCAGCGCGCCGCGCCCGGAGGGCTCGCGATTCGAGTACGGCTGGGTGCGCGGCACCGGCTCCGCGGTGTTCGTGCTCGGTACCCTCGTCAGCGGCCAGGTCGTCGGCGCCTGGGGCCTCGGCTCGATCGTCATGCTGCAGGCGGCGCTACTCGCGCTTGCCGCGTGCGCGGCGCTGCTCGTCCCCGCCCCAACGCCGCGTACTGTGGACGAAACCGTCGCGCCGCCGCCGAGCGAAGGCAGCGTGATCGCGCTGCTGCGCATCGCCGGATTTCGGCGCGTCATGCTGATCTCGGCGCTCGTGCTCGGGAGCCACGCGATGCACGACACCTTTGCGGTAATCCGCTGGAGCAATGCCAGCGTCGGTCCGGGCGTGGTGAGCGTGTTGTGGTCGGAATCGGTCGCCGCCGAGGTCGTCGTCTTCTTTCTAGTCGGTCCTTGGCTCGTGAAGCGGCTCGGCGTGAGTCGGGTCATGGCGCTCGCGGCCGCGGCGGGGCTGCTTCGCTGGGTCGTCGTGGCGTCGACGAGCGCCGTGACGGCTCTCGCCCTCGTGCAACCGCTCCACGGCCTCACGTTCGCAGCGCTGCACCTGGCCTGCATGCGGGTGATCGCGGCGGTGGTCCCGTCGGGCCTCGCGGCAACCGCTCAAGCGATCTACGCGCTCGGCGCCGGTGCCGCGACGGCGCTGCTCATGCTGGCGTCCGGTCATCTCTACGCGCGCCTCGGCGGCCAGGCGTTCGTCGTCATGGCGCTGCTCTGCGCCGCGGCCGCGCTCGTGGCGCTCGGCTCACGCTTCGCTGAGCCGTCCCGCGCGGCGCCGTAACGCGCGCGGCGCCCCCGTCAGAAGCCCGCACCCCAGCGATACTGCCAGGCGATGCCGAGCGTATCGAAGTTGCCGCCCGCCCGTGAGATCGCACCGGTGCTTCCGTAGAGCTTGAGAGAGTTTCGCCGGTCGATCGGGATGGCAACCGTTGCCCCGAGGCGAAGGTTTTCTGACTGCTCACCGCGCTTGCCGTCGATCGTCGTGCGCCCGCCGGTGTAGTAGGTCGCGTCCAGGGCCGCCCACACACCCCAGCGCGTCTGGTAGATGACGTGTCCCTGTACGGCGTACAGCGGATCTCTCTCGAGCGTTCTGCCACCGAAGAAGTCGTCGTTCGTCGTGTAGAACGTGACGCTGGTGTCGACCTCGAGCGTGAAAGGACCGAGCGTCTTGGAGACACCGAGCTCCGGCTTCACGGACCAGCGGTTGGTGCCGATGTTTACGAGCTTGTCAGAGTCGTACTGCCCGAGCGGCGCTCTGACGGCCAGGCTGGCGCCGACGATGAGGTCCGGCGTGTACCCCGCGTACTCGGTCGCCGACAGCGCTGGACCACCGTACAGGAGAACGGAGAATCGGACGCGCGGATCACCGAGGCCCGAGACCTCGCGCTCTCGCAGCTCTCCCGCGACGCGGGCCGTTCCGGACACCCACGCGTACGGCAGCACGACATCGATCTTCCCCGCCCGGCCCCACACGTCCAGCGCGCGCGCGTAGGCGAGGAAGGCGCCGTGCACCGTCAGCTTCGCGTCCTCGATCGGCACCGAGGACTCGAACGACACGTCGCCCCGCGAGTAGCCGTAGCCGAGGATCAGGAAATTCAGACCGACTGGAGCGTTGGCATACGCCCGCGGTTCGAGCTCCTGAGCTTCGACAACCACCGTCCCCGCCGCCAACCCAACGACGAGCGCGATGCCGGTCACGAGCCATGACAGCAAGCCGACGGTCGATCGCCTCCGTTCTCACGCCCGGGTTCTGCACTTGCTCTACGCCCCCGACTAGCAGGCTGCTATCGGACCTTCGTCCCACGAAAGAGGTCGACGTCGCGCGGACTGCGTCGCGGCCAGTTACGCGGCGAGCAGCTCGGGAGGAACCTTCCCGCCGTTCTCCGCGAGCTTCTTCATCACTTCCTTGTGCAGCCACATGTTCATCGTGGCGGTGTCTTTGGTGTCGCCGGAGTAGTGCAGATCCGCTGCCAGCTCACGGCGCGCCTCCAGGCTGCTGTCCATTCCCACGAGCTTCATCAGATCGACGATCGAATGCCGCCAGTCGAGCTTCTGCTTGTTCTCGCTCGCCATCTTGTCGAGAGTCGCCGCGACATCCACGGCTCGCATCGGCTGCGCCGCCGGCGCCGATCCGCCACCGGTGCCTGTCGATTGGGTAGGTTGCGCGGTCGCAGCCGCTCCGCCACCGGCCGGCGCATCGGGTGCGGCTTGGGCCGATGCGGCAGCGGACGGGCGAAAGATCTTGTTCATGAGATCGCTGAACATGCCCATGTGTGTCTGCCTCCTTCGCAGATCGCCTTGCGAATGCAAGCGCGATGCTAAGAGGCGCGGACATGCCGCAGCAGAGCCCTTTGGGACTGACGGGGCACCCGAGAGAGCCTAGAGGGCCCTTTCGTAGCAAAGACTGACGGGGTCGATTCTGTAGTTTCCAAACGGCGGAATACGCTTGAAGCCCTCGCGTTCGTAGAGCCGGATGGCGGCGTGCTGATGGATCCCGGTCTCCAGGCGCAGGAGCCCGACGCCGTGATTCTTTGCGTAGTCCGCCAGATGGTCGAGCATGAGCTTGCCGAAGCCCCGGCCTCGAAACTGCGGTCGCACCCACATTCGTTTGATCTCGCCATACTCGGTGTCGAATAATTTGATGCCACCACAGCCGGCGGGAACCTCACCATCCCGGACGACGAAGAACGCGACGGCGTCGGCAATCAGTTTCTGGACGCTGAAACCATGACGGCTCTCGCTCGGATAGAGCGGTGTGAGATGCGCGTCGAGCTCCGCAATCAGCGCTGTCGCGTCGGCACTCGCCGGATGCTCCGCCGTGATGACCGCTGCCATGTGTGAAGCCTCCTGAGGACTGGCATACTACGCTTCACGTGAGCGCTTCCGCGTCTTCGACCCAGCGCGCGGGCAGGCGTGCCCGCCTAGCCGATCCGATGGTGGCCGCCGTGCTCGCCCTCGGCATCACGCAGATCACGGCCTGGGGAACGAGCTACTACTGCCTCGGCGTTCTTGCTGGGCCGATCAGTCAGGACACGGGCTGGAGCCGCGGCTTCGTGTTCCTCGGCTTCACGGTCGCGCTGCTCACCATGGGTCTCGTCTCGACCTCCGTCGGCCGCGCCATCGACCGCCGCGGCGCACGCGCGGTCATGACCCTCGGCACCGTGATCGTGTCGGCGGGACTGTTCGCGCTCGCCCACGTCCGAAGTGAGCCGGCGTATCTGGCGGTATGGGCGCTCCTCGGGCTCGGTATGCGCCTGTGCCTGTACGATGCCGCCTTCGCCGCGCTGGTGCAGGTCGCGCCGTCGCGCGGGCGCAAGGCGATTTCGTATCTCACGCTGTTCGGTGCGTTTGCTTCATCGGTGTTCTGGGTGATCGGCCATGCGCTGAACGAGCACGTGGGCTGGCGGCAGACGCTCGTCCTGTTCGCGGTCATCAATCTGGTCGTGTGCCTGCCGCTGCACTGGTTCGGGCTGGCGCGACGAGAAACCACCGACGACAGCGCGGAGACGACGCCAGCGACTACGCCCTCGCCCGACGGACCACCGCTCGAGGGACGTGCGCGCTCGGTTGCCATCGTCCTCTTTACCGTGATCATGTCGTTGAACGGCTTTGTGTTCGGGGTCATCTCGGTGCAGCTCGTCCCGCTGCTCGAAGCGGCCGGCCTCGCCACCGCGGCGGCGGTGTGGGTCGCCTCGCTCAAGGGCGTGGCGCAGTTCGGCGGACGCGTCGTCGAGATCGCGTTTGCGCGCAACCTTCGGGCGATGACCGTGGGCCGTATCGCCATCGGAATTCTGCCGCCGTCGCTACTCCTGCTCCTGGCCGGGACGGGGCACCTCCCGTTGGTGGTCGCGTTCACGCTGCTCATGGGAGCGTCGCAGGGAGTGATCACGATCGTCCGCGGAGCCGTGCCGCTCTCGCTGTTCGGCGCGAAAGGCTATGGCGCGGTGCTCGGCGTCATCGCAACACCCATTCTGATCATCAACGCGGCCTCCCCGACCGTGTTCGCGTGGATCGTCGATCGATGGGGCTGGGGGCCGGCGCGCGTGTCGCTCCTGGTCGGCTGCTCGGCGGCGTGGCTCGCCATGGAGGTGATGTCGCGATGGTACGAACGCCGGCGAGCCGTCGAGGCGAATGCCTCGATCATGAAGCCTGCCTGACCCGGCGCGCGATCTCCGCGCGGAATTCGAGGCTCTCGTCCCAGCCATATTTCCCGAGCGGGACGAGACCACCGTCGACCGTGAGCTCCTGGCCGGTGATGAACGATGCGGCGTCGCTGGCGAGAAACACGGCGGCATGCGCGATGTCGTGGGTCACACCGGGACGGGAGATCGGCTGCACCGTCGCAAAGAGATCGGAGATCATGTCGAGCACGCGATCGGCCTTGGCGCCGTCCAGGCCCGCGGCCTTCGCGAAGATCCCCGTCACGATGCCACCCGGCGAGATCGTATTGACGCGCACGCCCTTGCCGCTGATCTCGGCCGCAACGCACCGCGAGAGGTGAATCACCGCGGCTTTCGAGGCGCTGTAGATGTGCCCCGAAATGCCGGCACGCAGGCCGGCGGCGCTGGCGATCGTGATGATGCTTCCTGATCCCTGTGCCGTCATGAGGGGGACGGCATGCTTCATGCCGAACATCACGCCGCGGACGTTCGTCGCGAAGACGGACGAAAAGTGTTCGCCCGTGACTTCCGTGATGCTGACCATCGGCGACCCGCTGCCGGCGTTGTTCACCAGACAGTCGAGCCGCCCGAACCGTGTCACCGCATGCTGAACCATCGCCTTGACGCTCGCCTCATCCGTGACGTCGGTGCGAACGAAACTCACCGCCGGACCGCAGCGCTTCTCCAGAGCGCGGCCTTCCTCTTCGCGCCGTCCCGCCGCGACCACGTGGGCGCCCTCGCCGACGAACACCTCGGCGATGCGTTCGCCTATACCGCTGGTCGCTCCGGTGACGATGGCAACCTTGCCGTCCAGCTGGCCCATGTGATGTCTCCTTAAACGCGGCTTCGTGGTGCGACGGCTCTCGCCGCCGCCACCGAGCGATCGCCGGCAAGATCCGCCGGACGCAGCCACACGAATGCAAGAGTCCCGAGCAGGACCGCGGCCGTCACGTGGCCGAACGCCACGCCCCAGCCCAGCACGCTCGCGCCGCCGAAGAGATCCAGCGTCGCACCGAGGGCGAGCGGTCCGAGAAAACCGCCGGCGTAACCAAGTGTCGAATGGACCGCCAGGGTCGCGCCACGCCGGCCCGGCTCGGCGCTGCCGGCGCTACCCGCGGTGAGCGACGACGAGTCCGACCAGATCAGCATTGCGTACAAGAGCACGAGAGCGGCCGCGCCCGCGTACGGGAGCGCCGCAGTGAAACCGATCATGGCGGCCATGGCGGCCGAGGCGAGCATGATGCCGAGGATAAAGCGCCGGCGACCGAATCGAATGGCCAGCTCATTGCCCCAGACGCTTGCCCACACGCCGACAAGGCCCATGACGCTCGCGACGGTGGCGGGCGCCAGCGGCGTCCACGCCGCGCTCTTCTGGGCGGCCACGAACGTGAGGAACGTCACGACCCAACCCCGCAGCGCGGACATTTCCCACGTATGCACGCAATAGGCAATGGAGTACGCGAGCGCTGATCGATTACGAAGGATCGGCCGAAAATCGAGCAGCGCGCCGCGCGGGCCGACCGGCGTTCTGACGGGACGGGACGGCAAGCCGAGTAGCACGAGTCCGAACGCCAGCGTGGCGCCGAGCGCGCCCGGCAGCAGTGCCCAGCGCCAGCCGAGCCAGGCGTTCACGACGCCCGCGATACCGAACGAGAGCGCACCACTCACGCCGACGGCCGCCGCGTGCGCCGCCACTGCCCTGGACTGCTGCGGCCCCTCGGTGAGGTCGCTCAATGCCTTGAGTCCCGGCATGTAGCTGCCGGCCCAGCCGGCGCCCATCAGGGCCCGGAACAACAGCGCCGACCAGAAGCCGGCCGCGAACCACGCGAACCCAGCGAACGCGACGGCGGTCAGGGCGACGGAGCCGAGATAAATGCGCTTGGGGTCCACCCGATCCGTGAGCGACGAGAGCAGCGGGACCGCGAGCGTATAGGCAGCGTAGTAGATGCCGCTGATCCAGCCGGCCTCGGTGTTGGTCAGTGCCCAGACCGATATCAGTGTCGGCAGGACTGCCGCGACGCTGAACGCGCCGATCTGAGCACATGCTTGCGCCGCGCACATCGCGACGACGCCGCGGGACAGCCGTGGAACCATGAGCGAGCATAGTAGCCGTAAAGCGGCGACCTCGACGCGTTTGCCGAGGTCACCTCCTCAGCTGCCGCCGCCGCGCCTATGACATGCGCTGCATGAACGAGCGGTCTTCCACCAGGATGACGCCCGACTGGGCCGCGCGTCCCGCCACAGCCGAGTGCTCGGAGTCGGCGGCCAGCGCCTCGCGGTATCGCTCGTAAGCGGCGAGACTCGGGAAGTCGATGAGCGCAAGGCCGGCGTTCGTCGGCCCGGCGAACTTCGTCGGCGCGAAGTACCCGACGATCTTCCCGCCGCAGCGCTCGATGGGACCGGCCACGGTGCGCGCGTACGCCTCGAAGTCGGCGAGCTTGGCGGTGTCCAGCGTGTAGCGGATGCACAGTGTGAGCATGATTCCCTCCTTGTGTGCCCGAGTATCGCCATGCGTCGCCTGTCCGTCCACGCGGAACACTTCGATGCAGCCCGAAGCATCCAGAATTGCCGCGCGTGCGCCTACCGTCTAGTCTTTCGTCAGGCGATGGGCGACACAGACATGCTCTCCACGGTGGCGGGACTCCTGAGCGAGCCCGCGCGAACGCGCATCTTGACGGCGCTGCTGACGGGGCGCGCGCTGACGGCGAAGGAGCTGGCGTACTTCGCGGGCGTGACGGCGGCGACGGCCAGCAGTCATCTGTCGCGCCTGATCGCCGGGAGCTTGCTCGTGATGGAGAAGCAGGGCCGCTGCCACTATTACCGCCTGCGCTCCGCTGAGGTCGCCGGCGCGATCGAGGGGCTGATGACGGTGGCGAGCGTTCCATCCAACGGCTGGCCACCGCACCATCACGTCGAGCCCGCGCTCCGGGACGCGCGGATGTGTTACGACCACATGGCCGGGCGCCTCGGCGTCGCCGTGTGCGACATGCTCCTGCGCCGCCACTACGTCGTGCTCGCCGATGGCGGCGGGGAAGTCACCGCCAATGGTGAGCGATTCCTTGCGGGGCTCGGCGTCGATCTTCCGAAGGCGCGTGGCGCGAAACGTCAGTACTGCCGCGGCTGCATCGACTGGACCGAGCGGCGCCATCACATTTCCGGCGCCGTCGGCGCCGCCCTCGCGGACGCCTTCCTCGCGCGACGGCTGATCGCGCGCATTCCCGACAGCCGGGCGCTCTCCGTCACGCCGTACGGCCGAAAGACGCTCGGCGCTTTGGGCCTCGCCGACTACCGAACGGACACTGCCCGCTCCGCCAGCGCCGTCTGAGCGCAGCGCCACCCCCACCGCGTGGTCGCATCCGGGCGAAAGCGGTATGCTTGCGCCCACTCGATATCGAGCCCGCATCCTCAGGAGGCACTCATGAACGTATCGCGTCGTGACGTGGTCCTTGCAGGCGCAGTGGCGTTCGGAGCATCCGGTCTTTTGCTCAGCCGCTCCGTGGGTGCGCAAGGCGGAGACGAGGCCGCGGTCGCCCAGGGCGTGGAGACGCTGCGAAAGGCGCAGCTCGAGGCCGACCGGGCGAAGCTGGCGGAGGTGACGTCCGAGCAAGTCAGCTACGGCCATTCGGACGGAAGGGTCGAGACCAAGGAGCAATTCATCAACGGGGTGATGACGCGCAAACAGACCGTGAAGTCGATCACCTTCCCTGACCTCAAGCTGTCCGTGGTCGGTAATGCCGCGATCGTCCGGCACATCTACCTGTCGGAATCCGAGCTCGACGGCAAGGCGACGACCACCCGGATCGGCGCGCTCCAGGTGTGGCAGAAGCAAGACGGCGCGTGGAAGCTGCTGGCGCGGCAGGGGTTCAGGCTGCCGGCGTAAGCTCCGTCACCGCTGGCTCGCGTGGCGCGTGTCGTCGATGAAACGAAGCGTCTCCCCAGGAGACGGAACGATGTCACTCGACCACGCGAGCGCCGCCTGGATCAGCGGGGTCCAGCGCGAGTCCAACGTCGCTTGCGCCCAGCGCGCGGCGGTCGGCTTCGACGCGATCACACCGTATTGCAGCGTGTAGCGCATGCGGCACATCGTCAGCACGGCATACGAGCGGTAAAACGGATTCTCGAGCCACCGCCGACACACGGGCGTCGGCGCCCACCAGCCATGGAGCAGGCTCACCACGGCGTGGCGCAGGTCTTCGGCATCGACCGGATCGATGAGCGTGCGGGGATCGGGCCCGGCCAGCGCCACGCCGTGCTCGCGGACGACGTGCCGGTGAAGCACCCAGGCGCGGTCGTGCTCCTCGGTGATGAGCTGATCGTTCCCCCGCTGGATACACGGATGGCGATTGTCGTCGGGATCGAAGCGGCGAAGCGCACGGCGCGGGATGTACGAGACCTCGAGCTCGCGGCACCACTTCGACGCTCCCGTCGCGAGCTGCGCATGCATCGTTGCGAGCGCCGCGACGACCTCGTCGGACAGCACGTCTTCCGTCACGACCAGGACATCGATGTCGCTGCTGTGCTCGGCGAAATCGCCGGACGCGAGCGAACCGTCCAGGTACACGCCGACGAGCTCTCGCCCGAGCGTGCCGTGCACGCCAGCAAGCAGCTCTGACAGCAGCGCATCAACGTCAGCGTGGCCGGTGGAGTGTCCCATCGTTGCCGCCAGACCGAATGGCCCTATCGAGCATGACACACCTGCGATAGAGTCGGTGGTTGTGTCGCGGGATCCCGCCTCCGAGCGCCGACGGGGCGCCTCCGACTCGCCATCAGCCACGAACAGCGACACGTGGCTTCAATTCATCGTCGATGCCGTACCCGCGCTGATCGCCTACGTCGACGGCGACGAGCGCTACCGCTTCAACAACCTCGCCTACGAGCAGTGGTTCGGCCGGCCGCGGGGCGAGGTCTACGGTCGCACCATGCGTGAGATCCTCGGCGAAGAGGCCTACGCAGCCACCGTCCCACACGTGCGAGCCGCGCTGGGCGGTCAGCTCGTGACGTTCGAAGAGTCGCTGATGTATCCCGACGGCAACGCGCGGCACATCCGGGCGACCTTCGCTCCCGACGCGCGCGACGACGGCAGCGTCCGCGGATTTGCGCTGCTCGTCACCGACATCACCGACCACAAGCGCGCCGAAGAGGAGCGGGCGCAGCTGCGCCGCCGCGCCGAGGAGCTCGCGCGCACCGCACGGACGCTAAGAGAATCCGCTGATATTTCCGCGGTGGTGGAGGCGATCGGCCAGAGCGTCTTACCGCTGTTCGGCGCCGAGGCGTCGGTGCTGTGGCTATTGCAGCCGGACGGCAGTCTCGCATGCGTCGGTCGTGCCGGGAGGTGGCTGGACCAATTCCTGGGTGACGTCCTGCCGCCGGGCATCGGCCTGGTCGGACGGGCCGTTCGGGAACGCCGAGCGGTGTGGACTTCCGACCTCCTGAGCGAGCCAACGGTCGTTCTCACAGACAAGTTCCGTCGCAGCATTGCCGACGCCGGACATCACTCGGTGGCCGCGATCCCGCTTCAGGTGAAGGGCACGATCATCGGCGCACTCTCGACGGCTCACCTGGAGATTCGCAGCTTCTCCACGGCGGAGATCGACCTGCTCCAGGCGTTCGCCGATCAGGCGGCGCTCGCGATCTGGAACGTGCAATTGCTGGCACGCGAGCAGGCCGCCCGCGCCGAGGCCGAGGCGGCCAGCCGAGCCAAGGATCAGTTCCTCGCGTTGCTCGCGCACGAGCTGCGCAATCCGCTGGCGCCCATCCTCACCGCCGCCGTGGTCATGCGCCGAACCGGCGCTCCGCCGTCGATCGAGCGCTCCATCGGTATCGTCGAGCGACAGGCCGGTCACCTGGCGCGACTCCTGGACGATCTCCTCGACGTCTCACGTATCACACGCGGCACGATCGAGCTCCGGCGTGAACCTGTCGGGCTGGAGAAGGCGATCAGACATGCGCTCGAGACGGCCCGTCCGCAAGTCGAGGCCATGAAACACGTGGTTTCGCTCTCGCTACCCGAGAGGCCGATCCATGTCGATGCGGATCCCACGCGGCTCGAGCAGATCCTCGTCAATGTCCTGAACAATGCCGCGAAGTACACGCCGCTCAAGGGCACGATCAGCGTGAACGTCGTTGAAGAACACGGCGAGGTCGTGCTCCGGATTCGCGACACCGGCATCGGCATTTCGCCGGAGATGCTGCCGCGCATCTTCGAACTGTTCACGCAGGGTGATCAGTCTCTCGCTCATACGTCGGGCGGGCTCGGCGTCGGCCTCACGCTGGTGCGCCGGCTCGTCGAGCTGCACGGCGGCCGCATATCGGCCCACAGCGACGGCCCGGGCCGAGGCAGCGAGTTCACGATCCGGCTGCCGCTCGGCGAGAAATCGGACGATCCCGCGGCGGCGGACCGCCGGCCAGCCGATCGCTGTCCGTCCTGCCGGGTACTCATCGTCGAAGACAACGTCGACGCGCAGGAGACGCTACGCACATTTCTGGAGGCCGACGGGCACCGCGTCAGCGTCGCGTCTGACGGTCCGAGCGGCCTCGCTCACGCCGAGGCAGGTCATTTCGACGTCGGACTCATCGACATCGGCTTGCCGATCATGGACGGTTACGAGGTGGCGCGGCAGATTCGCGCACGCGACCCCAAGACGATTCTCGTCGCCGTCAGCGGCTACGGTCAGGCGGAGGACCGGCAGCGCTCGCTCGAGACCGGCTTCGACACCCACCTGACGAAGCCCGTGTCGCCGGAGCATCTCACCGCTGTCCTCGCCAGGCTGCTTCGGCAGCGTGGACCGATCGGCTAGCTACCGCCCCGCCGACGCGTAGCGCCCCGTCTGCTCCACATTGGAGGCGCGGAAGCGCGCGACCGCATCGGCGTGAACGCCCTGCTCGGCCGCGCCGAAATCGACGCGAGGCCGCGGCTCGTCGTCGAAGTGCCGGTAGCGGTCTGTGCCCCGGACCAACATCGCGGTGAGCCGCGTGCGGCTCGCGCAGCGCACGCTGGTCGGGATGTAGCTCAGGCCCAGACCGATGCGCCGATCCGCGGAGAGGTTCGGGCGCGAGTTGTGCACCAGATACGTGTGGTGGAGCGAGAACTGGCCGGCGCGCACCGGCATGAATTCCGTGCGGCTGGTGTCGAGCTCGGCAGTGATGGTCTGGCCGCGCGACAGGAGATTGTGAGCGGCCTCGCTCTGCTCGGCGTGATGGAGTTGGCCGAGCTTGTGCGAGCCCGGAATCACCTCCATGCAGCCGGCTTCGACCGAGGCGTCGGTGAGCGCGACCCAGGCTGTCACCTCCACGGCCGGCTCGAGGCCGAAGTACGTCGCATCCTGGTGCCAGCTCACGTACGCCGGGTCGCCCGCGTTCTTCGGCCAGACCGAGAGATGGAACAGGCGGATATCCGGACCGATCAGATCTTCGACGGCGTCGAGCACGGCCGGATGATGGACGATCTCGTCGACCCAGGTAAACAGCAGATGCGGCTTGAAGTTGTGCCCTCGCGTGAGCTCTCTGCCCTGGGCCGACTCGAACGCCTCCATGGCGCCCCGGTACCGCCGCGCCTGCTCGGCGGAGAAGGCGTCGATCGGGTAGACGAAGCCGTCGCGGTGATAGCGCTCGATTTGTGCCTCGGTCAGCTTCTTAGGCATGGGCGCCATCCTACACTGCTCCGTCCACGCGGATGACGACCTCATAGGATGCTATCAGCCGCAAAAGTCACCATGCTACGATCGCAATATGATGACAACCCGCGCAATCTGCCGAATGCTGATGTGTGTCGGTGTTTGTCTCGTCGCCCTCGGTGGCTGTTTCAGCTACTACCGGAACGTTCAGGATCCTCGCGCCACGCAGTCCGATTACGACCGCGATCTGTTCGAGTGCAAGCAGGAGAACACAGAGCCGAGCGCCACTGTTGCGGGACCACTGAGCGGCGGGGGAATGAAGACCGACCAGCGCAGGGTTCAGTCCTGCATGGCGGCACGTGGCTGGCAGCGCGACAAACGGTAGTCGTTAGTCCCTATCGCGATGTGAAATTCAGCTCGCGCAAGAATTCGTCCACCGCGGTCGCCCAGATGTCGGGTCGGTCCACGAGGCGGTGGCCATCGCTGCCGAACGCCGGGAACAGCTGAAACGTCGCGACGCCACCGGCCTTTGCGAAGGCGTCGTAGTACCGCCGAATCCACGCCGCCGAGTAGTACCCATCCTGCTCGGCATAGAGCCACAGCATCGGGATTCCCGTTCGCCCCCCAGCGGCGGCAAAGGTCGTCTCGTTGAAGCCGCGGCCGCCTTCATCGCAACGCTGACTCGTCCACCCGCCGGCGAAGTTGATGACACCCCGGACCATTCCTGACCGCTGCGCGGCGTACGTCACGGACAGGATGCCGCCCCGGGATTGCCCGGCGACCAACACTCGTTCGGGATTGGCCCATGGCTGGGCGCGAACATACGCCATCGCCGCATCCACGTCCTCGAGGGCGCGGACGAGGCCGGCACCGAGGACGCCAGCGTCACAGGTTCCCTCGTATTCTTCGTGGGCGCCGCCGGAAGCACCGCGACCGCGCCGCATCGGTGCCAACACCGCGACTCCGCGCTCGACGAAGAACTGAGCCTGACGGCTCGGGCGCATGGTCGTCGAGGGCGCGACGGTCCCACCGCCGGTGGAGCCGTGGTTGAAGACAACCACCGCGTGAGGGCCCTGCCCCGAAGGACGATAGAGCGTCGCCTCGAGCGTAACCTGTGTGCCGGCGGAGTCCCGCTCCGCTATCGGAATACGTACTGTCGTCCCCGCAACGACGCCGGGCACGCTCGCGGGCACTGCCCTCACCTCAGCGAGCATCACTCGCGTCAGCGTGACCGCGTACCGGCGTCGACTACTCGTGTATATCCCGCGCAGCGTGTCACCCGCGATGTGGTACGCCACCGAGGTGTCGCGGCTCAGATCGATCGTCAGCAGGTCGCCAATGATCCGCCCCGTGACGCGTCGGTAGCCTCGTGTGACATTCGCCTCGGCGAAGTCGCCCAGGGCGTACACGACCTGCGCGCGACCGGTGCTATCGACGATCTCGACGACCAGAACGTGCGGGAGCACGCCATCCCAGGCACCGCGGGCCCAGGCGCCGATGAATCCGGCGATGTTGGCGGGGACGTCAGCAGCGGGCGGATCGACCTTGAGGTCCGCCGGCATCGGAATGGTCGCGGTCTGCGCCGAAGCCGTCCCGGAAAGCACGAGGATACAAAAGAGCGCCGTCCGGGTGACCAATCGCATCGGCCGCGATAGCGTAGCAAACTCAGGACCCACGCGTTGAAGCCGCGGCGCGTGAACCGAACCCGCCGATCGGGAAAAGAAAGAAGATGAGCCCTCCCTCGGACGCGGAGGTGATCAGCCGCTCGCTGGACGAGCCCGAGGCGTTTGGGCTGATCTACGACCGCCACGCGGCTACCCTGCTGCGCTTCCTGGGCCGCCGGGCGGGCGCGAAAGTCGCCGAGGGCCTGGTCGGCGAGCTGTTCCGCATCGCGTTCGAGCGGCGCAAGACCTTCGACGCGTCGCGCACGACGGCTCTCCCGTGGCTCTACGGGATCGGCTCGAATCTCTTGGCGAAGCACCGCCGTGGCGAGGCTCGGTGGCTGCGGGCGAGCGCGCGGATGGCCGCAGCCAGCGAGGCGGCGGACCGACGCGCGGGCGCCGCGGCGCTCGACGCGCGCCTGCTGTTTCCGCGCGTCGCCGACGCGATCGAGGCGCTGGCGGATGACGAGCGTGAGGCGCTCCTGCTTTTCGCGTGGGAGGAGCTCTCCTACCAGAGCGTCGCCGACGCGCTCGAGGTTCCGATCGGTACCGTCCGCTCACGGCTCAACCGCGCCCGCGCGCGCCTGCGCGAACTGCTCGAGGCAAAGGGGAAAAACAGGGTGAAGTCGCGATGAAGCCCGTGGACCTGGCGAGGAAGGTTCGGCGCGAGGCCGTCTTCGAGCCGGCGGCGCTCGAACGGGGAAAGGCAGTGCTCATGGCGGCAATCCGGCAGGAGGTCGAGTCCAGGAGCGCGCCGACGATCATTCCCCAGGTTCCCTATCTGGACATCCGCGCCGCGCTCGCGTTCCTGGAGCGCGCGTTCGGGTTCCGCGAGATCCCGTCCGCGCGGTTCGTGAGCGCGGACGGCGAGCTGCTCCACGCGACGGTCGAGTTCCGCGGCGGCCTGGTCGGGGTCGGTGGGCAAGGCCACCACGGCGCGATCAGCCCCAGGAGCGGCGGCGTCGAGAGCCAGTTCATCAGCGTGCAGGTCGACGACATCGATGCGCATTATCAGCGTGCCGTCGCCGCGGGTGCACGGATCGCCGACGAGCTACGCGATCATTCCTGGGGCGAGCGGACCTACTGGGCCCTCGACCTCGAGGGCCACCGCTGGCGCTTCGGCCAGAGGAGCACCCCGCGAATGGCCGCCGCAAAATGAATCGGAACCTCAAACTTCTCTACGGCTTCTCGTTCTTCGATCCGTTCATGATCGTGATCGCTGTGTGGGTGCCCTATCTCACGACGCAGGGGATCACCATGCGGCAGTTCATGGAGCTGCAAGCGGTGTTCGCCGTCGTGATCCTCTGCGGCGAAGTGCCTTCAGGCTTGCTGTCGGACCTGTGGGGGCGGAAGAAAACGCTGCTGCTGGGCTCGGCGCTCAAGGCCGTCAGCTTTTCGCTCCTGCCGCTGTGGAGCACCTACGAAGGCTTCCTCTTCTACCACCTCACGATGGGGATCGCGCTCAGCATGATCTCGGGAGGCGATGTCGCGCTCCTCTACGACTCGCATCTCGCGGCCGGCGGCGAGACGTCGCGGGGAACGGCGCTCCTCGGGAACATGAAGCTCGCCGCACAAACGGGCGCCGCGGCCAGCGGGCTGCTGGGCGGCGCGGTTGTCAGCCTCTCCTATGGGCATCTGCTGTGGACGAACGCGATCCTCAGCTGGATCCCCGTGCTTCTCGTGCTGGGCGTCGCCGAGCCGCCCGCGGTCGTGCCGAAGACGAAGAAACGATACGAAGGCTTCAAGGAGGTGCTCTCCACCACCCTGGTAGGAGACGCCGTGACGCGGCTCGTGTTCCTCAATCTCGTCGTGGTGGGGGCCGGCGGGCTCGTGATGATCTGGACCCGCCAGAAATACTGGCAGGACATCGGCGTGCCCCTGGCCTACTTCGGACTGCTGGACGCGAGCTACCAGCTGCTCACCGGCTTTGCCGGGAGATCCACCGGTGCCCTGAGCGCGAGATACGGCCCCCGGCCGTTGCTTGCCGCGGTCGGCGTCTTTCCGATCATTGCGTATTTCGGAATGGCTGCGTTCTTCGGTTGGCCCGGGATCGTGTTCGGGCTTCTCATTCAGATCAGCCGAGGCCTGGGCGACGTGCTCTTTCTGAACGCGCTGAACGAGAAGATTTCCTCCACATTCCGCGCGACCGTGATCTCGATGGCACAGCTGGGCACGCGCGCCTCTTTCGCCTTGCTAGGCCCTCTCGTCGGCTACGGCATCGACGTCTGGGGATTGCCGTCGATCTTGTCCGCGCTCGGAATCCTGTTCTCGATCGTCTTCGTCGTGCTGCTACTGCCGCTGATCCTATGCGAACAGACTCTGAGCCCCGCCAACGCGCCCCGAGCTTCAACATGACTCTGGCTCTTGGCACAGACCGACTGGAGTCGGCTCGCCTCGTGCTGCGGCGGGTCACGCCGAACGATCTGCCGTTCTTCACCCGCATCCACGCACTGCCCGACGTCGCGCGGTATCTCTACCCCGAAGGTCGACCGCGCGCGCCCGAAGAGACGGCCAGATGGTTGCAGTACACTCTCGCGAGTTATGAGAAGCTCGCGCTCGGCTATCTCGCCGTCATGCGCAAGGACGACGGCGCGCTCATCGGGCGCTGCGGCCTGATGGACCTCGTTGTCGAAGCCGCGGCGGCACCCGAGCCAAGGATTCGCCGAGGATGGTTCGGTCGCGAAGGGGCCCCCGCCGGGGTCGCGCTGACGTTCGAGTGCGAGCTCGGCTATACGTTCGACCCCGCCGTCTGGGGCCACGGTTTTGCGACGGAAGCGGCGCGTTGCGTTCGCGACTACGCGCGTGACGTTCTGCGGCTGTCGTACGCTGTCTCGGCGATTCATCCTCAGAACGCCCGCTCGCGGCGCGTCGCCGAACGGTCCGGCGCGCGAGGCGCGGGGCAGATGGACGTCATCGGTCTCACGTGGGATCGCTGGGTGTGGCCGCTCGCGGCCGGTGGCCAGACCCGG
>JBKOZH010000262.1:0-9471 GCA_046725765.1 Candidatus Methylomirabilota bacterium | reverse complement strand
CTGCGCGCCCTCATCGGCCCCAACGGAGCGGGGAAGTCGACGTTCTTCAACATCCTCACCGGTCAGCTGCGCGCGGACGCGGGCGAGGTGCGCTGGCACGGCCGGCCGATCGGTGGGCTGCCGCCGCCCGCGATCTGGCGCCTGGGTATCAGCCGGACGTTTCAGATCACGGCGACGTTCGCCACGCTCACCGCGCTGGAGAACGTGCAGGTCGCGCGGCTGTCGCACACGCGCGAGAGCCGCGCGCTGCTCACGCCGGCGGCGCGCCGCGAGGTCGCGCCGTCGCGCGCGCTCCTCGAGCAGGTCGGCCTCGCCGAGCAAGCGAGTCGGACGGCCGGCGTCCTCGCCTATGGCGATCTCAAGAAGCTCGAGCTCGCCATCGCGCTCGCCAACGATCCGGCGCTGCTGCTGCTCGACGAGCCGACGGCGGGGATGGCGCCCGGCGAGCGCGGCGCGCTGATGGCGCTGACCGCGCGCATCGCGCGCGAGCGTGGCCTGACCGTGCTCTTCACCGAGCACGACATGGACGTCGTGTTCGCGATCGCCGAGCGGATCATGGTGCTGCACCAGGGCCGTCTCATCGCGGACGGCACCCCAGCCGCCGTTCGCGCCGACCCTCAGGTGCAGGCCGTGTACCTCGGCGAGGAGCCCTGATGCTCGAGGTCGACGGCGTGCACGCTGTCTACGGCCGGAGCCACGTGCTGCACGGGGTGACGCTGCGTGCATTGCAGGGTGAAGTGGTCTGCCTGCTCGGCCGCAACGGCGCGGGCAAGTCGACGACGCTGAAGGCGATCGTCGGCGTGGTGGAGGTGACCGCCGGTGCGATCCGTTTCGAGGGCGCCTCGCTGCGCGGTGTGCCAACGCATCGCGTTGCCCGTCAGGGGATCGGGCTCGTGCCCGAGGATCGGCGCATCTTCGCCGATCTCACCGTGCTCGAGAACCTGGCCGTCGGCGCGCGTCCCGACCGCGGCTGGACTGTCCCGCGTGTGCTCGGGCTTTTCCCCAAGCTCGGGACACTCCGGGACCAGCGCGGCGGCAGTCTCTCCGGCGGCGAGCAACAAATGCTGACGATTGCACGCACGCTGATGACGGGGCCGCGCCTGCTGCTGCTCGACGAGCCGTCGGAAGGCCTGGCGCCGGTCGTCGTCGCCGCGCTCGCCGACAACATCGCCGCGCTCAAGCGCGAGGGGCTCACGATTCTCATGGCCGAGCAGAACGTGAAGTTCGCGCGCCGTCTGGCCGACCGCGCCTACATCATCGAGAAGGGACAGATCCGCTTCGACGGAACGATGGCCGCGCTCGACGGCGACGCCGCGCTGCGCCGTGCTTACCTCTCGGTCTGAAAGGCGTTGCAGTGATCGCGCAATATCGTGCGCGTGCCGTGAAGGGTACGAGAGTTGCGACGGATGCTGCCCGATGGCGAGCCAGTTCGCCGGGAGCCTCGCCTGAGCCGCCTGCTGCGGAAGGCGCTGCAGGCCGTCTACGGCCGCTACGTGCCGGAGTACGTCAAGAGCTCTCTCCGACTCCAGCGCGCGCTGCGGCGCCGCGACGTCGAGCCCGCGCCGGCGACGCCGCCGACGGGGCGCGTCGTGGTGCTGGCGCCGCACATGGACGACGACGTGTTCGGCTGTGGCGGCACCATCGCGCTCGCCGCCGATGCCGGCGCGCGCGTCGCGTGCGTGTACGTCACCGACGCCACCCCGCACCATCCGGGCAACTCCGACACGGCGCCGCTGAGCGTCCCGCTCGCGAGCGAGCGCCGGGAGGAAGCGCGCCGCGCGGCGGCGGTGCTTGGCGTGACCGATCTCGTGTTTCTCGATCAGTCGGATCGTGTGCTGGCGGTGACGGACGACGCCGTGGCCGCGCTGGCCGACGCGCTCGCCAGGCGTCCGCCCTCGGCCGTACTGCTGCCTTTCCTCAGCGACCCGCATCACGCGCACTGGATCACGAATGGCCTGTTCCTCGAAGCGGCGCGGCGCGCACGGCTGCCGTCGAGCGTCGTGTGTTGGGGATACGAGGTGTGGACGCCGCTCACCGCGAATGCGGTCGTGGACATCACGGCGTCGGCGGATCGCAAGCGCCTCGCCATGCAGGCGTTCGGGAGCCAGCGCAGCGAGCCCGACTATGCGCGTGTGATGCTCGGCCTCAACACCTACCGGTCGCTGCACCGCGGCCGCGCACAGGGGCTGGCCGAGGCGTTTCACGTCGCCGATCTCCGCGTGTACCGCCGGCTCTTCGAGATGATCGCCGACGGCGTCGGTCGGGGCGCGGTGGCCTAGCGCGGCAGTTGCGTCGTCGCGCGCGATTTGCCACACTCGCGCGACGGAGGCGCCCGCCCGATGAAGACGCTCGTCCGCAACATCGGCACGCTCGTCAGCGGCGACATCGCGCGCCCGCTGCTCGACGCCGACTCGCTCGTCATCCGCGACGGGCGCATCGCCGCCGTGGGCCGCGGACTCGACGAGGACGCCGACACCGTCATCGACGCGCGCAGCACCACGGTGATGCCTGGCCTGATCGACTCGCACGTGCATCCCGTCTTCGGCGACTTCACGCCGCGCCAGCGCACCATCGACTTCATCGACTCCGGCATGAACGGCGGCGTGACGACGGCGATCTCCGCCGGCGAAGTGCACTTGCCGGGCCGACCCAAAGATATCGTCGGCCTCAAGGCGCTCGCCATCGTCGCGGCGAAGGCCTACGCGAACTTTCGGCCCGGCGGCGTCAAGGTCCACGCGGGCGCGCCCATTCTCGAGCTCGGGATGCGGGAGGGGGACTTCGCCGAGATGGCTGCCGCCGGCGTGCGGCTCGTCGGCGAGATCGGCCTGGGCTCGGTGAAGACCGGTAAGGATGCCGCGCCGATGGTGCGCTGGGCGAAGGCGCACGGCATGACGGTGACGATCCACACCGGCGGCCCATCGATCGCGGACAGCAACCCGATCAACGCGGACGTCGTGCTGGAGGCGAATCCCGACGTCGTCGGCCACATCAACGGCGGGACGACGTCGATGACGCCGGCGGAGATCGAGCGGCTCGTGGCCACGGACATGGCCCTCGAGATCGTGCAGTGCGGGAACATGAAAACGGCGCTGCACACGCTGCGCGTCGCCCGCGACGCGCGCGCGACGCACCGGCTCATCGTCGGCAACGACGCGCCGTCGGGGACCGGCGTCATCCCGCTCGGCGTGCTGCGAACGCTGAGCCTGCTGGCTGGGCTCGGCGGGCTGCCGCCGGCGGAGGCCGTCGCGTGCGCCACCGGCAACACCGCACGCGTCTACCGGCTGGACTGCGGCGTGATCGCGGCCGGGCGCGCGGCGGATCTCGTGGTCTGCGACGCGCCGACGGGCTCGATTGCCTCCGACGCGCTCGGCGCGCTCGCCGCCGGCGATCTGCCCGGGATCTCGATGGTCCTGATCGACGGCCGCATCACGATCGGCCGCAGCCGCAACACGCCGCCGGCGGCACGCGCGGCGGAGGTGGTCAAGGGCCACGGTCCGGCCGGGGCGGGCCACTAGTGCGGATCCGGCCGCTCCGCGGGTACCGCTACGCGATCGATCGCGAGCGCGAGATCAGCAAGGTCGTGGCGCCGCCCTACGATCAGATCAGCCCCGAGCAACAGAACGCCCTCTACACGATGAGCCCGGCCAACATCGTGCGTGTCTCGTATCCCAAGGACGAGCCGAGCGGCGCGGACGACAAGTACGCACGAGCGCGGACGGCGCTCGACGCGTGGCTGGCCACGGGCGTGTGGAGCCGCGAGGCGACGCCGGCGATCTATCCATATCATCAGACCTACCGCGTCGACGGACGTGAGGTCACGCGCGGGGGACTGGTCGCGCTGGGGCAGGTAAGCGACTATGCGCGCGGCGAGGTGCTGCCCCACGAGCGGACGCACGCGGGACCAAAAGTCGACCGCATGCGGCTGCTCGAGGCGACCGGCGCCGACACGGGACTGCTCTTCATGCTCGTCGAGGATCGCACCGGCGCGCTGCTGGAAGCGTCCACGCCCCACGGCGAGCCGATCGCCGAGGCGCGTGACCTGCGCGGCGAGCAGCATCGCCTGTGGCGCGTGACGGACGCCGACGTCATCGCGCGTGTGCAGGCGGCGCTCGCGACGGCGCGCGTGATCATCGCCGACGGCCACCACCGCTATGAGACCGCGGTGGAGTACGCGCGCCGCCATCCGGGCGCCGACGATAAGCTGATGGCCTTCTTCAGCGTCGACGCGCCCGGTCTCACGATCTTCCCCAACCATCGTCTCGTGCACGGGGTCGACGGATTTTCGCTGCGGCGGCTGAGCGACGCCGCGCGCCGCTGGTTCGACGTGACACCGCTGGCCGATCCGTTTGCGTTTCGGCCGACGAGCCGCGTGCTCGGCATCGCGACCGCGGACGCCGCCGTCACGCTCACCCTGCGCGCGGACGCCTTCGACGCGCTGCCGTGGCCGGCCGGAACGTCGCGCGCGTGGCGTGAGCTGGCGGTGTCGATCCTGCACGAGGGCGTGCTCAAGCCGCTCTGCGGCATCACCGACGCGACGCTCGATGCCAAGACTCACGTCGACTACACGGCCGATCAGGCGGAGGCGGTGCGACTGGCGCGCGCCGGTAGCTATCAGGCGGCGTTCCTCATCGCGCCGACGACGCTCGCTGAGCTGCAGGCGGTCGTGCGCGACGGCGCGGTGCTGCCGCAGAAGTCGACGCATTTCTATCCGAAGCTGCTCGACGGCCTGGTGTTTTACCGGCTCGGAGACCAGACATGGTGAAGATCCGCAAGATGCTGACGGTGGTCGAAGAAATCCTGAGCGACGGCGGCCGCGAGGCCAAGCGTCCCGTGCGCAAGGCGGCGGCGGTCGTCGTGCTCGAGAACCCTTGCGCCGGGCGCTTCGTGGACGACCTCACGCCGTTGATCGACGCGGGCGAGGAGCTCGGCGCGCTGCTCGCCAAGAAGGCGACGGAGGCGCTCGGGGCACCCGCGGAGTCTTACGGGAAGGCGGCCATCGTCGGCGAGCACGGCGAGTACGAGCACGCAGCGGCGCTCTTACACCCCAAGCTCGGGGCGCCGCTGCGCGCGGCGGTCGGCGGCGGCAAGGCCATCATTCCCTCTGCGAAGAAGCTCGGCGGGCCGGGCACTGGCATCGACGTGCCGCTGCACTTCAAGGACGCCGCGTTCGTGCGCAGTCACTACGACGCGATGGAAGTGCGCATTCCCGACGCGCCGCGGGCCAATGAGATCGTGCTGGCCATCGTCGTCACCGACGGCGGGCGCCCGCATCCGCGGGTGGGCGGCCTGACGAAGGACGAGGCCAAGAAAGAGGACGGGCAGCGATGAAGTATGGCCTGCGGATTCCGTCGTTCGCGCTCGGTCCGAAGACGGCGACGCTCGAAGACATGGGACGCTATCTGCGCCGCGCGGAGGACCTGCGATTCGAAGCGGCGGTGAGCATCGACCACCTGCTGCTCACCCCGCCCGCGTACGCGACGACGTGGCTCGAGCCGCTGACCATGCTCTCGGCGCTGGCCGGCGTCACGCGCACGATCCGTCTCGGCACGATGGTGCTGGTGCTGCCGCTGCGCAACCCGGTCTACTTCGCCAAGGAGTGGGCGACACTCGATCTGCTGTCCGGCGGGCGTTCGATTCTCGGCATCGGCGTGGGCTGGCACGAGGAGGAGTTCGAGCTGATGGGCGTGCCCTACAAGGAGCGCGGTCCGCGTATGAACGAGGCCATCGAGGCGGTGCGCGCGCTGTGGGCGGGCGACAACGTGACGTATCGCGGTCGGTTCTACCGCTTCGAGAACCTCACCATCGATCCCAAGCCCGCTCAGCGGCCGCATCCGCCGATCTGGATCGGCGGGGGCACGCAGCCCTCGGAGAAAGTCTACGGTCAGACGGTGCCCAACATCGATCCGGTGCTGCGCCGCATCGCCAAGTACGCCGACACGTGGGTGCCGCATTCTTCTGCGACGCCCGACATGGTGAAAGCCGACTGGGACAAGGTGCAGCGCTTCGCGCGCGAGGCCGGGCGCGATCCGGCCAAGATCGGCCGCGTGTACTCGAACTTCGTCTGGGTGCTCAAGAAAGGCGAGCGGCCCGAGTCGGCGATCCCGAAGTTCTCCGTGTATTCGGGTATGGATCTCGACTACTGGAAGACGTATTACCTGCTCGGCACGGCGGACGAGGTCGCCGACCGCATCAGCGCGCGCATCGCCGCGCTCGACAACGGTGTGGACTGGATCGTGCTGAACCCCCTCGACTGGGGGCTCGAGCAACTGGAACTACTCGCCGGTGAGGTGCTGCCGCGCGTGAAGGGTGGAACCTGATCCGCTACACCGGCGCGCGCGTCAAACGGGTCGAGGACCCACGACTCCTGCGCGGCCAGGGACGGTACGTCGACGACATCGTGCTGCCCAGGATGGTGCACGCGGCGTTCGTGCGCAGCCCGCACGCGCACGCGTGCGTCCGGGGGGTCGACGCGGCGTCCGCACGTGAGGTCGCGGGCGCCGCCGCCGTGCTGACGCCGGCCGATCTCGGCGCCCGGGATCTGGCACCCCGCATGAGCGGTGGCGGCTTCAGACCGACCGCGTGGCCCGCGCTGGCGCGCGAGCCGCGCTTCTGTGGCGAGGCCGTTGCCGTAGTGGCGGCGAGCTCGGCGTACGCCGCCGCCGATGTCGTCGACCGCGTGCGAGTCGATTACGAGGTCCGGCCGCCGTGCGGGAGCCTCGAGCAGGCGCTACGCGAAAACGCCATCCTCTTCCGCCGCACTCGACGCCAGGGCGACGTCGAAGCGGCGTTCGCCAGTGCGCGCGTGGTCGTGCGCGAGACGTTCTCCCACGGCCGGCTCACCGCGGCGCCGCTCGAGCCGCGCGGCGTCGTCGCCGAGTGGGACGGCGAGACGCTGACCGTCTGGGCGTCGAGCCAGACGCCGCGTATCTTACGGACAGCGCTGGCGGCGGCGCTCGATCTGCCCGAGACGCGCGTGCGCGTCATCGCGCCCGACGTCGGCGGCGGCTTCGGGCTCAAGATGCACGTCTTCCCGGAGGATGTCGCGATCGCCGCACTCGCGCGACAGCTCGGGCGTCCGGTCAAGTGGATCGAGACGCGCCGCGAGAATTTTGTGGCGGCGTCGCAGGCGCGCGAGCAGCGCGTGGACGTTGAGGCGGCCGCTGATGACAGCGGGCGGCTGCTCGCGCTGCGCTCGCGCGTGGTGTCGGATGCGGGCGCCTACCACATCTATCCGCTCACGGCGATGCTGGAGCCGCTCGGCACCGCGAGCATCTTGCCAGGTCCGTATCTGACACCCGTCTACGCGTACGAGGCGATCGCGGTGGCCACGCACAAGCCGCCCCTGGGCGCGTACCGCGGCGTCGGCATGACGATGGGCGCATTCGTGATGGAGCGCGTGCTGGACCTCGTCGCCCAGCGCGCGGGGCTGGATCCCGCGGAGGTGCGGCGGCGTAACCTCATTCCGCGCGAGGCGTATCCGCACGTCTCACCGAGCGGCATGCGGTACGACAGCGGCGACTTCCCGAAGGCCCTCGAGCAGGCGCTCGCCATCGCCGACTACGACGCGCTCCGCCGCGTGCAGCGAGAGGGGCGCGAGCGCGGTCGGCTCGTCGGGGTCGGGCTCGCGTGCTACACGGAGTACACCGGCATGGGGTCCGAAGTCTTCCGCGGCCGAGGAATGGACGACGTGCCCGGGATCGAGGCCGCCAGCGTGCGCGTCGAGCCCGACGGCAGCGTGCGCTGCGCGACGAGCTTTCCCTCGCAGGGGCAGGGCCACGCGACGACCATCGCGCAGGTCGTGGCTGACCGGCTCGGAGTCGCGCTCGAGCGTGTGCGCGTGGAGCCCACGGATACGCGGGTCGCGCCGCTCGGCAGTGGAACGTTCGGCAGCCGCGGCGCCGTCTCGATCGGCGGCAGCGTCACCGCGGCCGCGGAGCGATTGCGGCCGAAGATCGAGGCGCTCGCCGCGCGTCTGCTCGAAGCATCGCCGGCGGACATCGTGCTCGCCGAGGGGCGCGCGCACGTCCGCGGGTTTCCCGAGCGTGCGGTGACGCTGGTCGAGGTGGCGCGTGCCGCCTACGCGCCGCCGCCGGGGATGGGGACCGACTTCGAGCCGGGTCTCGAGGCGACCGTGTACTTCGATCCGCCGGGCCCGACATTTTCGGGCGCCGTGCACGTCGCGATGGTCGACGTCGATCCCGACACGGGACGCGTCAGCATCCCGCGCTACGTGGTCGTCGAGGACTGCGGGCCGCTGGTGAACCCGACGATCGTCGAGGGACAGATCCACGGCGCCGTCGCCCAGGGCATCGGCGAGGCGCTGCGCGAGCGCGTCGTGCACGATACGGACGGGCAGCTCCTGACCGGCACGCTGATGGACTACGCGCTCGTCACCGCGGCCGACCTTCCGCCGTTCGAGGTCGGTCATCTCGAGACGCCGTCACCGACGATGCCGGGTGGCATCAAGGGCATGGGCGAGGGGGGAACGATCGGCGCCCCCGCCGCCATCGCCAATGCCGTCGCCGATGCCGTGGCGCCGCTTGGCGTCACGATCACCACGCTGCCGATCGCCGCCGACCATCTTGCATCGCCGTCGCGTCTCTCACCGAGAAAGGGCTGATCGCTCATGGGCAAGCAGGATCTCGACATCGCGCGGGCCGCCACGCTGAGGCCGATCCAGGAGATCGGCGCCGCCGTCGGACTGACGGCCGACGAGCTGGAACCGTACGGACGCCACAAGGCGAAGGTCGGCTGGGACGCCATCGCCCGGCGCCGCGATCACCCGGATGGTGCCCTGGTGCTCGTGACCGCAATGACGCCGACGCCCGCCGGCGAGGGCAAGTCGACGACAACGGTGGGGCTGGCCGACGGCCTGCGGCGACTGGGCAAGCGCGCGGTCGTCGCGTTGCGCGAGCCCTCGCTGGGCCCGGTGTTCGGCATGAAGGGCGGCGCGACGGGTGGCGGCTACGCGCAGGTCGCGCCGATGGAGGACATCAACCTCCACTTCACGGGGGACATGCACGCCATCGGCGCCGCGCACAATCTCCTGGCGGCGATGCTCGACAACCATCTCGCCCAGGGCAATCCGCTCGGCATCGACACGCGGCGCGTGCAGCTCAAGCGCGTGGTAGACATGAACGATCGGCCGCTGCGCAACATCGTTATCGGTCTGGGCGGACCCGCCCACGGCGTGCCGCGCGAAGGCGGCTTCGAGATCACGGTGGCCTCGGAAGTCATGGCCATTCTCTGTTTGGCCGCCGACCTGCTCGATTTCAAGGCGCGCGCCGGGCGCATGATCGTCGCGGAGGCGGGCGACGGCGCGCCGGTGGCGGCGGCGGATCTGCGCGCGGCGGGCGCGATGGCCGTCGTCATGAAGGACGCGATCAAGCCGAACCTCGTGCAGACCCTGGAAGGCACGCCGGCGCTGGTGCACGGCGGCCCCTTCGGCAACATCGCCCACGGCTGCAACTC
>JBKOZH010000315.1:0-31338 GCA_046725765.1 Candidatus Methylomirabilota bacterium | reverse complement strand
GTCGTCGAGCATCCCTTCACAGGCGCAAGCACAGAGAGGGCACGGGCGACCATGACGAGCGGTGATGCCGCCATGATCGCCGGTCGCGAGGGAGTCTGGCACAATGTCTGCACCCACAATGGCAGCACCAGTATGGGCGTTCCCTGGCTCGCCTGGCGCAGGGTGAAGTCATTCCGGAACAACGCGGACGCGCCGGCGTCCGGAGGGAGAGAGTGATGGCAGTACGTCATCAGCGAGCGGCGCCCGCGCCGGCGGACACGGTGATGCACGTCTGCGTCTGCATCTGCACGTACCGGCGGCCGGCCTTGCTGACACGACTGCTGGAGGCGCTGGCATGCCAGGAGACGGAGGGCGCCTTCACCTACTCGATCGTGGTCGTGGACAACGACGCGACGCGCTCGTCCGAGCCCGTGGTGCGGGCAGTCGCGGCCTCGACGGCGGTCTCGGTGCGGTACAGCGTCGAGCCACGCCGGAACATTGCGCTGGCCCGGAACAAGGCCATCGAGAACGCGGAGGGCAACTTCATCGCGTTCATCGACGACGACGAGTGCCCGCCGCCCCGCTGGCTGGTGACGTTGTTCGCCGCGTGCCGTGAGTACGGCGTGGCCGGCGTGCTCGGCCCGGTGCGTCCGCGCTTCGAGGAGTCGCCGCCGCGCTGGGTGGTCACTGGAAAGTTCTATGAGAGGCCGACGTATCCGACGGGCTTCGTCATCGGCTGGCGTCAGGGTCGTACGGGCAACGTGTTGCTCACGCGAGAACTCTTCGACGGCGAAACCGCGCCATTCAGGCCGGAATTCGTGACCGGCGAGGACCAGGATTTCTTCCGGCGGATGATCGAGCGCGGGCATCGGTTCGTCTGGTGCGACGCGGCCTCCGTGCAGGAGGTCGTGCCCCCTGTCCGCTGGCGGCGCTCGTTCATGATGCGGCGCGCGCTGCTCCGCGGCTCCGTGTCGCTGTTCCACCCCACCTTTGGGCCTCGCGATGTCCTCAAGTCACTCGTGGCGGTTCCGGCGTACGTGGCGCTCCTACCGTTGGCGCTACTGCTCAGCCAGGCGCTCTTCATGACGTACGTGGTCAAGCTCTGCGACCACCTCGGGCGCCTGCTCGCGCTCATGCGAATCAAGCCGATCAAGGAAGCCTATGTCACCGAATAGCCGTCCCCCGCTCGTCGGGATTCTCATCCCGGCATTCAACTCCGCCCCATGGATCGCCGAGACGATCCGATCCGCGCTCGCCCAGACATGGCCGCGCAAGGAGATCATCGTCGTCGACGACGGCTCCACCGATGACACGCTGGCGGTCGCCCGCCGTTTCGCGTCGGGTCAGGTCGCGGTGGCGACTCAGCCCAATCAGGGCGCGGCGGCCGCTCGGAACACGGCGTTGTCCATGAGTCAGGCCGACGTCATTCAATGGCTCGACGCCGACGATCTCCTGGCGCCCGACAAGATCGCCCGCCAGATGGAGGCCGGTGCAGGCCCTCGCACCGCGCTGTCATCGGCCTGGGGAGCCTTTCTCCACCGACCAGCCGCTGCGCGATTCAGCCCCGGCCCGCTGTGGGACAGCCTTTCCCGGGCCGACTGGCTCGTCCGCAAGCTGCAACACAACGCGTACATGCCGACCGCCACCTGGCTCGTCAGTCGGGAGCTGACGAACGCAGTCGGTCGCTGGGACACGCGGCTCTCCCTCGACGACGATGGCGAGTATTTCGCCCGCGTGATCGCGTCCAGCGACGGCGTTTCGTTCGTTCCCCACGCGCGCGTCATGTATCGGATGTCGGGATGTGGACGTCTGAGCCATATCGACCACGCCAACGACCGCAAGCTGACATCGCTGCTGCTCTCCATGCGGCTGCACCTGAAGTACCTGCGCGCGATCGAGGACAGCGAGCGCGTGCGGGCGGCGTGTGTGGAGTACCTGCAGCGAAACTTGATCTGCTACTACCCTCGGCGGCCTGATCTCGTCGCGGAGCTACACGCGCTCGCCGCTGAGCTGGGAGGCCGGCTCCATGCCCCGAAACTCCCACGGAAGTACGACTGGATTCGTCCGCTCTTCGGGTGGGAGGCTGCGAAGCGCATGCAAGCGGTTGGGCCCGCGATCCGATGGTCGATCGTCAGACGCTGGGACCGCATGCTCGCCAACGATGCCGGCCGGCGTGACCTGAGCACGTGCTGCTCGTGAACGCTGACGACTGGGGATACGACCGCGTCACGACGCGGGCGATCCAGGACTGTGTGGCGTCTGGCGCCGTCTCCGGCGTGAGTGCCATGGTCTTCATGCCCGATTCTGCGCATGCCGCCGCGCTCGCTCGCGAGCACGGGATCGACGCCGCTCTCCACCTGAACTTCACGACGCCCTTCTCCGCCCCCGACTGCCCGCCCCGCCTCGCCGAGCGTCAGACGGTCCTGGGCCGATATCTTCGACGGCATCGCTTCGCGCGGGCCATCGCCAGCCGCGGACTGGCGCGTGACTTCGACTACGTCGTCCGCGCGCAGATCGACGAGTTCCGCCGTCTGTACGGGACAGAGCCCGTCCGATTCGACGGCCACCACCACATGCATCTGTGCGCCAACGTACTCGCGCAACAGCTGCTGCCTGCCGGCAGCATCGTGCGACGTAATTTCTCGTTCGAACCGGACGAGAAAGGCTACCTGAACCGCCTCTATCGGCGGCGGATCGATCGCCGGTTGGCCCGGCGGCATCGTGTCACCGATTTTTTCTTCTCGCTCCCGCCACTGGAGCCGCCGAGCCGCGTCGCGCGCATCGTCGCACTCGCGCGCGATCACGTTGTCGAAGTCGAGACACATCCGGTGAATCCGGACGAATACCGGTTCCTCGTCGAGGGACGGCTCTCTCAGCGAATCAACGGAGGATATCCATGATCGTGTGCGGCAAGGAGATCAGGATCGGCGGACGGCTCGTCCGCATCGCCCGGCTCGTGGCCGAGGGCTACGAGTTCGTCGATGATCCGGCGGCCGCCATCGCCGAGCTGAAGGCCCAGCGAGGATCCGTCGACCTGTTCACGTTTGCGCAGGAGCTGCCCGACACGACGCCGAAGTACGACTTCCCTCTAGAGTGGGACAACGTGGCGGCGATCCCGATCTCCACGTTCGAGCACTGGCGCACGCGACAGATCAAGGACAAGACGCGGAACCTGCTCCGGCGCGCGGACAAGAGCGGAGTGATCGTACGCGAGGTGCCGTTCGACGACGCGCTCGTGCGCGGCATCGCCGCCATCTACGATGAGACGCCGATGCGTCAGGGACGCCGCTTCGCGCACTACGGCAAGAGCCTCGACGTCGTCCGGCGCGAGAATGGCACGTTCGTCGATCGAAGCGTGTTTCTCGGCGCCTTCGTCGGCGACGACCTCATCGGCTTCGCCAAGCTGGTCAAGGCGCGACACCAGGCTGGGCTCATGCAGATTCTGTCGATGATCTCGCACCGGGACAAGTCGCCGACGAATGCGCTCATCGCTCGCGCCGTCGCCGTCTGCCAGGCGCACCAGGTGCCCTATCTGGTTTACGGGCGCTTCTCGTACGGCCGAAAGCAGGCAGATCCCTTGAGCGACTTCAAGCGACACAATGGCTTCACGCGCATCGAGATCCCGCGCTACTACATCCCGCTGACGCCGGTCGGCCGGCTCGCGCTGGGTCTCGGATTACAGCACGGCCTCCAAGCGTACGCGCCTCAGGCCATCATCGACGGCTTCCGCAAGGTCCGCGCGCGCTGGTTGGCGCGGCGGTTTTCCGTCGCGAAGGCGGCGGCCTGAGATGTGAGGCTCGGCGACATACGACGGTCTATTCGGACAGGGTGTACCGAAGGGGTCCGTCGCAGGCGCCGAGCCGTGTCCGTCGTGACGGTGGGCTAGCGCACCGTCAAATTCACCGGGGCGCTCGGTTTCACCGGGGTGCTGGGGGCGCTGGGTGGCCCCGATCCGCCCGGCATCGGCGAGGCTGGCTCCGGGTAGCAGGCTTTGGGATCGAAGGCCAGCGTGCCGTCGCCCCTCCGGCCGCTTGCGCGGAAACAGGCCTGCGCGGGAATCGCGTGGGCATGTCCTCCCCCGTCGGGACCGCCGCTGACATCCGGTCCGATCGCCGGCCACGGCATCCCGCCCCACCACTGCGGTCGCGACGCCAGGAACAGCGACGGCGGCAGCGCATTGCTTGGCGGCAGTGTCACACCGGACGGAACTTCCGATGTCCTCCACTGCGCTCCACTGCTCGCGACGTCGTAGTTCCCCCACCGCAGCATCGACCTCAGCACCATCGAATCGTACGGCAGGCCCGACGTGCTTCCGCTTCCTACGCCCGAGTACCCGAGCACATAGATCGATCGATCCGTCGAACCGGACGAGGAGGCCTGCGAGAACTCGTACGTCTGATGGTATCCGGCCGTCCCCAGAACGTTGCCGAGGATGTTGACGTATCGGTTATAGCCGAAGAGGTTGATGGGAATCGTGTTCGAGGTTTTTGTCCCTTCGGTGCCGGTGAAACGATTGCGGAACACGGTGGCCAGATTGCCGGTCCCGTGATAGTTGTCCATCAGGAACGCGTTACCGACGTTGCTCTCGAACAGATTCATGCTGGCGCCGGCGTCGTGCGAGCCCTGCGATCCAGCCATCATCCAGTTCGACACCGTGTAGAACATGTCCGTCATGAAGTTGTAGCCCACGACCACGCCCGAGCTGTTGCCGGTCATGATCGGGGCCGTGACGTGCTCGAAGATGTTGTTCACGATGAGGTCGTCGCCGGTGGCATAGAGCTCGACGCCGTAGCTCAGTGACGCCGCGTTCTTTGTTCCATAGAAATAGCTGTCGCGCACTTCGATGCGGGCCGTCGTATAGAGCCAGACGTGGTTGCGGCTGCCGTTCAGCGATTTCACGTTCTTGATCCAGCAGTCGTACGCGTTCTTGACACCGATGCCGGTGGTCGAGGAACTCGAGCCGTGGTCCAGCGTCATCGCTTCCACGCCGTTGCCGGTCGCGCTCGGGCCCCACCACCACATCTGCGGCGACTGTGACGCCCGCCAGTTCTGCATGTAGATGCCGGGCGAAATCGTCACCTGGTTGCCACTGATCGCCGTCACCTGCACGTACTGCTGCTGCGCGCGTCCCGGCCGTCCAGCCGGCCCGCCCTCCTGCGAGCACGAGCGCGTCCCGCAGACGAACACCCCGCCGGTGTCGGCGGCGTCGTCGGCCTGATCGAGAATCACCATCTGGCCGACCGAGAGCCCGCTTGCGGAGTCCAGCGTGAGCCGCGTCGAGCCCTTCTCGTAGCCGGCCGTCCAGCTGCGGATGTTCGCCGCGGGCACGCCCCCCGACCAGACATCCGACGGCCCATGGATGCACACGTTCGCGAAGAGGCCGCCGCAGCTGTCGCCTCCCGTGAATTTCAGGATCGTTTGATCCGGCCCGGCACCGCGAAGTGTCACGTTATTGGCGCCGCGGAACGTGATGCCGGACGACAGTGTGTACGTGCCGGCGCTGAGGGCCACCACGCCGTTGGGGCACGCGAGGATCGCGCTGTTGATGGCAGCGGCGCTGGCCCCGGGGGCGAGTGTGGTGCAGACGTTCGTCCGATTCGGCACCCCGCCGCTCACGCCCGGGCGACTCCAGTCGATCGTGCGACCGGCTGCGGACAGCGAATCCGTCATCGTCTGTGCCGCCGAATAGGCCGGCACACCCAGCAAGAGCGACGCGCACAGAAGTAGCTTCGTATATCTCAAGTCAGGTCTCCTCGCTTTCGGCCTCGCCGTCACCGACGCGCGGCGACGAAGTTCGCGCCCGACACGCTGTGCGGAATGCCCTCGTACAGGTCCGTCCACGTGTGCGTCGTGGTGCCCGCACCGGTGCCTCGGTCGCCCTGAGCAGGCGACGAGCTGGGTCCCCAGACGAACGTCTGGTTCGTGGCCGGCGATATCCATTGATTCGTCGTGAGGCCGACGCTGGCCGTGAGATCGCCGGGATTGCTTGGGATGGTCACGGACGTCGCCGCGCTCGGCGACGCATTGGAAGCGGTGAACTGCCCATTTGACGTCGGCGTCGTTTGATTGGCGCCGGTGACCGTGAGCACACCGACGTCGGCGTGCATGGGCGTCGTCCACGACACCGTCGCCGTCTGCGAGCCGGACGGCGGGTTGATCACCTGGAAGATCAGCGTTCGAATGGAGGCCGTCGTCCCGGAGTCTGTGCCGGGAACCAGCGTGGCCGCGACACCTCCCAGGCTTGCCGTGATGTTGGTCGCGTTGTTGGCGCTCATCGCGACCATGATCATTGCCGCGCGATTGGCGCCGGTCCCTACGACGAACGCGGGCGTGGTCACCGACGTCGCGCCCCACTGAAAGCCCGAGCTGACCGAGTTGTCGTACGCCAGAGGCGCTGGCGCCGGCACCGCCGCGCTCACCGCCGCGGGGATCGCGCCGGCGGCACCGTTGGTCAGCGTGACCGCGACCGGCACGGACGTCGTCGTGTTACCCGCCGCGTCGCGCGCCACCGCCGTCAGGGTGTGCGTGCCGTTCGGCGTCGACAGCGTGTACCAGGAGATCCCGTACGGCGGCGTCGTCACCTCGCTGCCGAGGTTGAGACCGTCGACTTTGAACTGCACACCGACCACGCCGACGTCGTCGGCGGCCTCCGCGGTGATGATCACCGCTGAGCCAGCGACCGCCGCCCCGCTGATGGGCGACGTCAGGTTCACCGTCGGTCGCGTGGTGTCCGTCCGCGTGATGGTGACCGAGCCCTGGCTGGTGTTGCTCGCCGCATCCCGCGCCGTGACGGTGATCACGTTGGCGCCGGTCTGCAGCGCGATATTCGCCGTCCAGCTCGTGGTGCCGCTGGCGGTGCCGCTGCCGCCGCGGCTGTTCGTCCACGCCACCTGTGTCACGCCGATGTTGTCTGCCGCCGTTCCGCTCAGCGTCAGCGCGGGAGCGCCGGTTGTCGCCGCGGTCGAGGCAATGGAAACGGTGGGCGGTGTCGTGTCGGGCGCGCTTGGGGCAGTGATCGAACCGGCGGCCCCGTTGGTCAGGACCACCGACACCGGCGCCGACGTCGTCCTGTTCCCTGCGGCGTCACGCGCCACCGCCGTCAAGGTGTGCGTGCCGTTTGGCGTCGACAGCGTGTACCAGGAGATCCGATACGGCGGCGCCGTGACCTCGCTGCCGAGGTTGAGGCCGTTGACTCTGAACTGCACGCCGGTGACGCCGACGTTGTCGCTCGCCGTCGCCGTAAGGATCACCGCCGAACCCGACACCGTGGCCATACTCGCCGGGGCCGTAAGAGCGACGGCGGGCGGTGCCGTGTCCGCGCCAAGCTTTGCACCCCCGCTGGTTGGCGGCGGTGGCGTGCTGCCACCGGGCGAACCGGTCGCCGCGACTCCGGTCCCCGAAACGGCGCGCGAAAGACTGCCGCCGTCAGGACTCACGAATGAAACGTTCGACGTCGCCGCTGCCGCGGCGGTCGGGCTGAAGCGAACTCTTACCGTCGCGGTTGCGCCAGGGGCGAGGTTATAGGGACTCCCGGCGACGACGCTGAACGGCGCGGTGGCGGCGGCGGCTCCAGACGTCGCCGTTTGTCCATTGTTCTGGACGGTGAACGTCTGCTCGGCGGAGCTGCCAATCGTTACCGTGCCGAACGACACCGTGCTGGTCGGCATCACGGAGACGTCGGATCTCGCCACCGTCGCGGTCGCGGAGCTCACACACGTGCTTTCCTCGCCGAGGGCGTCGACGGCCGTCACGGCGACGTAGTACGCGGTGCCGGTCGCTAGCCCTGACAGCGTCCACGTCAGCGTTTGGTTCGCCGAAGGCGCCAGCGTGGGTGACGGGACGGTCACGTATGTCGCGCCTGGACATCCAGCGCTCGCGGTCCCGTAGTACACGCGATAGCCGGCCAGATTCGTCAACGGCATGCCGGTGACGGTGGTGGTCGGAGCGGTCCAAGACAGCTCCAGAGTTCCGGCGTGAGCAATGCCGTGAATGACGACGACGGAGCACAGCGCGGTGATGACTGACGCGATCGAACGCACGCCCGCGGCATGCCAGCTCGAGAACATTCGTGGCTTCCCCCAAGGAGGACCACCACCTGCGGGGTTGACGCTTACGTGGGCCGCTCGGCCTCACGACGTCCCCTCGCTCGACGCGTTGTAGCGCCGTCCAGTGATGGAGTGGTCTTCCGGGGGGCCGCACTGCAGGGGGACTGCCAGACTGGCGCGCGCTGCACATAACACCATCAACATATGGAAATCGCGGGCCGATTCGACCTCGTCCCGAGACGCAACGGAGTGAAAGTAGAAATTACATCGTCAGGTCACGTTGCAGTCGAACGTCGGTTCGCGGACAGTTCGACGCGCGACGACCCCGACGATCAATCGTCGAACGAGCCGCCGCGCGCACCGCTCGGCGCGTGCGCTTCAGCCGGGGACGTTTGCGCTTGACACGCTGTGCGGGGACCAGCTCACTCCTGTGCGCTCGCCCCGGCGATGGCGGCCGGCTGAGTCGCCCAGCGCAAAGTCCGGTCCAGCCGGCGTTCGTCAAGCAGACGGCGCACGTGTCGCAGACGTACGTACCGCTCGCTGAAATCCGGCATCGTGAGCGGTACGACGCGGTAGGCGTCGTAGAGCTGCTCGATGCCGGCGCGCACGGTGAAGCGCGGGCGAAAGCTGGGTAGGCAGCTCGCGAGCTTGTCGCAGCTCACGCGATAACACCGCGGGTCCGGCCCACCGCCCGGCGCGTAGCGTACGCGGGAGCCGGGGACGGCGTCCGCGACCATGCGCGCGACGTCGCGCACCTGGTAATTCTCCGTCGTCTGGCCCACGTTGAACGCCTCGTTGTGCATGCGCTCGCGGGGCGCCGCGAGCACCGCCACGAACGCGCGCGCGATGTCTTCGACGTGGACGAGCGGACGCCACGGCGTGCCGTCGCTCGCGACCAGAACATCACCGGTGAGCACGGCGTGGCCGACGAGGTTGTTCACCATGAGATCGGCCCGGAGTCGCGGCGAGACGCCGTAGGCGGTGGCGTTGCGCAGAAACGTCGGGCTGAAGGTCGCGTCGGCCAGACGGGCGATGTCACGCTCGGCATACACCTTTGATGCGCCGTACGGTGTGACGGGGTTGAATGCCGCGTCCTCGCTCAGCATGCGGTCATCCGGCGCGACACCGTAGAGACTGCATGAGGACGAGAAGACGAAGCGTGGGATGCCCGCCTGTTTGGCGAGCTCGGCGAGGCGCACCGCGGCGCGATAGTTCACGTCGTAGGTGAGTTCGGCGTCGAGATCACCGAGCGGGTCGTTGCAGAGCGCGGCCAGGTGGACGACGGCGTCGAACCGTTCGTACGCCTCGACGCCGAGCGTGTCCCGTATGTCGACCCGCCGTGTGGGAATCGATGGCGGCGGTGCCCCGAACGTACAGGCCTCGAACAGGCCCGTGTCGACTCCGACGACGTCGTGCCCGGCCTCCATCAGCAGCGGCACGAGGACCGCGCCGATGTAACCGTCATGGCCCGTGACGAGGACTTTCATCCGAGCCTCCGTCTGCCGGCCGCGCCGGCCGTGAGCACGACCTTTCGCCCATAGAACGCCTCGGCCTGATCGGTCCCCGCGTTCGCTTCCATCGCCCGCAGCCGCATCAGCGCCATGAAGACGTCGCGCGAAAACCAATGACGATCGGATTGCGACTTGTAGCACTCGAGAATGTGTCGGACCTTGTCCTCGGCCACCGCGGCGTCGAGCGGCGCGAAGACCGTCGGCGCGCCGAGATCGCCGTCGTATTTCGGGATCTCGTACTCGAGAATCAGGTGCCGACGGAACGTGTTCCACGTCAGCTCGGCGACGAGACGGTGATCCTGGTGCGCGTCCCCACGGAACGGCGTCAAGATCAGGTCGGGTACCCAGTCCTTGAGCCGCTCGAAATCCTCTTTCACGGCCGCGCCGCTGTAGGCGAGAAACGCATCCCGGTAGTCGAGGATCCTGACCTCGGCATCGCAGCCGCGCAGGAATCGCGCCGCACACGCTTCGGCTTCGCGGCGCCGCGTGTCATCGGACGTGAACACGACCCACCGCACGGCGAGTCGAGGGACGGCGGCCGCGAGGGTGAGCACCGTTCCCCCGCACCCGATCTCGATGTCGTCACAGTGGGCGCCGATGCACAGGAGCCGGCGAACGTGGCCCAGGTCGAGCGCAATCATGCGGCGCGCGACCTCCACACCTCCCACGGCGTGTTGTCGCAGGCGGCCATCTCGTCGAACCACAGCTTGTCCTTCACGGTGTCCATCGCCGCCCAGAAGCCGCGGTAGCGATACGCCGCCAGCTGATCGTCGCGGATCAGGCGCTGGAAGGGCTCGACCACGAGATCCTCGCCGTCCTTGATGTAGTCGAAGATCTGGCGCTTGAAGACAAAGAAGCCGCCATTGATCCACACGTCGGAGTCGTGGGCCGGTCGGAGATCGGTGACATGACCGGAGGCCGCGAGGCTGACGATGTGGAAGGAGTGGTGCGGTTTCACACACACGAACGTTCCGACCCGGTCCTCGGCGCGGGCGTAGTCGAGATATGCCGGCAGCGGCAGGTCGGACAGGCCATCGCTGTAGTTCGCCAGGAACATCTCGTCATCGCCGAGATACTTGCGAACGGCGGTCAGGCGCTGGCCGAGGTTGGCGTGCAGCCCGGTCTCGGCGAACGTGATCGACCAGTCGCTGATGTCCCGGCTGTAGAGGTGCACGCGCGTGCCGCCGTCCGAGAGTTTGAAATCGTTCGACTCACACTCGTCGTAGGTGAGAAAGAACCGGCGCATGGCCTCGCCGCGATAGCCGAGGCAGAGGATGAAGTCTTTGTGTCCGTAATGCGCGTAATACTTCATGAGATGCCAGATGATCGGCCGATGACCGATGGGCACCATCGGCTTCGGAACCGTTTCCGAGTACTCCTTGAGCCGCGCGCCGACACCCCCGCAGAACAGCACGACCTTCATATGTCCACTCCGTGATGATGTGACTGAGCCATGTGCGCGCGATACCAATCGACGGTTCGTCGTAATCCCGCCTCGAGCGACGTGGTCGCCCGCCAGTCGAGCATCGCGGCCGTCGCCGCCGCATCGGCAGCCCGCGACTCGGTGAGCGGCCGATCGACGACCGCGCCGAACACCGGCGCAAGCGTCGGATCGACGATCGCGGTGAGTTGCTCGGCGACTGTGCGGAGTGTCGTCAGCCGCCCCGTCCCGATATCGACCGTCGCGCCGTCGGGCCCGCGGCCTTCGGCGAGGCGCACCAACGCCTCGACGGCGTCGTCGACGTAGATGAAGTCCCAGGATCGCGTACCACTCGACACGCGCGGCCGTTGCCCGCGCAACAACGCGAGAATCGTGGATGGGATGACCTTGCGCTCGAGCTGCTTCGGCCCGTACGCCAGCGTCAGCCGCGCGATGACGACGGGGGCCTGATAGAGCGCGTGGAACATGCGCGCGTACGCGCTCGCCGCCCACTTGGCGGCCGCGTATGGCGACGCGGGCCGCACGACCGTGGCATCGCCGACGGGCTCTTCAATGGATCCTGTGAGCACGATGCGTCGGCAGCCTTGCTCGGTCAGCGCGGCCAGGAGGTTGACGGTGCTCGCGAGCGCGCTACGGAAGGTCGGCAGCACCAGCGCGAGATCCGGCGCGGCGTGCGTGAGCGCACCGAGATGCACCACGACATCGGGCTTCACCGCAGAGACCAGCGCTCGTGCCGCGGCTTCATCGGCAACGTCGGCCGTCCACCAGCGCTCGGCCGCGGGGTGCGCGGGCGCAGGCCGGCGCGACACCGCGTGGACCTCGGCGCCGGCGCCGCGCAGACGCGGACAGAGATGGCGACCGAGAAAGCCGCTCGCGCCGACCACGAGGACGCGCGCGCCGGTCACAGCGCCTCCTTGAGCAGACCGTGCTCGCTCAGCGCGTGCGCGGCGCGGTCGATGGCGTCGAACGACATCCCGGACCGGTCCGCAATGTCGAGCACCGTGTGCCGGCCGTCGGCCAGATTGAGCGCCCACAGCAGCGCCAGCTCGTCGGCGCGCCGATCGATGCCCCCCAGCGTCGTGTAGAGGCCGCGACGGCCGAGTTGCGGCTCGCACTTCGGATTCTGCGACACATACCTACGATTCGCCTCGAGCGCGTCGACGATGGCGAGGACCAGGCGCAGCGACTCGTGGAGCCGCTCGGGCCGAACGAACGCGAGATCATCCGCCGACGTGTGGTACTCGCGATAGCCTCCGTGCGGGGTCCGCATGAGGCAGCCGACGGGCAGATCGAACGCAGGCGAGCAGTACTGGCGCTCGTCGTAGCCGTACGGCACGAAGTCGCGCACCGCATGCGGCGCGCCCAGGTCGCTCAGCACGCGCGGCACGAGGCGATCGATCTCGGCGGTGCCGCGCCGGCTCTTCTTGTACGTGAAGGCGCTGGCGTCCCCGAGCCCGGCCAGAACGAGGCCGTGTCGGATGCGGTCGACGCCGGCCTCGTTTCGCGCCAGCCACGTGATCGAGCCGATCGTGCCGGGCACGAACACGAAGCGGTAGCCATAACGCCGCGACGTACGCGTGGCGAGCGCTTCTGCGAGCACGGCCGCCAGCGCGATCCCGGAGCAATTGTCGTTGGCCATCGAGGGATGGCAGATGTGGGTCGAGACGAGGACCTCGTCGTCCGTCTCGCCGGGGAGAAAACACTCGCCGTACGTCAGCGAGCCGGGCGCGAGCGAGGCGTCGATACAGACCTCGTACTCGCCGTCGGCGAGGGCCGCGAGCTGCTCGTGCGCCACACAGAACCCCCAGCTCGGGGCGTAGTACGACGTGCGGTACGGCACGAGCTCGGGCGTCTCGGGCAGCGAGTGGAGGTGGGGCCGCAGCTCCGCGAGCGACAGGCGGGCTCGCACCGGCACGCTGTAGTGCACGAGATGGAGGTTCGACCGCCGGATGTCGACAACGCGCCGACCCGTCGCATCCGCGATCCAGGCCTCGCGGACGTTCCACTCGTCGGGCACCGTCCAATCGAAGACCCGCGTGCCGCTCGGCACCTCGTGGATCACCAGGGGAATGTGCCGGGACAGCCGCGCCAGCGTGCCGCGAACGCCGTCGCCCGTGATGGAACGGTGCAGAGGAAACAGCTCCGACACGAGCGCGAACAGCGCCTCGCCCGCCGCCGCGGGATCAGCGAGCGGCGACATCGTGCTCACTGAAGTCCGGATATCGCCGGTCACGGTCGGCGATGATGCGCTTGGCCGCGGGCCACGGGATCGCGAACGCGGGATCGTCCCAGCGCACGCCACACGCCGCCTCCGGCGCGTAAGCGGTGGATATCTGGTAGAGCACCTCGGTGTGGTCGCGGAGCGTCTGAAAGCCGTGCGCGCAGCCCTCCGGAACGTAGAGCGCGAGCCGGTTGTCGACGTCGAGCACAGCCGCGGCGTGCTGACGGAACGTCGGCGAGGCGCGACGCAGGTCGACGGCAACGTCGTAGATCGCGCCGCGGATGCACCGCACGAGCTTGGCCTCGGCGTGCGGCGCGACCTGATAGTGCAAGCCACGGAGCGTCCCGCGTCGCGGATTGTACGAGATGCTCACCTGCGCCAGGCGGGCGGAGAGGCCGTGTCGGGCGAACTCGGTGGCGCACCACGTTCGCTCAAAGAACCCACGCTCGTCGATGTGCCGCTCGGGCTCGACGATCCACGCGCCGGCGACGGACGTCGGACGAAAGATCACGGGATGACCTTCACTTCGGGGATCGGCACCACGAACGCCCCGCCCCAGTCGCGCACGTGGGCCATCTGCGTGACGATCTCCGCGGTCAGGTTCCAGGGCAGAATCAGCACATAATCCGGCCGGGTGTGGCTGATCGCGTCGGGCGCCAGGATCGGAATGTGCGTGCCTGGCGTGAAGCGGCCCTGCTTGTGCGGATTGCGGTCCACGGTGTACGCGAGCAGATCGGTTCGGATGCCGCAGTAATTCAGCAGCGTGTTGGCCTTGCCGGGGGCGCCGTATCCGACCGTGCGTTTGCCGTGCCGGCGCGCGTCGATGAGAAATTCGAGCAGGTGATGCTTCGTGTCCTCGACACGCCTCGCGAAGTCCGCATAGTACTCGAGCGTCGTGACGCCGGTGGCCGCCTCGCGCGCGCGCAGCGCGGTCACGCGGGGGCCGATGGGCCACCGGCGGCTCTGCGCGTGGCGACCCCAGATGCGCAGCGACCCACCGTGCGTTGGCAACTCCTCGACGTCGAAGAGGACCAGGCCGTGGGCGGCGAAGATGCGTTCGGCGGCTGTGAACGAGAAATACGAAAAATGCTCGTGATAAATCGTGTCGAACTGGTTGTCGGCGATCAGGCGCTCCAGGTGCGGAAACTCGATGGTCAGCACGCCGTCGGACGCCAGCAGCTCTTTGATGGCGCGGATGAACCCATTGAGGTCGGGGATCTGCGCGAGTACGTTCGCGCCGCAGATCAGATCTGGACGTCGGCCCTCGGACGGCCAGTGCGCCATGCCCGCCGATCCCGCGAGTTCCACACCCGCCGGCCCGGCGAGCTCGTGGGCGCAGCGCTCGTCGAACATTCGAACCAGCGTCGGCACGCCTCGCCCACGCGCCGCTTCGGCGACGTTGCGCGCCGGCTCGATGCCGAGCGCGGGGACGCCGCGCGCGACAAAGTACTGCAGCAGGTATCCGTCGTTGCTGCCGAGCTCGACGACGAGGCTATCGGGGCCGAGACCCAGTCGATCGACGCTGGCGGCCACGTACTGTTCGGCGTGCCGGAGCCAGGAGCTCGAGTAAGACGAGTAGTATGGATACGCGTCGTCGAAGATGCGTTCCGGCCCCACATAATCCTCGACCTGCACGAGGAAACACGTTTCGCAGACCCACATGCGCAGCGGGTAAAACGGCTCCATCCGGTTCAGCTCGTCCGCAGCCGGAAAGGTCTCGCAGAGCGGCGACATGCCGAGGTCGACGACGGTGTTGCGGAGCGGCGAGGCGCAATGCCGGCAGCGACTTGCGGACAAGGCGGTGTCCGCGGCAATGCGAGGTTCAGCCATGAGCACGCTGCTTACGAGTGCAAGTCCAGGACCGAAATTTCGGCCGCTGCGGCGGCACATCGGGCGAACCGTGTGCAAATGCTTGCTGATTTCGGGCAGTGCAGCGTCACAGTTGGGGACGCGCCCGCGGTCGCCATGAGACCAAGGGCTGGTACAGAGTGTGCAGGCTCACGAACCAGGAAATGGACGAGACCTCGCCAACGGCCGCCCGTCCGCAATCGGTCTGCATGCGGCTGCAGAACACGTACGACATCGACATCCGTGTCCGGCGCAAAGCGGCGGCGCTGACATGCCGCGCGCGGAGGAGTATTCGGTCGTGAGCGCAGGTTCACCGCGCATCTGTCTACCGACCGCCCGGCACTTCGAACGCCTCGCGTTCCACTGCGGCTATCTCGAGGCGCAGGACGTCCTCGTGAGCTGTGACGACGTCGATCTCATATGCCTCGAAGCCGAACCGGGCTTCCAATCCAAGCTGCGGTGGCAGCGACGGTTGATGTACCACGATGTATCGCGACGCCTCGCCTTCATGAATCCCGGCCTCAGGCGCGTGCGCCTGACGAGGGATTACGACCTGCTCGTCGTCATGTGCGCCACGTACTGGGACTTTCTGTACGTGAACGCGCTCGAAGGCTGGCGCGACCATTGCCGGACGAGTGTCTGCTGGATCGACGAGCTCTGGGCGGGCCAACTGCCCCACTATCGGTACTGGCTGCCGTCCTTGAACCGCTTCGATCACGTCATTGTCGGTCTGCACGGCACGGCGGCGCCGCTCGCCAACATGCTGGATCGCCCGTGTGAGTACGTTCCGGGTGCCACCGATGCGCTGCGGTTCACCCCCTACCCGGACCCGCCCGAGCGCGTCATCGACATCTATAGCGTTGGTCGGCGCCTTCCCGATGTCCACCAGGCGCTGCTGAATCACGCCTGCAGCAAACGTCTCTTCTACCTGTACGATTCCTTGCAGGCGAGCGGAGTGACGGCTCCGGATCACCAGGACCATCGCCGCCTCTACGCCAGCACGGCCAAGCGGAGCCGCTTCTTCGTCGTTGCGCCCGCCAAGGCGGATGCGGCCGCAGAGACGGGTGGACAGGTCGAGATCGGCTTCCGCTATTACGAAGGCCTGGCGGCCGGCACGGTCATGATCGGGGAGCCGCCCGACTGCCAGCCGTTCCCCGAGATGTTCGACTGGCCCGACGCCGTGGTACCGCTGCGGCGCGACGGCTCCGACGCCGCGGACGTCGTTGGCGCCCTGAGCCTCGAGCCCGCGCGCTTGCACCAGATCAGTCGTCAGAACGCCCGGCAGGCACTGCTGCGCCACGACTGGGCCCATCGCTGGCGTCGCGTGCTCGAAATCGCCGGCCTCGAAGTCTCGCCGGCGCTCGAGGCTCGCGAGCAGCGCCTCAAGGCCACCGCCGCGCTCATCGAGTCGTGAGACGTGTTCCGTGGCCGCGCAGCGAGGTCACCGTCGTGACGCCTCAATGGCTGCAGCCTGTGTGAAGCAATGCGCCCGATCGCTGACGAATCTTTCATCCGTCGCGGCGCGGTCCGCGGTAGCGCAACCGCTCTGCCTGGCGGCCGGGCGTGGCACGCCTGGTGCAGTGAGGTGAATACTGGGCGCTAGTGGCGCGCCACGAACATGGAAGGCGCAGCCGGCAGGTCCTATCGACAAATCTTGAGGTCGACCCTCCTCATGGGGGGATCGTCCGTCGTCAGCATCCTCCTCGGGATCTTGCGCACCAAGGTCCTCGCACTGCTGATAGGACCTGCCGGCGTCGGCCTCGCCGGCCTGTTCACGTCGACCACCAGTCTGGTGACGGCGATCTTCGGCATGGGCATCGGCGAGAGCGCGGTGCGCTCGATCGCTGCGAGCGCGGAGACGGGGGACCGGGGGAGCATTTCGCGGACCGCGTCGACCGTCCGACGGGCATCCCTGATCTGCGGCATCGCGGGCCTGAGCTTCGTCCTCGTGTTCAGCCCGACGCTCAGTCGGTGGACCTTTGGCGACGCCGGGCACACGTGGGATCTGGCGCTCCTGTCGCTTACCGTCCTCTTCGCCGCGTTGGCCGGCGGTCAGCTCGCCCTCATCCAGGGAACGCGGCGCATCGGCGACCTCGCGAAGATCAATGTCCTCGGCGCGCTATGGAGCACGGTGCTCAGTATTCCGATTATCTACGTGCTGCAGGCGCGCGGGGTCGCGGCCTTTCTCCTGGCGGCCTCCGCCGCCTATCTCGTCACCTGCTGGTGGTACGCGCGAGCGCTCGATGTCGGCAGAAGCCGGCTCAGATGGCGGGATTTCGTTCTCGAGGCTCGGCCCCTCGCGAGACTCGGATTGGCATTCATGATCGCCTCGCTCATGACGATGGGCACCGCGTACGTCTTGCGAGTGCTCGTGTTGCACCATCTGGGGATCTCCGCCACCGGCATCTACCAGGCGGCCGCAAACCTGTCGTCGGTCTATGTGGCTGTGATCCTGAACGCGATGTTCACGGACTTCTATCCACGACTGACCGCCGTCGCCGATGATCCGCAGCAGTTCTCGGCGCTGGTCAACCATCAAATCGAAGTCGGCGCACTGCTCGCCCTTCCCGGCATCCTGGCCACCATCACGCTGGCCCCCGTCGTGATCACCGCCTTCTACTCGTCGGAGTTCCTGCCCTCCGTGGCGATCCTTCGATGGCAGGTGATGGGCGTATTCCTCCAGGTTTTGAGCTGGCCGATGGGGTACATGCTGCGCGCTCGGAGCGACCGTCGGCTGTTTCTCTGGACCGAGGCCGCCGCCAACGCGAGCCATCTCGCGTTTGCGTGGTTGGGAATCGCGTGGCTGGGACTGAGCGGCGTGGGCATGGCGTTCCTCGCGATGAACATCATGTACTGGGGCCTGATTTACGGCGTCGTGCGCCGGCACTACGGTTTCGCGATCTCGGCAAGGAACGTCAAGCTCATCGCCGCCGCGGCGGCCAGTATCGCGGTCGTCTTCCTCTCGCCGGTGCTCTTCTCTCGCCATCCCCTGCTGCTCGCTTTGGCTGCCAGCGTGCTGGGCGGCCTCTTGTGCTTCGGAGCTCTCCTGCGCGGCAGCGGGCTGCTGCAGAGCCGGGGGCTCCATTTCAGATCTCTTTTCGCACGGCACACGGCGCCTGAAGCCGTCTCCGTCCGAGGGCCAACGGACTCACACGAGGAAATCCCCATGCCGCTGTTCAGCGTGATCATCCCCACCTTCAACCGTGCGGCGTTCATCGGGGAGGCTGTAGAGAGCGTTCTGCGGCAGACGTACCGCGACTTCGAGCTGATCGTGGTCGACGACGGCTCCACCGACCACACCCGCGAAGCGCTCGCGCCGTATGCGAGTCGCTTGCGCTACCTGCACCAGGAGAATCAGGGCGTCAGCAGCGCGCGGAATTCGGGAATCCATGCGGCGACGGGACGGTGGATTGCGTTCCTCGATTCGGACGATCGATGGGCGGAAGGCTACCTCGAGGCGCAAGCCCGCAGCATCATCGCGCTGCCTCGGGCGGTCGCCCACGTGACGAATGCCGTCACGTGCAATGAAGAAGGCAGGCGCAGCGATCACTTCGGCGAGATCCAGCTGCTGGACGCGTTCGCGGCGCGGCCTCGTCTGGTTTTCGATCGCCCGTATCGCGTCATTCTCAGGCACTCGCATTTCTTCGTACAGTCGATGGTGATCCGGCGTGACGTCCTGCTGGCGGCCGGCCTCTTCAAGCCACACCTGACGATCGCCGAGGACCGCGACGTCATCGCCCGCGTGGCGTTGTGCGGGCCGTTCTCCTTCTGCCGGGACGTGCACGTGGAGATCGTGCGCCGACGGGAGTCGATCGACCATCTCGGCGCACAGCGCCTGACCCGCGGCCTGTACACGGCTCGCGCCTTCGCCGAGGTCTACGCCGGCCTTCTGAAGCTTCCCGGCTTGACCCTTCGTGAACGACTGATGACGGCGTCCAGCCTGAGCCAAATGTGGCGCGCAATGGGAAACCTGCTGATCATGAACGGCGACAAGTCCCAAGCCAGGACGTACTTCTTGAAAGCGTTCCGTCTCCATCCATCCGCGATCTCCGCCCTCAAGTACGGCGCGACGCTGTTGCCTCAACGCTACTCGAAGGTCTGTGTCAGACGGGGTAAGGACATTGCTCCCAGCTGGTGAAGACGCCTGGTCGCAAGCTCCGCAGGAGGGGGGGCAAGAAGGACAGACCATTGCAGCAGGTCGGGTAATCCGACGGCAACAACCCTACACACGGTATGCGTGTTCGCATCGCTGCCATCGCACCGAAGTCAGCCGCATAGCGGCGATCCGTCGCTTCGGCGACGGCATCGTCACGGCCGCTCAATGACTCTGGCCTCCGCTTTGCCCGTACATGCCCGCGTGAAAGCCTGGGTTCGATCTCGACATGTCGTCGCCGCCGCGTCGATCGCGGCCTTGCTCTCCGCTCTCCCGACCCCCCTTCCGGCGCACCCGCCGGTAGCGGCGCCGCAGCGTTCCGCCCCTCGGCCGGCCGGACCGCCGGCCTATCGCGTGGTCGACATCGGCACTCTTCAGCAAGGCGCGAGCAGCCTCTTGCGAGGCATCAACAACGCGGGTGACGTTTCCGGCGGCTCCGGGACCTTTGGTAGGGGACACCGCGCCTTCGTGCTCTCGCCCACGCAGCTCGAAGCGATCCCGTCAGGGGCCGACTACAGCGCGGGGTTTGCGATCAACGATAGCGGCCAGATCACCGGTTCTCTCAACACGGGCAACTCGGTACGCGGATTCGTCTGGTCCCGGGGCGCCGGCGTGCAACTCCTCCCGCCGCTGCCGGGCGACAGCGGCAGCCAGGCGTTCGCGATCAACGGACGCGGCGAGGTCGTAGGGATCTCGAGCGGCAAAGCCGGCGTCCAGGCGGTGCGTTGGTCGGCCGCCGGCGTCCCGCAGGCGCTGGGAACGCTGCCCGGACAGCGCGCGGCCCGCGCGCTCGGTATCAATGATCGCGGGGACGTCGTCGGATATACGCAGAGCGCCGGCGGCCGACAGGCGGTGCTGTGGCGCACGGGTGCCGGCCCGGAGCTCCTCGGTGCGCTTCCCGGCCAGCAGACGAGCGAGGCGGTGGCCATCAACGCTGGTGGTGACATCGTCGGCTGGTCGGGACAGCTCGGCTCGCAGCACGCTGTGTTGTGGCAGCCCGGCCTCGCGCCGCGCGACCTCGGCACCTTGCCCGGCGGCAGCTGGAGCCGTGCGCTCGGTCTCAACACTCGTGGCGAGGTCGTCGGCACATCGGGCAGCTACCTCGGCCCGCGCGCCTTTCGCTGGACGCTGACCGGCGGGATGAACGACCTGAACGACCTCATTCCCGTCTCCGACTTCGTCCTCCAGGACGTGGCGGGCATCAACGACGCCGGCGTGATCCTCGTCACCGGGCGCGACGAGCTGCCGAATGCAAGCGTCGGTGAGCACAATCACGAGTTCCCGGTCCGCGTGTTCTACCTGGTGCCCACGCCATGACGCTGCGGATGGCCACGCTGGTGCTTCTCGCTTCGCTGCTGCTGGCTGTCCCCGTGGCCGCCCAGCCGTCCGCCGTCGGCCAGTGGACCACGCTGCCGACGCTGCCGTTCTTTCCGGTTCACGTGATGCTGCTGCCGAGCGGCCAGGTCATGATGTGGCCGGGCGACGAAGGGATCTCCGGCGACAACGCGCTCCTCTGGAATCCCGCGACGGCCGGGACGACCCCGCTGGCGCACGTGGGCTACGACCTTTTCTGCAGCGGACACTCTCACCTCGCCGATGGCCGCATCTTCGTCACCGGGGGGCACATTCAGAATTTCGTCGGCCTGCCGCGCGCGGCCATCTACGACCCGCTGTCCAACGCGTGGACACCGCTGCCCGACATGAACGCCGGCCGCTGGTATCCCACCAACACCACGCTGCCGAACGGTGATGTGCTGGTGGTGTCGGGCGACGTCGACATGACCGTCGGCGTCAACACGCTGCCCCAGGTGTTCGAGATGGCGAGGGGCGCGTGGCGTGACCTCACCGACGCGCAGCTAGGCCTTGAGCTCTATCCGTACATGCACGTCGCGCCAAACGGCTTGATCTTCAACTCCGGACCGTCACTCACGACGCGCTACCTCGACACGAGCGGCACCGGAACGTGGACGACCGTCGCCAACCGCAACGATGGCTTCCGCGACTACGGCGGCTCGGTGATGTACGCGCCAGGCAAGATCCTCACGGTGGGTGGCGACGATCCGCCGCGGGCCACCGCGGAGGTGATCGATCTGAATGCGCCGAACCCGGCCTGGCGCTCGATCAGCTCGATGGCCATCGCACGACGCCAGATGAACAGCACGATTCTCCCGGACGGGCGCATCCTCGTGACCGGCGGCACGAACGGCCCAGGTTTCAACAACCTGGACACGCCGGTGTTCCCCGCCGAGATGTGGGACCCGACGACCGAGACGTGGACGACGATGGCAAGCGCCAGCGTGCCGCGACTGTATCATTCCGCGGCCCTGCTGCTTCCCGACGGGCGCGTGCTCAACACAGGCGGTAACGGGCATCCGGAAGTCCAGGTATTCGAGCCGCCGTATCTCTTCAAGGGCGCACGGCCGACGATCACCGCGGCACCGGGCAGCGTCTCGTACGGCCAGACCGCGCTGGTGCAAACGTCCGACGCCGTCGCGCGCGTCACGTTGATCCGCATCGGCGCCGTGACGCACACCAACAACATGGACCAGCGATTCAACGAGCTGCCGTTCACGCCAGCTGGCTCGGGGGTGAGCGTAACGTTTCCGTCCGGGCCGACGCTGGCGCCGCCAGGCCACTACATGCTGTTCGTGCTGAATTCGCAGGGCGTGCCGTCGGTGGGAAGCATCGTACTGCTCGGCGGCGCGGCCTCGAACGCGCCTGCGGTGAGGGCCCTGACGCCGTCCCAGACGAGCGCGAACGGTCCCGACTTCACGCTGACGGTCGATGGCTCGGGCTTCGTCTCGGGCTCCGTCGTTCAATGGAACGGCAGCGCCCGCTCAACGACGTTCGTGAGCAACACCCGGCTGACCGCGAGCATCACCAATGCGGACATCGCGAGCGCCGGCACCGCCACCGTCCGCGTGGTCAATCCCGGCAATCAGGCGTCGAACGCCGCCACGTTCACCATCGGGGGCGGTTGCCCGGCGGGTCAGTTCCTCGCCGAATATTTCGCCAATCGCACACTGACTGCGCCCCCGGCTCGCACCGCGTGCGAGTCCAGCATCAACTACAACTGGGGCAGCGGCGGCCCCGCCGGCCTGCCCACTGATAATTTCTCGGTCCGCTGGACCGGCAGTTTCTCGTTCCCCGCCGGTGCCACGACGTTCACCGCCACCGCCGACGACGGCATCCGCGTCTTCGTCGACGGCACGACTGTTATCGATGCCTGGCGCGATCAGGCCGCCACGACCTACACGGGAACGCGGTCGCTGACCGCCGGTCAGCACGACGTCAAGGTCGAGTACTACGAGGCCTCCATTCTCGCCGTAGCGCAGGTGAGCTGGTCCTCGGCCGGTCAGGCCAACCCCACCCTCACGGCGCTCTCACCGAATTCCGCCGCACCCGGCGGTCCCGGATTCACGCTCACGGCCACCGGGAGCAATTTCGTCGCCGGCAGCGTGGTGACGTGGAACGGAGCGAGCCGGCCGACCACGTTCGTCAGCGCGACGCAGCTCACGGCAAGCATCCCCGCCAGTGACATCGCCAGCGCCGGCCAGGCCTCCGTGGCCGTGCGCAACGATGCCGCCGCGTCCAACACGCTCACCTTCGTCATCGGTAGCGGCGGCGCGTCGTGCCCGAACGGGCAGTTCTTCGCCGAGTACTTCGCGAATGTCACGCTCAGCGGCACCGCCGTCCGCACGGCCTGCGAGCCCACCATCAACTACAACTGGGGCGGAGGTGGTCCCGCCGGGCTGCCCACCGACAATTTCTCGGTCCGCTGGACCGGTCGCTTCACGTTCCCCGCCGGCAATACGACCTTCAGCGCCACCGCCGATGACGGCGTCCGCCTCTATGTCGATGGCGCGCTCGCCATCGATGCCTGGATCGATCAGCCGGCCACGACCTATACCGCCACGCGGACCCTCACCGCCGGCGACCACGACGTCAAGGTCGAGTACTACGAGCGCGGCGGCCTCGCCGTGGCCCAGGTGAGCTGGAACAGTGCCGCCCCCACCGGGCCGACCCTGGCGACGCTGGCCCCCGCCAGCGCGACCGCGGGCGGGCCGGCCTTCACGCTCACCGCCGACGGCTCCAACTTCGTGTCCGGCGCCACGCTGCTCTGGAACGGCGCCGCACGTTCGACCACCTTCGTCAGCTCCACGCGCGTCACAGCGAGCATAGCCGCCGCCGACATCGCGGCCGCCGCGTCGGTCCCCGTGACCGTGCGCAACCCGAACGGTGTCGTCTCCAACGCTCAGACGTTCACCGTCACCTCGTCTGTCGCCACCTGCCCGACGGGCCAGTTCTTCGCCGAGTACTTCAACAACGTCGCGCTCAGCGGCACCGCTGTCCGCACGGCCTGCGAACCCACCATCAACTACAACTGGGGCGGCGGTGGTCCCGCCGGGGTGCCGACCGACAATTTCTCGGTCCGCTGGACCGGTCGCTTCACGTTCGCCGCCGGCGATACCACCTTCAGCGCCACCGCGGATGACGGCGTCCGCCTCTACATCGACGGCACACTCGTCATCAACGGCTGGGTCGATCAGCCGGCGACGACCTATACCGCCATGCGGACCCTCACCGCCGGCGACCACGAGGTCAAGGTCGAGTACTACGAGCGCGGCGGCCTCGCCGTTGCCCAGGTGAGTTGGAACAGCGCCGCCCCCACCGGGCCTACTCTGGCGACGCTGACCCCCGCCACCGCGACCGCGGGCGGGCCAGCCTTCACGCTCACCGCCGACGGCTCCAACTTCGTGTCCGGCGCCACGCTGCTCTGGAACGGCGCCGCACGTCCGACCACCTTCGTCAGCTCCACGCGCGTCACAGCGAGTATCGCCGCCGCCGACATCGCGGCCGCCGCGTCGATCCCCGTGACCGTGCGCAACCCGAACGGCGTCGTCTCCAACGCCCAGACCTTCACCGTCACCTCGTCCGTCGCCGCCTGCCCGACGGGCCAGTTCTTCGCCGAGTACTTCAACAACATCGCGCTTGGCGGCACCGCTGTCCGCACGGCCTGCGAGCCCACCATCAACTACAACTGGGGCGGCGGTGGTCCCGCCGGGGTGCCGACCGACAATTTCTCGGTCCGCTGGACCGGTCGCTTCATGTTCGCCGCCGGCGATACCACCTTCAGCGCCACCGCCGATGACGGCATCCGCCTCTACGTCGACGGCACACTCGTCATCGACGCCTGGGTCGATCAGGCCGCCACGACCTATACCGCCACGCGGACGCTCACCGCCGGGGAGCACGAGGTCAAGGTCGAGTACTACGAACGTGGCGTCCTCGCCGTGGCTCAGGTGACTTGGAGCAGCGCCGCGCCCACGCCCACCGGGCCTTCCCTGGCAACACTGACTCCCGCCAGCGCGACCGCGGGCGGGCCGGGTTTCGTCCTCACCGCCGACGGTAGCAACTTCGTGTCCGGCGCCACGCTGCTCTGGAACGGCGCCGCACGTCCGACCACCTTCGTCAGTTCCACACGGGTGACGGCGACGATCACTGCCGCCGACATCGCCGCGCCCACCTCGGTCTCCGTGACCGTGGAGAATCCGAGCGGCGTCATCTCCAACGCCCAGACCTTTACCGTCACCTCGTCCGTCGCCGGCTGCCCAACCGGCCAGTTCTTCGCCGAGTACTTCAATAACGTCTCGCTCAGCGGCAGTCCCGTGCAGACCGCATGTGAGTCGTCCGTCTACTACAACTGGGGCTCTGGCGGTCCCGCCGGCCTGCCCGTCGACAATTTCTCAGTGCGGTGGACCGGCCGATTCCAGTTCTCGGGCGGCAACACGACGTTCACCGTCGCTGCCGACGACGGCGTGCGTCTCTACGTCGACGGCACCCTGGTCATCGACGCCTGGATCGATCAGGGGGCAACGACCCGTACCGCGACACGCACGCTCACGGCCGGCCAGCACGAAGTCCGAGTGGAGTACTACGAGCGCACCGGCGACGCGGTCATCCAGGTGCTCTTTTGATGTCGCGACTTCTCGTCGTCCCGAGACTCGTGGGCCAGAGACTGCGCAACGTGGTACGAGCGCGGCTCCAGTCGTATGGGACGAAAGGCGTCAAGCGATATGTGTGGAATCTCGAATTCTCACGCGGTCGCTGGGACTGCCTGGACAGCACAACGGGCGATTGCGTCTACCCGTACCTCGAGCAATATGCGCGGCACGGCAGCATCCTTGATCTCGGATGCGGCTCGGGCAGCACCGCAAACGAATTGGCGAGCACCGCGTACGAGTACTACACCGGCGTCGACATCTCCGATGTAGCCATCGCGAAAGCGCGCCGAAGAACCGAAGACAGCGGGCGCGCCGGCAAGACGGAGTATGCGCACGCCGATATCGTCGACTACGTGCCGACGAGGTCGTTCGACATCATTCTGTTCCGCGACTCGATTTATTACGTCGAGCCCCGAGCGTTGAAACCGATGCTCGATCGATACGCCGACTATCTATCCCCGCACGGTGTCTTCATCGTGCGGATTGCTGGCAGGCCGGACAAATTCGCGCGCGTTCTGGAGACCATCGAGGATAACTTCGACCTCGTCGACCGGCGCCTTCACGGCGAGCCCGAGGCCGTCATCGTTGTCTTTCGTCCACGCCGACCCCAGGCGTCTCGCCCCGATTCGCTCGCGGTCTAATCACTTCCGGTCTAATCACTTCCGGACGCAGTAGCGCTCGCCCTCGTTCGGCGCGGCACTCCATCGCGCCGCGGAGCCGCGCCGCGCTACGGCGCGACGCCGGCGAGCCGCGCGAGCTCGTCGAACGAGCGCACGACGACGTCCGCCGCGTCCGAAGGCGCGCCCTCCGGCGCATACAGCACCGTACGCATGCCGACGGCACGGCCGCCGGCGACGTCGGACGTCACGCTGTCGCCGACCATCGCGGCCTGCGCCGGCTGGCACCCCATGCGTGCGAGCGCCATGCGGAACAGCGGCGGCTCCGGCTTGCCGGCGACGATGGGCGCGACTCCCGCGGCGACGCACACCGCCTGCACGATGGCGCCGCAGCCCGGCAGGAAGTCGCCGTCCTCGAGTGGCAGCCGCGGATCGACGTTAGGCGTGACGACAGGCGCGCCTGCCGCGGCCGCCCGCGCGGCGGCGGTGAGGCGCTCGTACGTCAGATCGAAATCGTTGCCGACGGCAACCACGGTCGCCTCCCGCCACGCTTTCACGTCGACGACCCGATGCCCCGCGCCCTCGACGACCGCGGCGAGCTCGGGCGCGCCGATCACCAGTACGCGTGAGGCGCCCCAGCGCTCGCGCACGACGTCACCGAGGATCTCGAGCGGCGTGAGCGCCAGCTCATTGGGCGTGACGCCGAGACGTCGCAGCTTGGCGGTGATGTCGGCGCCGCGCGCCCGCGAGTTGTTGGTGAGATAGGCGACGCCGCGTCCGGCGCGGTGCAACGCGGCGAGCGTCTGCGCCGCGCCGGGATTCAGCCGCTCGCCCTGCCAGACGCAGCCGTCGAGGTCGAAGACGAAGCCGCGCAGGCGGTCGAGCACCCGGCGTTAGTCGCCCGCGGACTTCTTGAAGTGGGCGATGGCCTCGGTGTAGACGCGCTCGGTCCGCTCCGCGACGCTGGCCCACGAGAAGTGGGCCTCGACCCGCCGGCGTCCGGCCTGCCCCATCCGCCGTCGCGCTTCGGGATCGTTCAACAGGCGCGTCAGCGCCTCGGCGAGCTTCTCGGGATTCGAGGGCGGCACGAGGATGCCCGTCTCGCCGTCCACGACGACCTCGAGAATGCCGCCGACGGCGGAGGCGACCACGGCGGTCTCGCACGCCATCGCCTCCAGATTGATGATGCCGAACGGCTCGTAGACCGACGGACAGCAGAACACCGCGGCGTGGCTGTAGAGCTGCGTCACCACCTCGTGCTTGACCATCTCGTTGATCCAGCGCACGTTCGCCGCCGCGGCGACCGCGCGTCGCAGCCGCTCCTCGATCTCCGGCGTGTCGGGCGCCGACGCGCACAGCACGACCTGCACGCCCGCGGGCAGCCGCTTGGCCGCCTCGATCAGATCGAAAATCCCCTTCTGGTCGGTGATGCGCCCGACGAAGAGCACGTAGGGCGGCTTCACACCCAGCCGCTCGAGGTGCTCGCGACGCTCGGTCCGCCGGAAGCGCTCGGGATCGATGCCGTTGTGGATCACCACGACGCGCGCGGGATCGGCGTCGAAGTGGCGCAGGATGTCGTCGCGCATCTTGTTGGACACCGCGATGACGCGATCCGCCGCCTCCACCGTCGTCTTCTCGATCCACGACGAGAGCAGATAGCCGGAGCCGAGCTGATCCGCCTTCCACGGCCGGAGCGGCTCCATGCTGTGCAGCGTGACGACGAGCGGGATGCGGTGCAGCGTGCGGATCCAGAGCCCCGCCATGTCCGCGTACCAGGTGTGCGCGTGTGCGACGTCGGCGTCGACGGGATCGCGGGCCATGGCCAGCCCGATCGACAGCGTCTCCAGCGCCGGCGCGAAGCGCGGCTCGCCGCCGGGGTCGGCCTTCAGCCGCTCCCACGGCGTGTAGCCGCGCACGACGACACCGTCCTTCGTGGGTTCGCGCTCCCCGAAGCAGCGGACCTCGACCTTCATGCGCTGCTTGAGCGCCTGCGTGAGCTGGTCAACGACGACACCGGCGCCACCGTAGATGTGTGGCGGGTACTCGCGCGTCAGCTGAAGAGCCTTCATGGCGTCAGGATAGCGTACGCGCCTACCGCGGCCCTCGTTCTCCCGCTACTCGGACGACGCGGGCGGCGGAGGCGGTCCCTCCTCCGCGCTGCGCTCCTCCTCCCAGCGCTCGAGCTTGCGCGCAACGGTGCGCACGTCGATGCCGAGCAGCTTGGCCGCGAGCGTCTTGTTGCCGCCCGTCGCCGCGAGCGTCGCGTCGAGCAGCCGCTGCTCGACCTCCGCCAGCGGCGTGCCGATCCGCACCGAGACCACGCCCTCGGGTAGCGGCGTGGCGCCCGCGATCTCCGGCGGCAAGTCGGCGACGTCCACCTGACTGCCGCGTGCGAGGACGACCCCGCGCTCGATGACGTTCTCCAGCTCGCGGACGTTACCCGGCCACGCGTAGGCCTCGAGCTGCTTGAGCGCGTCGTCGGTGAGGCCGTCGAGCCGCCGGTTGTTCTTGGCGGCGTACACGCGCAGGAAGTGCTGGGCGAGCAGCGGAATGTCCTCGCGCCGCTCGCGCAGCGGCGGCGCGACCACCGTGATGACGTTGAGCCGGTAGAACAGGTCCTCACGGAAGCGCCGCTCCTTGACCAGCTGCGCGAGGTCCTGATTGGACGCGGCGACCAGCCGCACGTCGACCTTCATGCTGCGGGTGCCGCCGAGCCGCTCAAACTCGCCCTCCTGCAGCACGCGCAGGATCTTGGGCTGCGTGACCGCGGAGAGGTCGGCGACCTCGTCGAGGAACAGCGTCCCGCCGTCGGCGAGCTCGAAGCGGCCCTCCTTGCGGCCGGCCGCGCCGGTGAACGCGCCGCGCTCGTAGCCGAACAGCTCGGATTCTAGGAGTGTCTCAGGCAGCGCCGCGCAATTGACCGCGACGAAAGGCTTGTTCGCTCGGCCGGAGCGCTCGTGGATCGCCTTCGCGAAGAGCTCCTTGCCCGTGCCGCTTTCGCCCTGGATCAGCACGGTCGCCGACGACGCGGCGACCTGCTCGACGAGCGTCATCGTGCGGCGGAACGCGGGGCTGGCGCCGATGATCGCGCCCTGACGCAGGAGGTCGTCCAGGCGCTGCTGCAGCACCTTGTTGGTCGCGATCAGCTCGCGGCGCTCCAGCGCCTTGTCGATCAGCTTCAGCAGCTGCTCGCGGCGGAACGGCTTGGTGAGAAAGTCGTAGGCGCCGTCCTTCATCGCCTTCACCGCCTCCTCGACGGTGCCGAAGGCGGTGAGCAAGATGACGTCGACGTCGGGCGCAATGGCCTTGGCCGCCCGCAAGAGCTCCAGCCCCGTCAGGCCGGGCATCTTGAGGTCGGTCAGGATCAGATCGACGGCCGCGGTCTGCAGGCGCTCGAGCGCGGCGCGTCCATCCGAGGCGAGGACCACGCGGTAGCCCTCACGCGTCAGCGTCCGCTCGAGGCTCTCGCGCAGCCCCGGATCGTCGTCGGCGATGAGCAGCGTGCGCTCAGGCACGGGTCACCTTCACCGGCAGGCGCATCGTGAAGACCGCCCCGCCGCCCGGGCGGTTGGCCCACGTGAGCTCGCCGCGGTGCTCCTCGATGATCTGCCGCGCGATCGACAGCCCGAGCCCGGTGCCCTGCGGCTTCGTGGTGAAGAACTGCTCGAAGAGCCGGCCGGCCACCTCGGGGCCGATGCCCGGGCCCGTGTCCGCGACGGCGATCTCGACGGCGTCGCCGAGCGCGCGGCTCGAGATCGTCAAGGCACCGCCGCGCGAGAGCGCCTCGAGGCCGTTCTTGACGAGGTTGAGCACGGCCTGTCGCAGCAGCGCGCGATCGATCTCCATCATCGGGACGGCCGGATCGGTCGCGACGTGCATGCTGAGCCCCTGGCGATCCGCCACCGGCCGCACGAACGCCGCGAGCTCCTCCACGAGCTGGTTGATCGACTCCTCCTCGAAGTGCGCCTTGGGGAAGCGCGCGAACGCGAGGTACTCCTCGGTGAGCGCGTCGAGCGTGTTCACCTGATCGCGGATGGCGGTGACGAGACCGCCCGCCTCGTCCATATCGGGGCCGGTGCGCGCGCGCACGATGTCGCCGAGCATCTCGGCGTTGAGCTCGATGGCGCTGATGGGGTTGCGCACCTCGTGCGCCACTTTGAGCGACAGGCGGCCGACGGTCGCCATCCGCTCGGACACGACGAGCTCCTGTTGGGTGGCCTGCAGCCGGCTCAGCAGCCCTTCGACCTCCTCGCGCGCGCGCCGCTCGCGGTCGGCGACGATGCCGACGATCACCGCGGGGAGCCCGAACAGGACGACGAGCAAGCTGACGCCGGTCCAGGTGATCCACGGGGGGGCCAGCCACGCGGCGGCGGCCATGAGACCGCCCGCGACGAGCGCGGTGACAAACGCGATCCAGGGGCCGAAGTAGTACGCGTTGACGGCAACCAGGGGAAAGAACAGGAGATAGAAAAGACTGTTGCCGCCGCCGGTCAGGAGGATCAGCACAAACACGAGCAGCAGATCGATGGCGAGCGCTCCGAGAAAAATCGTCCGCGTCGCGTGGGGGTGCACCGTGACCAGCGCGAAGATGCCGAGCTTGTAGAGCGCGAACCACACCACGAGCGAGAAGATGTCGATTTGCTCCGCCGGCCGCAGCGGGACGAACCCCAGCGTCGCGAGACCGCCGATCATGGCGACGGCGAGCAGCACGGCGAACACGCGCTCGTCGCGCTCGAGCAGCGTGAAGATCGCGTGCCAGGGCTTGCGCTCCGCGGTCACGGTCGCCACGCTCGCCGACTATAGCACGCCGTCATCGATGTCCTGGGCCACGGCGCGGCTCTTGCGCCACGCCACCACCGCGATCCACGTGGCGAGGACGAGGAGGCCGATCAGCGCGACCCAGCGCTCGACGCGGTGCACGTCGTGGAGGATCTCGGCGAGCTGATCGGTGAAGTAGTAGGCGAGCGCGAATCCTATGGGCACGCCGACGAGCGCCGCCGCGCCGTCCACCGCGATGAACTTCCAGAACGGGACGCGCGCGATGCCGGCCGTCAGGAACGCCGCCGCGCGGAGCCCCATCACGTGGCGCGCGGTGAAGATCGTCTTGACCGCGTGCTTGCGGTACGCGCCGAGCAGCATCTGCTCGCGGGAAGGGCTGAGGATGCGGCGCACGATGGACCACTCGAGGATGCGCTCGCCCCAGTGATGGCCGACCCAATAGAGGACCGAGTCGCCCACGAGGACGCCGAGCAGGCACACCGGCAGCGCGATCCACCAGCGCATGTAGCCCTCGTGGGCGAGCGCGCCGGCCGCGAGGACGGGGAGTTCTTCGGGAATGGGCGCGCCCAGTCCCCCGAGAAAGAGGAGGGTGAACACACCCACGTAGCTGAACTGCTCGATGAAATCATTGAGCACGGTGTGTATACTTTACCCGTCTGGTGCGGTCGCCGGTTCGCCGTGAACCCCCGCCCGCGGGCTCAGGCCGCGTCCCGGGTCTCCTTCCGAGTCCAGGGATCGC
>JBKOZH010000270.1:0-9785 GCA_046725765.1 Candidatus Methylomirabilota bacterium | reverse complement strand
AGATCACCAAGGAGCTGCTCGACATCGTCGGCGGCGCCGAGGCGCTCAAGCAAGGAGCGGAAGCATGAGCACGGGGAAGATCGTCCAGGTCATCGGACCCGTCGTCGACGTCGAGTTCGAGCCGGGCAAGCTGCCGGCCATTTACAACGCGCTGCTCGTCCAGGGCGTGGATCAGAAGGACATCTTCGCGTACTCGGAGAAGCTCACGCTTGAGGTCGCGCAACACATGGGCGAGGCTCACGTGCGCACGGTCGCCATGGCCGCCACCGACGGCCTCACACGGGGGATGAGCGTGCTGGACACCGGTGCCCCCATTTCCGTGCCCGTCGGCAAGGAGACGCTCGGCCGCATCCTCAACATCGTCGGCGAGCCCGTCGACAAGGGCCCGGCCATCCACACCAAGAAGACGTATCCGATCCATCGGCCGGCGCCGCCGTTCGACGAGCAGTCGACGAGGGTCGAGATGTTCGAGACCGGCATCAAAGTCGTCGATCTGCTCGAGCCCTACACGAAGGGCGGAAAGACGGGCCTCTTCGGTGGCGCCGGCGTGGGCAAGACGGTCTTGATTCAGGAGCTGATCAACAACATCGCCAAGCAGCACGGCGGCATTTCCGTATTCGCCGGTGTCGGCGAGCGCACGCGCGAGGGCAACGACCTCTATCACGAGATGAAGGAGTCGGGCGTCATCGAGAAGACCGCACTGATCTTCGGCCAGATGACGGAGCCGCCCGGCTCGCGGCTGCGCGTGGCCCTGACCGCGCTGACCGCCGCCGAGTACTTCCGCGATGAGGAAGGTCAGGACGTGCTGCTGTTCATCGACAACATCTTCCGCTTCACCCAGGCGGGCTCGGAAGTCTCGGCGCTGCTCGGGCGCATGCCGTCGGCGGTCGGCTATCAGCCGACGCTGGCCACGGAGATGGGCCAGCTGCAGGAGCGGATCACGTCGACCAAGAAGGGCTCGATCACGTCCGTGCAGGCGATCTACGTGCCCGCCGACGACATCACCGACCCCGCACCGGCCACGGCGTTCGCCCACCTCGACGCCACCACCGTGCTCAGCCGGGCTCTGACGGAGCTGGGGATCTATCCGGCGGTCGACCCGCTGGCGTCGACCTCGCGCATCCTCGACCCCAACATCATCGGGCAGGAGCACTACCAGACCGCGCGCGCCGTGCAGTCGATCCTCCAGAGATACAAAGATCTGCAAGACATCATCGCGATCCTTGGCATGGAGGAGCTCTCCGACGAGGACAAGCTCGCGGTGGCCCGCGCCCGGAAGATTCAGCGCTTCCTGTCGCAGCCGTTCTCGGTCGCCGAACAGTTCACGGGCTCTCCCGGCCGTTACGTGAAGGTTGCCGACACGGTGAAGTCGTTCCGCGAGATCGTCGACGGCAAGCACGACGAGCTGCCCGAGCAAGCCTTCTACATGGTCGGCGACATCGGCGAGGCCATGGAGAAGGCCAAGAAGCTGCGCGAGGGCTAGATGGCCGATCGGCTCACGCTGGAGGTGGCGACGCCCTCGCGCTCGATCATCTCCGAGCAGGTGGACGAAGTCGTGGTGCCCGGCGTCGAGGGCTACTTCGGCGTGCTGCCCGGTCACGCCCCGCTGCTGAGCACGCTCGGCATCGGCGACCTCACCTACCGTTTCGGGCGCGACGAGCGCCATGTAGCGGTCGCCGGCGGCTTCTGTGAGGTGCGCAACGACAAGGTCATCGTGCTCGCCGACACCGCCGAGCTCCCCCAAGAAATCGACCGCGCGCGGGCGGAGCGTGCGCGTGACCGCGCCGAGCAGCGCCTGACGGGGCGAAGCGGCGAAGACGTCGACTACACGCGAGCGTCCGCCGCGCTCGCCCGCGCGCTGAATCGGCTTCAGGTACACGGCCGCACACACTGACCGAGGAGGCCCCATGACGCACTGCCGATCCGTCGCCGCCGCGCTGCTCGCCGCCGGTATCGTCATCGGGGCGCTTGCTGGCCGCACCGCAGCCGGTCCCGAGAAGATCACCTTCCCCACCGGCTGGAAGGAGCACGTGCTCTACACGACCGTCGATCGCTACGACAGCAAGCAGTACCGCGAGCTCTACGCGAGCTCGCCGGCGGCGGTGGACGCGATGAAGGCCGGCAAGCCGCTGCCCGATGGCACCGTGCTGACGCTCGTGCAGTACAAGGCGCAGGTCGACGCCGCCGGCAACCCCATCAAGGATGACAAGGGGCGCTTCGTGAAGGGCGACCTCATCGCCTACACGGTGATGGAAAAGCGCGCCGGCTGGGGCGTGGAGTACCCGGCGGAGTGGCGCAATGGCGAGTGGGAATACGCCGCGTTCAACGCCGCCGGTGTGTTGAACGACAAAGCGAATTACAAGGCCTGCTTCGAGTGCCACAAGCCGCATGAAAAACAGGACTTCGTCATCTCGCTCGCTGCGCTCCGTGCCGCCACCGCCGCCGCGGCGCCGGCCAAGTCAGACGTCAGCATCGCGGGCTTCGCGTTCGGGCCGAACAAGGTCAGCGTGGCCGCGGGCACGCCGGTGACGTGGCTCAACGGCGACGAGTCGCCGCACCAGATCACGGTCCTCAGCACGAAAGCGCGCTCGCCGATCCTCACCAAAGGCCAAAGCGCCGAGATGACGTTCGCCACGGCGGGAACGTACGACTACATCTGCGGCCTGCATCCCAACATGAAGGGCACCGTCGAAGTGAAGTAACGCCCTGCCCAGCGGAGCGGGCACCGCGCCCGCTCCGCGCGGCAGTCTCGCGCAGCGTCGCGTTTCAAGTCCTCGCCAAGTAGCCGCTCCCGCCGTGGTACGCGCCTTGCGATGTGGGGCGCCATGCTTTCCGTGTTGATCGCCGACGACGAGCCGCACGTGGTAGAGCTCGTGCGTGTCACGCTCGAAGACGACCGCGTGCGTGTCTTCGAAGCGGGCGACGCGGAGACGGCGCTCGCGGTCGCCGAAGGCCTCGCGATCGATCTCGTGCTGCTCGACGTCCACCTGCCGGACCGAAGCGGGCTCGAGGTCTGCCGTGCGCTGCGGGCGAATCCACGCCTGGCCGGCGTGCGGATCGTCATGCTCACGGCCGCCGCGCAGCAGGACGACATCGCGCGGGGCATGGCCGCGGGTGCCGACGACTATCTCACCAAGCCGTTTTCCCCGGTGCACCTGCTGACGCTCGTCGACCGGCAGCTGCCGCGTGTCGCATGGCACCTCGACTAGAACGCGACGCGGCCGCCGACTACCGCCGCTTGCACGCGGCGTATCAGCAGTCGCTGCGCTACGCAGAGGACGTGCGGCGTCTCTATCACCAGATGCAGCGCGCGATCTGTCAGTCGCTGCTCGGCCTCGCCAACGCGCTCGAGGCCAAGGATCCGTACACGCGCGGCCACTCCGAGCGCGTGTCCGCGCTCAGCCGGCGTGTCGCCACGGCGCTCGGGATGACGCCGGCCGCCGTCGACGTCGTCGGTCAGGCGGGGCTGCTGCACGACATCGGCAAGATCGGGGTACCGGAGGCCGTCTTGACGAAGCCCGGGCCGCTGTCGGCCGACGAGTGGACCGTCATGCGCGCGCATCCCGTGATCGGCGCGCAGATCGTCGCGCCGTTCGAGTTCTTTCACGCCGCGGCGCGGGCCATCCGTCATCACCACGAGCGCTGGGACGGCTCGGGTTACCCCGAGGGCCTGACCGGCGAGGCGATTCCAATCGAGTCACGCATCGTGGCCGCAGCCGACGTGTTCGACGCGCTCACCTCGACGCGTCCCTACCGGCCGCCGCTGGCGCGCGATACCGCGCGCGCGTTTCTGATGCACGAGGCCGGCCGCACGCTGGACGCCGCGGTCGTTACCGCCCTACTCGGCGTGCTCGACCTCGACGGGAGCTGACCGTGTATGCGATCGCGCGTCCGTGGGAGCCGCAATCGCGCGGTCTGCTGTCCGGCCTGCCGCTGCCGCTCCTGATTCTCCTCGCGGCCGTGATCCTGGGCGCCGGCGTGCTCGCCGGCGCGGACGTCATCCCGCTGATGCCAGCGCGTGCGGTGGCGGCGGGTGCCGCGCAGGGCGCGCTGCTCGCCACCGCCGTCGCGTGGGCGGCGTCGCGCACACCGGGCCCCGCCCCCGCCCCGACCGTCGCGGCGCTTGTCGTGCTGGCCGGAGCCGGCGGCGCAGCACTCGCGCCGATCGGGGCGATCGCCTACCTCGCGGCGCCGCTATGGCTGTGGCGTCAGCGGGCGCGGCTGCCGGGGCTTGGATTGACCCGCGCGTCCGCCGGCCTCGTCCTGGCGGGAGCCGCGCTCGGCATGCTGCTCGGCACCCACCTGTTGGTCACGGCGTCTCTCACGCTCGGTTATGGCGTGCGTGCGCCGAGACTCGAGCAGCTAGCACCGTGGCTCGCGTACGACATAGGGGGCAATGTCCTGACGACCGAGGCATTCTTTCGCGGCGCGCTGTTCGATCGCGTGCAGCGTCGTTGGCCATTCGCACCCGGGGCCGCGGTCGTCACTGCCGCGTGCCTGGTGCGATACCTCGTCGATCCGCTCTTGCCGCGCAGCCTCGAGGTGATGGCGGGCGCCGTCTTCTATCTCACGCTGTTGAGCCTCGGCGCCTGCTGGCTCTACTGGCGCAGCGGCAGCATCGTGCCCAGTGTTGCCGCGGGTGTCCTGTTCTTCGCCTGTTACCGCCTGCTGCACGTCGTGCAGTGACAGTAACCGACGTGAAGGCGGCGGTGCTCGCTACCGCTGGCGCTCGCGTCGCGCTGTCGTGCGCGGCGGCCGTGAGCGGCATCACCGCTGGCCTGGCCATCGCGGACGTCTCCCCGGCGACGCCGTGGCGGCACCTCTATCTCCTGCCGGTCGCCGTTCTCGCGCTTCGCCGCGGCCTGGCGGCCGGGCTGCTCGCCGCGCTTGGAGGCGCGCTCGCGTTCGGGCCGTTCGTGCTGCGCGAGATCGAGGGCCACGGGCTCACCCGCGCCGCCATCGAAGGCGGCGTCACTCTCGCCATGCTCGGGGTCACCGGCGCGCTCGTGGGAAGTCTCGCCGCCGCCGGCCGACGCCAGCGCGAGCGCTACGAGATGCTCCGGGCGGTGCAGCGCGTGCTCGCCGAGGCAGCACCGCTCGAGCGCGGCGCGGCGCGACTCGCGGCGGCGCTCGCACGACGCCTCGGCGTCGACGCCGTGGGGTTGGTCATCGCCGACGGACGCGTCGTTGCCGGCGCGGACGGCCTCGATCCCATCTCGTTGGCCGCGCACGTGCTCGCGCGCCGGCGGCCGGTGTTCGTGAGCGACGCCGGCACGGACGCGCGCCCGCGCCGCGTCGTCGTCGTGCCGCTCACGAGCGGGCGCGAGACGGTCGGCGTGCTCGCCGTGGAGCGCCTTGGCGACATCTCGCGCGAGGAGCGCGACGCGCTGGTCGGGCTCGGCGCCGCGCTCGGTCTGGCGCTCGACAACACGCGGCTCGCGGCGCGCCAAAAGAGCTTCGCCGAGGAGCTCGAACAGAAGGTCGGCGCGGCGACGGCGCGGCTGGCCGAGATGGATCGACTCAAGTCTGGCTTCGTCGCGCTCGCGTCGCACGAGCTGCGCACACCGCTGACCGCCCTCCAGGGCTTTGCGGAGCTGCTCGCCACGCGCCGGTTCGCGCCGACGGAAGTGCAGCGAGTGGCCGAGATCATGCGCGCCGAGACGGAACGCCTCGGACGGATCGTAAGTGACTTTCTCGATCTCGCGCGTCTGGAGCGCGGGCTGCCGCCCGCCATCCGCCGCGCTGTGCTCGATCCCGGCCCGCTCATCGCCGCCGCGGTCGACGTCTTCCGCCGCACCCGGACGACGCACCGGCTGGAGCTGCACGTCGATAGCGCGCTGCCGCGCGTGGACGCAGACGCTGACGCGCTCGATCGGGTGCTCAAGAACCTCATCGGTAATGCGCTCAAATATTCGCCACCGGGGTCGTGCGTGCGCGTGCGGGCGCGCGCGCTCGACGGCGTGGTGGCCTTCGACGTCGACGACGAAGGACCGGGGATCCCGCCCGACGAGCGCGCGCGGGTGTTCGAGCCGTACTATCGCGTGCGCAACACCGAGATGCTCGGTCCGGGAACCGGTCTCGGTCTGTCCGTCGTGAAATCGATCGTCGAGGCGCACGGCGGAAGCGTGCGTGCGGACGCCGCGCCGGGCGCCGGCACACGCATGACCGTGATGCTGCCGGCGCTTCCTTGACACCCCGCGTTGGGGGGACGTACTCTCCCGTGGTATGCCTCGACGCGATGAGATCGCGCAGCGGATGGCCGACGCAGTCGTCAAGCGACTGACGACGCGGAAGATCATGGATATCAAAGACGAGCCCGCGGCGCGGGCCGCCATCCGTCACGTCGTGGTCGAGAATCTCACCGCCGAGGAGGCGCTGGACGCCGACGCGCGCAAGCTGCTCCTCGAGCACGCGAAGATGATCAAGGACTCCGCGGCCGACTACCGACAGCTGCTGGGCAAGGTCAAGGAAAAGCTCGCGCGCGACCGGGGATTCATTCTCTGATGCGGATGAGCCGCGAGCGCATCTTCTTTCTCGCCGAGCGGATCATGAAGGAGCTCGGCAACGTCCCGGGCGTCACGGTGAAGTCCCCCGACGAGGTCCGGCCCGAGATCATCCGCGTCCTCACCGACGAGTCCAAGCTCGAGGAATCGGTTGACACGGAGGTCCGCAAGACGCTGGCGTCGTACTCGCGGCCCATGCCCGAGGGCAGCCGCGAGTGGGACGTCCTGTACGACAAGACGCGCGAGGAAGTGCTCCGCAAGCGGTTTCGGCTGTGAACCGGCTGGTCGTCGGGATCACCGGCGCCAGCGGCTCGATCTACGGTATCCGCCTCCTCGAGGTCCTGCGCGGCAGCACCGACGTGCAGACGCATCTCGTGATCTCGGCGGCTGGCAAGCGCACGATCGTCGAAGAAACGAGCTACGGCGTGTCGGACGTCGAGGGGCTGGCACACCACCACTACGACGTGCGCGACATCGGCGCCTCGATCGCCTCCGGCTCGTTTCGCACCCTCGGCATGGTGGTGGCGCCGTGCTCGATCCGCACCGCGGCGGCCATCGCCGCCTGTCACAGCGACACGCTCGTCTCGCGCGCGGCCGACGTCACCCTGAAGGAAGGCCGGCCGCTGATTCTCGTCGTGCGCGAGACGCCGCTGCACCTGGGCCATCTGCGTGTGCTCACCGCGCTGGCCGAGATGGGCGCGGTGATCCTGCCGCCGATGCCGGCGTTCTACAACCGGCCCAAGGATCTCGACGACATCGTCAATCACACCGTCGCGCGCGTGCTCGATCGTCTGAATCTTCCGCAGACGCTCGTCGCCGAGTGGCGCGGCGCAGCCCCGCGCGCCGCGCGTAACCGGATCGATGATTGACGTCTCCGTGGTGATTCCGGTCTACAACGAGGAGGACAATCTTCCGCTATTGTGGCCGGAGCTGAAGTCGGTGCTGGAGGCGGAGAGGCTGTCGTTCGAGGTGGTGTTCGTGGACGACGGCAGTCGCGACCGGAGCGCTGAGATCATTCGCGGGCTGCGTGAGACCGATCCACGCGTGCGGCTGGTGCGGCTCAAGGCCAACGCCGGCGAGACGGCGGCGACGGATGCCGGCCTCCACGCCGCGCGCGGCGGCCGTGTCATCACGATGGACGCCGATCTGCAGAACGATCCGCGCGACATTCCCGATCTGCTGCGTCACCTCGAGCAGTGGGACGTCGTCACCGGCTGGCGGGTCAATCGCGGCGAAGGTGACTCGGTGCTGCGCCGGCTCTCGTCGCGAATCGCCAATCGCGCCCGCAACTGGATCAGCGACGACGTGATCCAGGACAGCGGCTGCACCTTTCGCGCGTTCCGGCGCGAATGCTTGCGCGGGCTCGCGCTCTATCACGGCTTCCATCGCTTCATCCCGACACTCTTGAAAATGCGCGGCTATCGCGTGCTCGAAGTTCCCGTTCGCAATCGGCCGCGACGCTTCGGTCAGTCGAAGTACGGTGTGCTCAACCGCGTCTTCGTCGCCACCGCTGACCTGCTGGTCGTGCGCTGGATGAAGTCCCGCGCGCTGCACTACGAAGTCGCCGAGGATCTCGGCGGCGATCTCATCCGCGAGTAATCCCGCCGTGATCAACGTGCTGCTGATCGGCCTCGGCCGCTGGGGCGAAAAGCACCTTCGCGTGCTGCGCGAGCTCGATGCGGACGTCTGGGTCGCCGACGTGTCGGCCGCGCGCCGCGAGTGGGCCGTCGCTCAGGGTGTACCGAAGGAGCGCACCACGGCCGACTTCCACACGGCGCTCGACGTGGTGGACGCGGTCGACATCGTGACGCCGGCCGACAGTCACCTTCCCGTCGCCGAGGCGTGTCTCGCCGCCGGCCGCCATTGCCTGATCGAAAAACCGCTCACGGCCACCGCGGACGAAGGTCGACGACTCGTCGCCGCCGTGAACGCCGCGCGGCGCATCGTGCAGGTCGGGCACATCTTCCGCTTCCATCCGGTGACGACCGCGCTGCACGCGGCGCTCGCCGAGCGTCGCATCGGCGGCGTGCGCTATGGGATGGCGCGTTTCTCCGGGTTCAAGCGGCCCCGCACCGACGTCGGCGTGTTCCACACCGACGGCATCCATTACGTCGATCTGTTCGCGTACCTGCTCGGTCGCGAAGCCACGGCGGCCGCGGCGCTCCAGCGCGATTTTCTCGGTCGCGGCCTCGACGATCTCTCGGTCGTGACGGTGAGCTACGGCGATGTGCCCGTCGTCATCCAGGCCGATTACTTCGCGCCGGGTACCCACCGCGGATGCATGATCGTCGGCGAGCGCGGCGCGCTGGTCGCCGACTACGGCGCGAGCACGGTCACCCTGCACGCCGGCGAGCACGTCCGCAAAGGTCCCTTGTGGGAGGCGGTGGACCGCGGCAAGGAGGAGCTCACGATCGGCGGCGACGAGCCGCTGAAGCTCGAGCTGTCGGCATTCCTCGACGCGTGCCGCGCGGATGGACGCGCGCTGGTCGACGCGCGCGCGGGCCTGCACGCCGTCGAGGTCGTCGAGGCCGCCGCGCGCGCGGCGCGCCTGGGCCGTACCGTAACGCTCGCCGAAATCCGCGCCGACTGACGTGGACCGAGTTCTCCTGGTCGCGCTCGGCGGCGGGATCGGCTCCGTGCTGCGCTACGGCACGTCCCTCATCGCCGCGCGGTGGCTCGGCGTCGATTTCCCGTACGGAACGCTCATCGTCAACGTGGTGGGCTCGTTCCTGATCGGCGTCGTTCAGGAGCTCGCCGGCGAGACGGGCATGATCCGTGAGCCGACCCGACTGTTCCTCTCCGCCGGCGTGATGGGCGGCTTCACGACCTACTCGGCGTTCTCCTACGAGACGGTGCGCCTCGTACAGCTCGGCGGCGTCGGCCGCGCCGTGGCCAACGTTCTCGTCACGACACTCGTGTGCCTCGCGGTGTGCGTCCTCGGCGTCGCCGCCGGTCGCGCCGCGGTCTCACTGCGCGGCTGAGGGCCTCGCCGAATATTCCGGTTGCTCGCTTCGTCGACACCGGACGTGCGTACGCTGCTCATCTTCGGCACGCTGATCGCCGCCGGCGTCATCGCCATTGCGTTGACCGCTCTCGTCGCGTGGCTGCGGCGGCCGCCGCACGGTCACTGAAAGAATTACGTGGTGCCGAAGGGGGGACTCGAACCCCCACACCCTTGCGGGCACATGACCCTGAATCATGCGCGTCTGCCAATTCCGCCACTTCGGCTCGGAGGGCGTCGTTCATAATACCGAGCAAGGATGGCCAGTCAAGCCGACAGCG
>JBKOZH010000054.1:0-8729 GCA_046725765.1 Candidatus Methylomirabilota bacterium | reverse complement strand
AGATCGCGCAGGCGCGGCCCGTCGGCGGCGGTCACCACGGCCGCCAGGTTGAACCGCTCGCGCATGAAGCGGGCGAAGGGAAACGGCACGCGATTGGCGTCGGTGAAGCGCAGGTCGGAGAAGCTGTCGCGGATCGATTCGGCCCAGGCCAGCGACTGCGGGTAGCTCTCGCGGAACAGCGTCGTCAGCCGCGCGATGGCCGCCTTACGCCGCTCGACGTCGCGGGCATGGGCCCCGTCCGCGCGATAGAACTCCTCGTCGGAGAGGTCGCGACGCTTCACCAGGCGCGCCAGGCACCGTAGCGCGCGGGGCATGAGCGCTTGCGCCCGCAGCGTGATCGCCTGCCGTATGAGCCATCGTGTCGCGAGGGTTGCCAGCGCGACGGCGATGATCAGCACCACCCACATGTCCGTCATTCGAACCTCCACTCGGTATTGGTCGCGACGGGCTGCCGCCTGGCGACATGCAGGCGTCGCACCGGTTTGGCGGCCGTGCTCAGCAACATGGCCTCGAATCGCTCCACCACTCGGCCCCAGTCCAGCGGTAGCACCGTCTGTCGCGCGGCCCGCCGCATGCGCTCGAGCAAGGCCGGCGAGCACGCGAGCCGGACTGCGTTGGCGACGAACGCGCGGGCATCGCGATACGGCACGAGGAGGCCATCCCGCGTGTGCGTCACGTGCTTGTGTGCCGCCGCATAGTCGTACGCGACGAGGCCGAGTTCGCTCGCCATGGCCTCGAGCGTGACGGTGCCGAACGTCTCGGTGTCGCTTGGGAACAGGAAGATATCGGCCGATGCGTAGTGAGCCGCCAGGTCCACCCCGGTGCGGAAACCGCAGAAAACGACGTCAGGATGCGCGCGGGCGAGCCCCGCGCGCGCCGGACCATCGCCGACCACCACGAGGCGAAGATCGCCCCGAACCGCTTGCATGGCGCGGTACGCGTCGATGGCCAGCTCGACGTTCTTCTCCGCTGCCACACGGCCGATGTAGGCGACGACCAGATCGTCGTCGCGCGCGCCCCAGCCGGCGCGGAGCGCGGCAGAGCGGCGCGCGGGCGTGAATCGTCCGCAGTCGACGCCGCGGCCGAGGACGTGTACGCCGCGGAATCCGCTCGCCTCGAGAGCCGCGCGCAGCTCGTCGCTGGGCACCAGCGTGGCGTCGGTCCGATTGTGGAACGCCCGCAGATACGCGGCAGCCGGGCGCCGAAGCCAACCAGCGCCGTAGTGCTTCATGTAGCCGTCGAAGTTCGTGTGAAAGCCGCTGACCACCGCGATGCCGAGCGCTCTCGCGGCGTTGACGGCGGACCAGCCGAGTGGCCCCTCGGTGGCGACGTACACGACGTCGGGACGACGTGCACCCCACGCCGAGGTGAGCGCGGCGCGAGCGGGAAGGCCGAAGCGGAGCCCGCGATACCCGGGAATCGGCAGGCCGGCCGCGAGCATCGTGTCGACGGCAGGAGCGTCGCCGCGACGGCGCGGGTGCACCAGCGAGACCTCGTGACCGCGCGCTCGCAAGCCGTCCGCCAGCCGCGCCAGCGTGAGCGCCACGCCGTTGATCTCCGGAGGGTAGGTCTCGGTCACCAGCGCGATGCGCGCGCCGTTCATCGGCACTGCCGCGTGCCGAGGTGGACGTCGCTGATCCAGATGGTGCGATAGCGCACGCTCACACGCGATTGTGGTCATGAGAGGTGGTCGGACTTCGCGTGAAGAGTCGGCTACCGCGGTGTGTCGACTCCGCTACGACGTCCGCCGGCCACATCCGCCGACGGGCGCCGCAGACTTCATCGTTTTGTCATCATTTCGTCACGATTTCATTGCATAGTTCAGCGGCTGCAATTCACCCTCCGCCTCGAGGTGGTTCGATGATCGAGCTTCTCGGACTCGCGATGCCGGCTTCGCCAGGGCAGTGGCTCTTTCGCCGCCTCTCGGCGCGCGTCGAAACCCCCGAGCTCATCGCTGTCGTCTCGCAGGACCGCGAGGCGAGGCTGGCGCTGCTCGATGCCATCACCGGCCGCCGGATCCCTACCGAGGGACGGCTCTGGGTCAACGGATCCGCGCTGACGAGGCTCACGCAGGCCCGCTTCCGATCACGGGTCGTCGAGATCGACCTCGAGGCTCCGCTGGTCGGGCATCGCTCGCTGTTGTGGAACGTGCAGCAGGGCCACAACCGGCGACACCGGCTCTGGCGCGGCTGGCGGTCGCGGCTGTCGAAGCGCGCACGGCGCGCGGCGGAGCACGCTCTGGCCCGGGTCGCTCTCGACCGGTTCGCGGACGAGCGTGTCCAGGCGCTACCGCCCGTGGTACAAAGTCGCGCGCGTATTGCGCAGGCGTTGACGGCGCAGCCGGAAATCCTGGTCCTGCGCGAGGTGGAGCACAATCGGGCGCTGTCGGAGGCGGCGGACGTTCTCGCCGCGCTGAGGGTACTCGTCTCCTGCGATCGTTTGACCGTGTTCGTGAGCACCGCCGAGCCGATTCTGGTTCAGCTGTTCGCCCAGCGAGTGCTGGACATCGTCGATGGCGCGCTCCGCTTCAATGGTCCGCCGTCGACCACGCCGGTGCCGTCGGGCGTGATTCTGTCGCGACCACTCGCAGCGACCGGCTGAGGTCGGCCTCGTGAATCCCATCGTCGTTCGCCATGAGCATCGGCTCGACGACGCGACGGCGCGGCGCATGGCCGAGACCATCGCCGGGCGCATGCGGCGTGAGTTTGGCGGCACGTTCGATTGGGACGGCGATACGCTGCGGTTCAGGCGCACGGGCGCCTCCGGACACGTCGACCTCGGTGTGCGCGAGGTCACCGTGCGCGTCGACCTTGGTCTACTGCTGCGCCCGTTCCGCTCGCGCATCGAGCGCGAGATCCACGCCTACCTCGACGAGCATCTGGGCACGGCGACGGGTCAGGCCGTCCGGCCAGCCGCCCGCCGCAGCACGTCGACCAGATCCTCGCGCTCCCAGGGCACGTCCAGATCCGAGCGGCCGAAGTGACCGTACGAGGCGAGTCATCGGCCCCCTCAGCGAGCCGCGTCGACGGCGCGGCGTATTTTTCACGGCGACGTAGACGGATTGCTCACGCCCACCTGCGTACAACACGCGCACAGAGTCGTACCGCGTTGTGGAGACGGAGGAGGCGGGGCGATACCGAAACACCGAGCCAAGAGGTCGAGCCAATTCCCGCGTCGATCGCCGGTTACTGAGGCCGTGTGGCCGGACGCACCGTCGAGCGACCGGATGCGCCGCAATGATCCGGCACCCCAGTACCTCGCCATGGTGCGAGTGCCGCCGGTGGCGAAGGGTGGGCACCTCGTAACGGACGGTCCGTTCGCCGAGACACGTGAACTCCTTGGCGGATAGATGCGAGCCCGGGCGTCCGCGGCCGCTAAAGTCCGCGTCGGACCGAGACGGGCCGGCGAAGGACTACGATCGCCTCACACTGCTCGCGTTCTTCGTTGATCTCTTGCTTTTCCTCCGACGGTTCACACTCAGTGCGCTCGCTTTGAGTTCGGCCACGATTCGATCGAGTCGCTCGCCGGTGAGCTTGCTCCGGCTCAATGCAGCACCGAGATAGGTCCAATAGAAGAGTTGCGCGCGTGTTGCTGCCAACGATGGTGCGATGCCCGCCTCGACCAGCATCTGCTCCATGTACTCCCGCCGTCTGCGGTCGATGTCGCCGAGGACTCGTGCCACGTCGGCGTTGTTGTCCGCCCAGGCACGCATCCGGACTTCCAGGACGACGTCGTGTCCGAACCCCAGGCGCGCGAGAGCATCGAGGCGATCTTCGCGTGCGTCATACCGCTCGATGTCAGCGATGATCCCTTCCGTTGCGATCTGTTTCCAATGCTCGATCACTCGAGCATGAAATGCACCGAGATCCCTGAAATGCCAATAGAAGCTGCCGCGCGAGACGCCGAGCTTGCGCGCAAGCACATCCACCTTCAACGCACTGAAGCCCTCATCGGCGAGCGTCGTCAGAGCGAAATCAATCCAGTCTTGAGTCGTCAGACGTTCGGTCACGAGAGGCACCATACAGTACTGTATTGACTTTCACAAAGGGCGGGGTACAGTGTGCCCACCATACAGTACTGTATGGGAGGTGGCCTATGCGGAGCGCGATGCCTCAGGCCGCGAGTGCGTACGTCGCGCTCTTCTTGCGGCTGGCACTCGGGGTGACGTTTCTCTCGGCCGTGAGCGATCGGTTCGGGATATGGGGTCCCGCCGGAAGTCCGAATGTCGCGTGGGGCGATCTGGGGCGTTTCTCGGCGTATGCCGCGACGCTCAATCCCTGGGCCCCCGCAAGCGTCGTCCCGGCCATCGTCTGGTTCGTGACCGTTGCCGAGACGTGTCTCGGCGTCGCACTGATCGTCGGTCTCTTCACGCCGCAATCCGCGCTCGCGAGCGGCGTGCTGCTACTCCTGTTTGCGCTCGGCATGGCGACGGGTACAGGAGTGAAGTCGGCGCTCAACGCCTCCGTCTTCTCAGCCTCCGCGGCGGCCTTCGCGCTCGCGGCACTCCGCGACTCCAGATGGAGCGTGGATGGGCTGCGCGAAAAGTCCCACACCAGCCAGGTGGCCATCTCAACCAAGGAGTCCCTCGAGCACGCCAACATGCGAGTCATCCGTGAGATCTTCAGCGTCATCGAGCAAAGAGACCTACAGCGCTTGGTCGAGCTCTGCCGTCCTGATGTCGAGTTTCACTGGCCGCCCGGCCTGCCCTACGGTGGGACATCGCGAGGGCTCAGGATGGAGCCGCCGAGCTGGAGCCACACGTGGATCCCGCTGCAGCCTACCGACGCAGAGCGAAGCATGGAGCCACGGATCGTCGCGGCCAGCGACGACGAAGTGGTCGTCCTCTGGCGGCAGCGGGGGATCAGTCCGAGCGGCAACCGTCTCGATACCCCCGTGCTCGCGCTGTACGAGATCCGCGACCGCAAGCTCGCGCGCGCGCAGATGTTTTATTTCGACCCGACTGCAGTCGTCGAATTCCTCGCGACGACCGAGAGTCGTGCGGCCTAGAGGAGTTGCTGAAGGAGTTGGAGATGCTGGCACAAGGATTGGTCGTTGCGAGCGCGGCCATTGCGCTCTTTCTCGGCTGTCTTCATCTGGTGTTGACCTTCTCCGGGCCCAAGCTCAAGCCGCGAGATCCAGCGCTGCAAGCGCGGATGAGCGAGGTTGCACCGGTCATTACTCGCCAAACCACCATGTGGAAGGCCTGGATTGGTTTCAATGCCAGTCACAGCTTTGGGCTTATCCTCTTTGGCGCAATCTACGGGTATTTAACTATGGCTCATCCCTCCGTATTGTTCCGATCGATCTTTCTCGTCACGTGGGGTGGTGGGCTGGGCTATATCATTCTCGCCAAGTTGTATTGGTTCAGTGCGCCGTTTCGGTGGGCTCTTCTTGCTCTTGCTTGCTATGTCGCGGGCTTCGCTGTCGCGTGGGTATAGCCGTGAGAGACCCTCAGTTCGGATACACGATCGTGCGCAGCATGATGCGGCGCTCGTCCGGCCGATAGTCCCCGGCGCCGCGATGCATCGTCGCCCGTTCGTCCCACATCAATACATCGCCGACGCGCCAGCGGTGGTAATAGACGAAGCGCTCCTGAGTGGCGTGTTTTGCGAGTTCCTCGAGCAGCGGCCAGGCTTCCTCCCGCTTCATTCCGACGAAGCCATGCGTGTGCATCGGATTGACGAACAGGATCGGCCGTCCGGTTACCGGATGCCGCGTGACCGCCGGCCACTGCACTTCTTGATACTTCTTTTCGGTCACACCCTTGTCGTCGCCGTACAAACGCTCGCCGGCGGGACCCGTGCTGCGGCCGTGGAGGCCGGTGAGTCCTGACAAAAGCTGCTTCCTGGCCTCGGGCAACGTCTCGTAGGCAGCGCGCATGTCGGTGAACATGGTGCCGCCTTTCTCTGAGGGCACCTCCTTCGCGTGCAGCACCGCCAGAAGCGGCAGTGTGTCCTCAAACGTCGAATCGGTATGCCAGTCGGTGGCGCGTTTGACGCCGTACCAATCGGTTTTGCCCGTCTCGTCCACGTTCGTCAGCCAGGAGACTTCCGGACAATCGGCGTGCCGATACTTGAGCAACGCGTGGGGACGCGGCGTGCCGAAACGACGACCGAAGGCGGCAAGCTCGCCCGCGCTGAGATTCTGGTTCCTGAACACCAGCACCGGGTGCTCTGCAAAGGCACCTTGGATCCAGGCGAAGGTGTCTTCATCGAGTGGCTTTGACAGGTCGATCCCGAAGACCTCGGTTCCCAGCGCTGCGCCGAGGGGGACGAGTTGCGGGGCATGCGTCATGACTCTCCTCCGTGGTTGCCGGCGATTATAGGCGATACGGGTTGAGAGCGCGCTCACGCCCGCCGAGGTTGGAAGAGCTCCACCAGGTTCCCAGAAGGATCCTCGAGGAGGATCTGCGAACCTCCCGGCCCCGTCACGATGTCGTTGCGAAAATGAACGCCCGCCGCGCGGAGTCGCTGAACCTCTGCGGCGAGGTCGGCGACGATGAGGTGGATTCGATTCCAGCCACCAGGAGCGGGCTGCCGGCCATCAGGCATCGGACGCCCGGCCGAGCTCGTCGGTCCGCTCAGCAGCAGTCGTAAATCGCCACGCGCAACATCGGCGAACGCCGGCAACGTCTTGGAGAGGATCGTGAAACCCAGGTGGGACGTATAGAAGGCGACGGCGGCCTCGACGTCGTTGACCATGTACCGGACGTTCACGCTAGTCATCGTTGCTTCTCCCGGGCTTTCGTTGAGGAGCGTAGCGGAGCGAGACGTCTCCCGAGGGGTACTTCGTGGCCTCCAGCAGCTCGAGTGTCACGCTTGTCACGCTCGTCGACAACCCCTCGAGCAAGCGCCGGCCGTCGCCGAGGAACACCGGACACACGACGAACTGATACTCATCGACCAGCCCGTGCTGCGTCAGCTGCGACACGATCGTTCCGCTGCCGAAGATCATCATGTTCTTGCCCGGCCGCTGCTTCATGGCCGCGATCTCATCGGCATCGAGCTTACGGACGAGCCGAGCGTTGTTCCACGTGACTTCCTTGAGCGTTCGGGAGAACACGAGCTTGGTCGCCTCGTTCATCCAGACGGCAATCGCTCGGTGCTCTCGCGACTTCTGCCCTGGGCGGTGAGGATCCGGCGCCGTGGCGGAGTCTTGGAGCGCATTCCGCCAGAATCCTTCGAAGAGCTCGTAGGTCCGACGCCCGAAGAGCACGGTGTCGGCAGCCGGCAGACCCGACGCGGCGGCCTTCGCCTGCTCGTCGTCGGGCACGACCCAGTTGAGGTTGCCGTCGGAACCTGCGAAGTAGCCATCCGCGCTGAGCCAATCGAAAGCGACGATGCGGCGCGCGGAGGCCATACGTGAAGTCTACCGACCCGTGCCGTCCCGCGCCCGGCGATAATGCCCCGCGGAGGAGAACCAATGAAACGTAGCACCGACCGGATTCTGACGACGCACGTCGGCAGCCTGGCGCGGCTCGATGCCCTCGTCCCGATCTTGACGGCGAAGGATCGCCTGCAGCCGTACGATCGCGACGCCTATGCTCGGCTGGTGCGCGAGGCGGTGGCCGACGTCGTACGCCGGCAGACCGAAGCCGGCGTCGACGTCATCACCGACGGTGAGCAGGGCAAGGCGAGCTTCTTCGGCTACATCGTGGAGCGCTTCACCGGCTTCGAGCGCCAGGCGGCGCCTCCGGGGCAAGAAGGAAGCACCCGCGCGGCCAGCCGCGAGTACCTGGACTTTCCCGATTACTACGCGTGGTCCGAGCGCATCGCGGAGGGGATCGGCGGGCGCGGCAATACCAGGAAATTCGGTGTCGACGTCTGCACCGGACCAGTCAGCTACCAAGGCCAGGCAGCGGTGCAGTTCGACATCGACAATCTACGAGCTGCGGTGAAGGGTCGGCCTCACGCGGAAATCTTCATGCCGGCCATCGCGCCGTCCTACATCTTCGCGACGCTGCAGAACCGCTTTTACCGGACCGACGAGGAGTACGAGCAGGCGCTGGCCGATGCGCTCCACCAGGAGTATCGGGCGATCGTCGACGCGGGTTTCGTGCTGCAGATCGACGACCCCCGTCTGGTGACGTACTACATGATGAATCCCGGCCTTAGCGTGAAGGAGTGCCGGGCGTGGGCGGCCCGGCGCGTCGAAGCCATCAACCACGCGCTGCGCGGAATTCCGTCCGAGCGCGTGCGCTTTCACACGTGCTACAGCATCGACGTGGGCCCGCGCGTGCACGATATGGCGCTGAAGGACATCGTCGACGTGCTCTTCCAGATCAAGGCAGGCGCGCTGTCCTTCGAGGCCGCCAATCCCCGCCACGAGCACGAGTATCACGTCTTCGAGCAGTTCAAGCTGCCGGCCGGAATGGTCCTGATCCCCGGCGTCATCAGCCATACGACCAATCTGGTGGAGCACCCCGAGCTGATCGCCGAGCGTATCGTCCGCTTTGCCAGGATCGTGGGACGCGACAACGTGATGGCCGGCGCTGACTGCGGTTTCGCCGCCTCCGGCATCCGGTTCAACGACACCCATCCGAGCGTGGCGTGGCTGAAGTTTGCGGCTCTGGCCGAAGGCGCGCGACTGGCGACGCGCCAGCTATGGGGGCGTGCGTAGCCTCGAGCCGATGAGCAGCGCACAGACGATCCCGGCGGGAATTCCTGCGCCGACGAGTCGTCGGAGAAATCGCATATCGACATCACCAAACGTCCAGTCTGATACGGTCA
>JBKOZH010000116.1:0-8698 GCA_046725765.1 Candidatus Methylomirabilota bacterium | reverse complement strand
GAGTTCGTCGCGCCGCACGCGTGCGCGGTGGACTCGCGCGGCGACCTCTACGTCGCCGAGGTCGCGTGGACGGCGGTGGGCAGCAAAGAGAATCCGCCGCGCGAGATCCGCTCGCTCCAGAAGTTCATGCGGACATGACTCAGGACATGCGGACATGACCGCGGAGGATGCCGCGCTCGACGCCGCGGTGGCGCGCCTGGCCGGCTGGCGCCGGGCCGGGCGCGCGATCGAGAAGGTCTACCGCTTCGGCGATTTCCGCGCGGCGCTGGCGTTCGTCAACCGCGTCGGTGACCTGGCCGAGCGCCAGCAGCACCACCCCGACATCGCGATCCACTATTCGGAGGTGACGCTCACGCTGTGGAGCCACGACAGCGGCGGCGTGACCATGCGCGACGTGAAGCTCGCGGAGGCGATCGACGCGCGTGAGCGCTGACGTGCCCGCCGCGTTCGGCGATTTCTTCGCCGGCCTGGTCGAGCAGCGCTATTCGCCCGGTCCGGCCGACGCGTTCCACCGCTGCTTCGGCTGCGGACCGGCGCATCCGTCGGGACTGCACGTGCGCGTCTTCAAGACGGAAGACGGCGTGGTGTCACCGGTGGTCGTGCCACGCGTGTACGAAGGACCGCCAGGCGCGGCGCACGGCGGGATCGTGGCGGCCTATCTCGACGAGATCCTCGGCGGCGCCGTCGTGCGTGCGACCGGCAAGGCCGCCGTCACGGGTGAGCTGACCGTGCGCTACGTCAGGCCGGCACCGACTGAGACGCCGCTACTCGGACGTGGGCGGTTGGTGGCCGATCACGGCCGCTACGTCGACGTGGAGGGAAGCCTCGAGGAATTCGGCGCCGCGCGGGTGGTCGCGACCGCGCGCGGGCGCTTCTTTCCGTACGTCGTGGCGGGGACTACGCCCGGGTCAGCAGAGTCGTGAGCGTGGGCGACGGCTTCGGCGTCTCGCGGAAGCGGCAGCGCAGCTCGGACCGCTCGAGAATCTCCACGTAGGTGCCCATCACCATCCGGTAGTAGTGCGGGTGGCGCCCGGCGGGGCCGCCGTTGTATTCGGTGAGTGCATCCTTGATGTTCGATCTGCGTGTCATGATGTCGCGCAGGTACGCCATCGCGAACTTCGTGCTGACGACGGGATCGGCCAGATCGCCGAGCTCGCGCGCGCTCTTCGCCTCGCGCGGCTGCTTGACGGAGGGCCGTTTGAAGGTGCCGACCACGGGCTCCATGATCGCGGCGGTGCTGGGCAGCGTCTGGAACAGCCCGATCTCGCCGGCCGCGCCTACGGCGTCGTGACGAAATTCGGACTCGACTTCCGCCTGCGCCAGCAGCAGGCAGTGGTCCAGGTTGGACTTCTGTGCTTCGGCCACGAGCGCCTCGGGGAACCGCTGGAAGGCGCGGATGGGGGCCTGCGGATTCTTGAAGGCAATGTACTCGAGAATGGAACGGTTCAGACGCCCCGCGTCCGCTTCACCCGCGACCGCGATGACGTGACGCGTGAGCACCAGGCCACCGACGGCGACCGCGACGCTCATCATCAGGACCGCGAGTGCTTTGCTGTGACGACTCAACATGCCATTCCTCCTTCGAGATCGTGCCAGCCTTTACCGTGCTGAGGAATCCGAATGACAGAATGGAAGAGACGAAAGTGACGAGAAGCTAACATCTCGAATCGCGCCACGCAATGCCTCGTCGCTCGCAAGGCAAACTTCTACCACCGGCGGTGTCACGCGGCTGACGCGCAATTTGGCCAAATTCGAAAAAACCGGGTGTTACACAGGGGGCGAAACGGCACCACGACGACTGGTGGCAGTGGCCTTGCACAAAATCTTTTTGGGATCGCGGCGGATTTTTCGACGACGCGATCCGGAACGGAGGGCGCGCAATGAATCGCGACGAGATCCGTGGCAAGGCCGAGAAGGCGAAGGGCTACATCAAGGAAGAAACCGGCGAGGCCCTCAACGATCCCGAGCTCGAGGCCGAAGGTCGCGGCGAGCGGACGGCCGGCAAGCTCCGCGAGGAATTCGGCAAGGCGAAGCGGAAGGCCGGTGAGGCCGTCGACGACGTGGTGGACGAGATCGAGGAGTAACCCTAACGACGGGGCCGGCGGCGCACGCCGCCGGCCCTCTCACACCCGCCCGCGCCGGGTGAGGTGCTACCATCGCCGCGATGCGCGGCGCGCTCGCGATCAAAATCGGCCTCCTGATCGTCGTTGTCCTCATCATCGGCTTCGGCGTCTCCACGATCCTCACCATCCGGCGCGAGGCGGAGGTGCTCATCGAGCAGAACAAGATCGCCGCGCGCCGCCTGACCGCGACGCTCGTCGCCTCCATCGAGGGGGCCATGCTGCAGGAGCGCCCCGATGTGACGCGCACGGTGATCCAGGAGCTGCGCCAGAACTCGCCGGTGGACGCGTTCGACGTCTATCGCCGTACGGGCATGGAGGCGTTCACGGACCTCAGCACCGCGATGGAGGTCGACAAGAACGCCGGGCTGGCGCCGGACGTGATGAGCAACATCAAGAAGATGGCGCGGCCGCCCGGCAAGAAGATCGACGACCCGCTGTTCGCGCGCGCGATCGAGCAAGTCGCCACCCAGGAAGCGCTCGAGGCCCGTGACGGCACGCGCTACTTCACGCTGCTCACACCAATCCGCAACCAGGAAAGGTGTCAGGGCTGTCACGGCGCCGATCACCAGGTGCGTGCGGTGGTGCGCGTGGCGAGCTCGATGGAGCCCGTCTTCGCCGAGGTCGCGCGCCATCGCAATCGCCAGCTCGCCATCGGTGTCCTCACCATCGTCGCCGCCGGCGCCGTCCTCACGCTGACGATGCGCCGCATCGTGCTGCGTCCGGTCGATCAGCTGGCCGCCGCGGCGCGCCGGGTCGGCGAGGGCGACTTCAGCGCGCGGGCACCGGTCGCGGCGCGCGACGAGCTCGGACAGCTCGGCCGCGCGTTCAACGAGATGACCGCGCGGCTCGCGCAGGCGTACACCGAGCTCGAGTCGAAGAACACCGAGCTCGCCAGCGCGCTGCAGAGCCTCCAGGAATCGCGCCAGCGTCTTGAGCTGCTCGAGCAGATCAAGGGCGAGCTGTCGAAGTTCGTGCCGGAGTCCGTCAAGCGACTGCTCGAGCAGAACCCCAATGCGACGGAGCTGGAGAAGAAGAACGTCGAGGTGTCGGTGCTGTTCCTCGACATCGCCGGCTACACGAAGCTGTCGGAGCAGCTCGAGCCCAAGCGGCTGAATCATCTCGTGCAGACGTATTTCTCGTCGTTCCTCGAGCTCATCCACACGCATCACGGCGACGTCAGCGAGACCGCCGGCGACGGCCTCATGGTCATCTTTCAATCCGACCGCGCCGCCGTCGATCACGCGCTCAACGCCACGCGCGCCGCCTTCGCCATCCGGCAGCGCACGGCGGCGCTCAATGAGGAATACGGCGGCGTCTTTCCTCCGGTATCGCTGCACATGGGCATCAACACCGGCGAAGCGCTCGTCGGCGCCACGAAGCTCGGCGGCGGCGCCGGACAGCGGTGGACGTTCACCGCGAGCGGTTCCACGACCAACGTCGCCGCGCGCTTCGCCGCCTTCGCCCAGGGTGGTGACATCGTCGTCGGGCCCGCCACCGCCGAGCGGATCCGCCAGCACTTCGTGCTCGAGACGCTTGGCGAGCAGACGTTCAAGAACGTCTCGCAGCCGATCCGCGTCTATCGCGTGATCCCGCCCGGGGTGTACGAGAAGATCGTCTGACCGCGCCCATCCGGGTTGGCATCTGCGCGTGGGCCGACCCCGCGCTCATCGAGTCGCGCGCGTTCTACCCCCGGGTGTCGATGTCGTCGGAGGCGCGCCTGCGCTATTACGCCTCGGTCTTCGACGTGGTCGAGGTCAACTCGTCGTACTACGCGATTCCGGACGTGCTCACCGTGCGGCGCTGGGCCGAGCGCACGCCGCCGGGGTTCGTGTTCCACGTCAAGGCGTGGTCGCTGATGACCGGCCATCATCCGCGCGCGCAGTCGGTCCCCGCCGACCTGGTGCGGCTCATCTCGCCGCGCGCGCGCCGCACGCACCGCGACGAGATCGACGCCGGCGAGTTTCCACCCGAAGCGCTCGATGAGGCCTTCCGCCTGTTCCGCGCGGCCCTGGCGCCGCTCGCCGAGGCCGGCAAGCTGGGGTACGTGCTGTTCCAGCTGGCACCGTGGGTGCGCTACGACGACACGCGACTTGAGTACCTCGCGTCGCTGCCGGCGCGGCTGCCGGGCTGGACGGTGGCCGTCGAGTTCCGCCATCGCTCGTGGCTGCCCGACCACGCGCATCAGACGCTGAGCGCGCTGCGGCGGGCCCGCGTCGCGAGCGTCGTGGTGGATGCGCCGCCGACGACGGCGGCGGTGCCGCGCGTCACCGACTTGACGGCGCCGGTCGCCGTGTTCCGCCTGCACGGGCGGAACGCCGAGGGCTGGCTACGGCAGGTGCGCGGCGAGGAGCCGACCGTGCGCGAGAAGTACGACTACTTCTACAGCGAGGCGGAGCTGCGCGAGCTGACGCCGGAAATCGACGAGGCGGCCGGCGAGGCCGAGCAAGTCTACATCTCGTTCAACAACAACAATCGCGACTATCCGGTGCGCAACGCGCTGATGCTCAAGCGCCTGCTCGGCCAGCCGCATCATCCCTTGCCCGGCGACCTGTTTAACTGAGATTTGCCAGGCGGCCGCTTTAACTGAGATAGTGACGACGATGGCCACATCGGCCCCCCCGATTCCGCGCGTCGAGCTCGCGTATGCGCCGACGCCGCTGCTGAAGCTCGAGCGGCTGTCCGCCGAGCTCGGCATCGAGCTGTGGATCAAGCGCGACGACCTTACTGGCCTGCTAGAGACGGGCAACAAGATCCGGAAGCTCGAGTTCCTCATCGGCGAGGCGCTCGCGCAGAAGGCCGACACGCTCATCACGTGCGGCACGCTGCAGTCCAATTGTTGCCGGTGCGTGGCCGCCGTGTGTGCGCGGCTCGGTCTGCGCGCGGTGCTCGCGCTGAAGGGTGCGCGCCCGGCCGAATACGACGGCAACCTCTTGCTCGACCGCCTGCTCGGCGCCGAGATCAAGTACTGCAGCGACGCCGAGTGGGACAAGATCGACGAGACGATGCACGACCTCGCGGCGCGCGAGCGCGCGGCGGGCCGGACGCCCTACGTGATCCCCGAGAGCGGCGCCACCGTGGTCGGCGCGCTCGGCTACCTCGCGTGCGGGCAGGAGCTCGCGCAGCAGGCGCGCCACGGCGCGCCTGAGTTCGACACGATCGCCATCACCAACTTCAGCGGCGGCAGCCAGGCCGGTCTGCTCATGGCTACGCAGACGGCGGGACTGCGCGGCGACATCGTCGGCATCCCGATCGCGTGGGAAGCTGCGCGCGTGCGCGCCTACGTCGCCGAGGTGATGGACCACGCGCGCAGCCGCTTCGGCCTCGGCGTGCGGCCGCCGGCCGAGGTGCGGTTGCTCGACGGGTATCAGGGCGTCGGCCGCAGCGCCGTTCGCCGCGAAGAGCTCGACATCATGCTCAAGCTCGCGCGGCTCGAGGGAATCGTGCTCGACCCCGTGTACACGGCGAAGGCCTTCGGTGGCCTGCTCGACACGCTTCGCCGGACGCCGCGCGGGCTCGGGCGCCGCGTCTGCTTCGTGCACACCGGCGGCGTGTTCAGCGTGTTTCCATTCCGCGCGGACCTCGGTCGCCTCGTCGACGGAGACGGTCTGGTAGAATCCTAGCCCCATGCCGGAACTGAGGCTGCGGGGCGGCGAAGTCGACGGGCTCGCGCTGAATTACCTCGTGGAAGGTCGCGGTCCCGCCGTCGTGCTGGTGCACGGCCTCGGCGGCTTCGCGGAATCCTGGCGTCACAACATCGGCCCATTGGCGGCGCGGGCGACGGTGTACGCCGTCGACCTTCCCGGCTTTGGGCGCTCGGGCAAGCCGCCCGCCGGGTATTCGCTCGCTTTCTTCGCGCGCGCGCTGCACGGGTTCCTCGACGCAGTCGGTGTTACGCACGCCTCGCTCGTCGGGCACTCACTCGGCGCTGCCGTCTCCGTGACCTACGCGCTCACACACCCGGCACGCGTGGAGCGGCTCGCGCTGCTCGCCAGTTGTATGCCCGGATTCGGCTGGCGACCCGGCTGGCGCGCGCGGGTCATGACCGCGCCCGCGCTCGGCGAAGCGCTCGCCCTCTGTGGCTGTGCGCCGCTCTATCGCGCGGCCATCGCGAAATGCTTCCACGCGCCGGCCGCGGACGAGGTTGCGTTCCTGGTCGGCTGGGACTACGCGGTCCGCACGAGCTCTCCGGCGCGCGCGGCGTGGCTGGCGACGGTGCGCGCGCTCACCGCGGATTTCGGCCAGCGCCGCGCCGATTATCGGCGCGCCATCGCCACGCTCGATCTCCCCGTGCTCTTCGTGCACGGCCGGCAGGACGGGGCGATTCCTGCCGCACACTGCGCGGAGATGGCCGACGCGTTCGGGCGGGCGACGGTACGCTGGCTCGACGCCTGCGGACATTTCCCACACATCGAGCACGCTCCCGTCGTCAACGGCTGGCTGGCCGAGTTCCTCGTCGGCCGGCGCGCGCCGCGCTGATGGCGGCCCAGACCGAGATCGCTCCTGCGGCGCTGAAGGCGCGGCTGGACCGCAACGACCGTCCGCTGCTGCTCGACGTCCGCCAGGACTGGGAGACGAAGCTCTGCCGGCTTGAGAACGCCGTCCACATTCCAATCGAAGAGATCGAGTTGCGCACCGACGAGCTCAACCCCGACGACGAGATTGTCGTCTACTGCCATCAGGGGGTGCGCAGCGCCGCCGTCGCGCAGTATCTGCGCGAACACCACGGGTTCAAGAATGTGAAGAATCTTGCCGGTGGGCTGGACGCTTGGGCCCGCACGGTCGACCCGACGATGCGGCGATACTGATGCCGCCGAGCACGGCAGTCGCCGTCGAGCGGCGCGGCGACGTCGTCTGGTGCACGCTCGACCGACCGCCGCTCAACCTCTTCGAGCCTGGCCTCATCGCGGCGCTGCGCACGACGTTCGACGCGCTCGCGCCCGACGTCTCGATCCGTGCCGCCGTGCTGGCCGGCCGCGGCCGTGCGTTCACCGCCGGCATGGACGTGCACGTGCTGCACGGCCTCGACGCTGTCTCCGCGCGTACGCTCATCTCCGATCTCTGCGCGGCGATCGACGCGGTCCACCGGGCGCCGTTCCCCGTGGTCGCCGCCGTGCACGGCGCGTGTCTCGGCGCGGGCTTCGAGCTGGCGCTCGCGTGCGACCTGCGCGTCGTCACCGCCGACGCATCCTTCGGGCTGCCCGAGGTGCGCGTGGGCGTACCGTCCGTGATCCAGGCGGCGCTGCTGCCGCCGCTGATCGGGCCCGGCCGCGCCGCGGAGATGCTGCTGCTTGGTGCGCGCGTGGATGCGGCGCGCGCGCTCACGTGGGGACTCGTGAACCGCGTGGTCGAGCCGACCGCGCTCCCGCGCGCGGTCGACGAAATGCTCGAGTCGATCCTCGCCTGCGCGCCGGGCGCAGTGCGCGCGCAGAAGGCGCTGATGATCCGCTGGCGGGAAAGCGACCTGCCGTCGGCCGTGCGCGCGGGCGTCGACGCGTTCGCCGCGTGCTACGCAGGCGCCGAGCCGCGCGAGGGCGCAGCGGCGTTCCTCGAAAAGCGCCCGCCGCGGTTCGCCGCCGAGGCGCGGTGAGCGTCCGCGCGATCACCGTCGACTTCTGGGGCACGCTGCTGGTCGATCCCCCCGCGAGCGACAACCGCTACAAGATCCGCCGCATGAAAGAGTTCGAGACGATTCTGGCGGGCGCCGGTATCCGCGTCTCGGCGTCGGCGCTGGATCGTGCGTACGAAGCGTCCGCTTCGTACCTGGGCCGGGTGTGGGCCACGCACCGTGACGTGCCGGTCGCCGAGCACGTGCGCGCGATTCTCGGGGCGGTCGACCGCGAGCTTCCGACGCGGCTCGACGGCGACGTGCTGCGAGCGCTCGTCGACGCCTACGCACGGCCAATTCTCATGGTGCCGCCGGCCGTTGACGAGGGCGCGCTGAAGGCGCTGCGCGCGCTCGGCGATCGTGGCTACATGCTTGCCGTCGTCTCCAACACCATGCGGACGCCGGGCGCGATGCTGCGGCAGGTGCTGGCGCGCTACGAGCTGCTCCCGTGCTTCGCGCACACCGTGTTCTCGGACGAGACGGGTGTCCGCAAGCCCGACCCGGCGATCTTCCTGGGCGCACTGCGCGCGCTCGGGGCCGAGCCCGAGCGCTCGATCCACGTCGGCGACGATCCGATTCTCGACGTCGAGGGTGGCCACGCCGCCGGCATGCGCGTCGTGCAGGTGACGAGCCGTGCCGTCACGGCCCCCGGCGCGCAGCGGCCCGACGGCATCGTGCGCAGCCTGGCCGCGTTGCCGGATGCGATCGCCCGTCTCGACCCCGCCGACTAACTCCGCCTAACGGCGGCGCAGGAACAGCCCCGTAGTGGCCTCGTCTTGTTCTTGCGGGGGTCGCCAAGCGTCCATTACCATGGGCGCCGGCATGGACATCGCCGCGCTGCGCGCGAAGATTCGCGACATCAAGGATTTCCCGACCGAGGGGATCCTGTTCAAGGACATCACCACGCTGCTCAAGGACGGTCCCGCATTCCGCGCCGTGGTCGACATGCTGGCGGAGAACTACGCCAAGG